>NEUO01000110.1 GCA_002304315.1 Verrucomicrobiia bacterium Tous-C4TDCM
AAGGAGCGGGTGGAGGCGGTGTTGAAGAGCGGCGGGAAGCTGTCGCGGGCGGACTTGCTGCGGTGCCGGGTGCGGTGGTTCAGCGACGGGGTGGCGATCGGGAGCAAGGGCTTCGTGGAAGGGGTGTTCAACGGCTGCCGGAGCTACTTTGGAGCGAAGCGCAAGACCGGGGCGAGAAGGGTCCGGCAGGATGCTGTCGGCAGCTTGCACGCGCTGCGGGAATTGAAGGTGAGGTCGGTGGGATAGCCCCGCCGTAACGCGCCTCGCGGTGGAATTTCCGCAACGGCGAGCGAGGGAGGGCCGCGATTACGGCCGGAAACCTGGGGGGATCTTGAAAGACCCTCGTGCGATCAAGGCTGGATCAAAACCGTTTTGAGGCTAATCTCTCGCCGTGAAAAAGCTAATCGCCTTCATCTTCGCATTGGTTTCAGGGCTCTACCTGCTGATTTGGGGGCCGATGATCGGCCCGCTGGACCCGATCCCGATCATCGACGAGGCCACCGCGCTGCTAATCTTCGTCAAATCCATGGCAGTGCTCGGGATCGACCTGACCCGCTTCATCCCATTCCTCGGCAAAAAGACGAAAGATAACGGCAAAGCGCCCGGGCCGGTGGTTGACGTTTGATCTTTCAGGCATATCCATCGAAAAATCCGCTCCGCTTCCGCGTAACACACCTGTCCATGACTGAATCTGAATCACCCCGCCGAACCTTGAAAGGCCCCGTATTCCTGACCTTGATCGGGTTGGTCGTCATCGCCGCGCTGGCAATCCTGCCGTTCTGGGCGGGTCCACCGCCGGAGGAGGGCCTGCCGGACATGGCGAAGTTCATCGGCCGCTTCCACCCGGTGCTGCTCCATCTGCCAATCGGTATGCTGCTTTTGGTGCTGGCCTTGGAAACCGGGCGGCTTTTTTCGAAGAGGAAGCCCGGAAGCTCGACCCAGGTCGCGATGTTCTTTGCCGCCGCTTCCGCCGTGGTCGCGGTGCTGCTTGGCTTCGTTCTCTACTACAGCATGCCCGGGGACTACGGGCAGGAACTGGCGGAGCGTCACCTGAATGGCGGCATCATCTTCGCCTGCGGCACGGTTGCCGCCTTCGTGGTCAAGGTCTGGGTCGATGTCGCCGACGGACGCGGGGCCTGGTTCTTCTGGCTGCTCTTGCTCGGGAGTTCGGGAGTGATGGGATACGCCAGTCACGACGGGGCTTCCCTGACCCACGGTGAGGATTATCTGACGAAATACGCGCCGAACGAGGTCCGGAAGCTGATTGGGCTGCCAATCAAGGAAGAGAAGGGCGGCAAGGATGGCGGTGGATCCAAGCCCACTGCGGACGCCAAACCGCCGGCCGAGCAGGTGGTTTACACCGACATCATCGTCCCGATTCTCGAACAGAAGTGCTACTCGTGCCACAACGCAGACAAGCAGAAGGGCAAGTACCGGATGGACGAATACGACCTGCTTGTGAAGGGCGGCAAGGAAGGCGACGGAATCGTCCACGGCAAGGTGGACGACAGCAACATCGTCGTCCGCATGGACCTGCCTGAGGACGACGACGAGCATATGCCGCCCGAGGGCAAGAAGGATCTCGCTCCCCATGAGGTGGTGCTGATCAAGTGGTGGATCGACAAGGGGGCATCGAAGGATGCGAAGTTGGCCGATCTGGAAGCTCCCGACGCCGTGAAAGAGGCGCTCGGCAAGGTGGTGCCGCCAGAGGTGTTGGCGGCGCAGAAGGCCGCTGCGGAGGGCGAGATCAAGAAGAGCGCGGAGAAGCGTGAGTCGGTGAAGGTGGACGTCGAGCGCCTGCGCAAGGAGTTCCCGGCGGCACTGAATTTCGAATCGCAGGCGTCCAGTGGCGTTACTTTCACCGCGGTGAGCATGCGCAAGGACTTCGGCGACGACGATCTGGCAAAGCTCGCACCCGTATTGCCAGCGATGGTCTCCCTCGATCTCTCTTCCTGCACGGTTACCGACCAGGGGGTGAAGCTACTGGAAAGCGCCGATGAGTTGCGCTCGCTGCGTCTTGCGGAAACCGCGCTCACCGACGCAGGGCTGGATGCCTTGGCGAAGCTCTCGAATCTTGAGTCGCTGAATCTGTACGGTACCCCAGTCACCAACCAGGGCGTGCTGAAGCTCGCCGCGCTCCCGAATCTCAAGAAGCTCTACCTGTGGCAGACCAGGGTCGATGCGGCTGGCGTCGAGGCTTTGAAAGCGAAGTTGCCAAACTGCGAGATCATCATGGGTCTGTGACCCGCTTTCAGCACTTCCCGTGTCATGTCACGGGTTCCTGAAAAACCACCGAGCACCCGCTGCGTAAAGGGGCATGGTTCCTTCGACCCGTGCCCGCTTTGCCAGCCTCTCGTTGTTCCTGATCCCGGGCCTCCGGGCGGCGGAAGTCCCGGCACCGAACGACTTTTCGCCCCAGCCCCAGGTTCCGTATCTGACACCCGCGGAGTTCCTCAAAACGGTTGAGCTGCCGGAGGGATACTCGCTCGAACTGGTGCTGAGCGAGCCGCAAATCAAGGAGCCGGTGGCGATCGCCTTCGATCCGGACGGGGCGATGTATCTGGCCGAGATGCGCACCTACATGCAGGACATCGACGGCAGCGACGAGATCACGCCGCGCAGCGTGGTCAGCAAGCACATGAGCTCCAAGGGGGACGGGAATTTCGACCGTCATTCGGTCTATCTGGAGAACGTGTTGCTGCCGCGGATGATCCTGCCGCTGGACGACCGGATCCTTTTGGGAACGACCAACACCCTCGACCTGACCGTGCACCGCGATGCTGACGGTGACGGGAAGGCCGACGAGAGCAAGGTCTGGTTCGAGGGCGGCCCGCGCGGGGGCAACATGGAGCATCAGCCGAGCGGACTGGTGTGGGGCTTGGACAACTGGATCTACACGACTTACAACGCCTTCCGGCTGCGCTGGAACGGCGAGGGCGGCGCGCCGCTGAAAGAGTCCACGCCCGGCAACGGCGGGCAGTGGGGACTGGCGCAGGACAACTACGGCAAGATGTGGTGGAGCAATGCCGGCGGTGAAAAGGGCTTCTGGAACTACCAGTTCCCCATCGTTTACGGGGCGGTCAATGTCCCGTCGCAGAAGGAGAAAGACTTCGATGTCACTTGGCCGCTGGTAGGCGTCCGCGATTTCCAAGGCGGGCCTGGCAAGTCGCGGGAGGACGGCACGCTCAACCACTTCACCGGTTGCGCGGGACAGACAATCTTCCGCGGTGATCGGCTTCCGGCGGAACTTGTCGGCAATGCTTTCCTGCCCGAGCCGGTCGGTCGTCTGATCCGGCGCGCGGTGGTCACGGACAAGGATGGCGTCACCGTGCTTTCCAATCCCCATCCGCAGTCCGAGTTCATCCGCTCCACCGATCTCTGCTTCCGCCCGCTCAACATGACAACCGGGCCGGACGGGTGTCTCTACATCGTCGATATCTATCGCGGCATCATCCAGGAGGGCAACTGGGTCCGCGAGGGCTCCTATCTCCGCAAGGTGGTGGCACAGCACGGGTTCCAGAAGAACGTCGGCCGCGGTCGCGTCTGGCGGCTGGTTCACAAGGATTTCAAACCGGGTCCACCGCCGCGGATGTTGCAGGAATCTCCCGCCGATTGGGTGAAGCACCTGGCCCATCCCAACGGTTGGTGGCGCGATACCGCGCAGCGCCTGCTGATTGTCAAAGCCGACAAGTCGGTGGTGCCCGCGCTGGCGGAGATCTACCGCAGTCACCCGGATCACCTTGCCCGGATCCACGCGATGTGGACCTTGGAAGGGCTCGGCGCGCTGACTCCGGATATGGCCCGTGCCGGGATGAAGGATGCCGATGCCCGGCTGCGGGTGCAGGCGATCCGCGCGAGCGAGACGCTGCTCAAGGCGGGCGATGCATCATTGGTCGCCGACATCCGGTCCGCGGGTGACGATGCGGAGGTCCAAGTGAAGCTCCAGTCGGTGCTGACGGCCAAACTGCACCAATTCCCGCAGTGGAAGGAGGACGCGGTCCAGCGGCTGACGTCCTCGGGCTCCGCGGGTCTGCAGGAGCTCGGCAACGCCCTGCTGGAGACGGGGCCGACGCTTTCCAAATCCTTCGCTCCTGCGGAGCGCAAGCAACTTGAGCGAGGCAGGGCCATCTATCAGGAAGTCTGCTTTGCCTGCCACGGACCGGACGGCCTCGGCACGCCGATTCCGGGGCTCAAGGGCCAGACCCTCGCGCCGCCGATGGCCGGGTCGTCGACCGTCCGGCAGGGCGATTCCATGCTCCGGGTGCTGCTCCACGGTCTAGAGGGGCCGATCGAGGGCAAGACTTACGAATCGCAGATGATCCCTCAGGGGAACAACAGCGACGCCTGGCTGGCGGACATCACGAGTTATGTCCGAAATGCTTTCGGCAACAGCGGCGAGTTCGTGGACGCCCGGCAGGTTGCCGCCTTGAGGAAGAAGACGGGGACCCGCGTGAAACCGTGGACGATCGAGGAGTTGCGGACGCTGCTACCGCAGCCGATGGCGGACCGCAGCGGCTGGAAGCTATCGGCGAGCCACAACCCGGGTGCGCTCGCAAAGTGCATCGATGGTGATCCTGCGACCCGCTGGGACAGCGCGAAGGAGCAGGCTCCGGGCATGTGGTTCCAGGTCGAGCTGCCGTCGGTGAGCGAGGTCGCCGGCATCGAACTTCATTGTGCGGCTTCTCCCAATGAAACCGCCCGTGACTACGAGATCGAGGGCAGTGTCGATGGCAAGACCTGGACAAAGCTCGCCAAAGGAGAAGGGAAGACTTCAAGCACCTCGGTGACCTTCTCCTCTCCGGCGAATGTCCGATTCCTGAAGGTTCATCAGAAGGGACGGAAGCCGGGCAAATACTGGAGCATCCACGAACTCACGCTGATGGCACCGGCCCGGGTGAAGTAAACGCTACGGCTTGACCTCGGCGAGGAACTTCAAGGTCGCGCGGCCGGCCTGCTCGAGGGCCTTGGCGTCGATGACTTCCATGGTGTCGCCCGGCTGGTGCCAGTAGGGCATGTTCATGAAGTCGCCGATGAGGTGGAGGCAGGGGAGGCCGGTGTTTTGGAGCGGCACGTGGTCGTCAATGATCGGGCCGGGAGGACGCTTCAGTTGAAGCCCGGTTTCCGCGGCAACTTTTTCGACCGTGGTGGCGAAGGAGGGCGGGGCTTCGGGATTGTAGTAGAAGCCGTGGCGCGAGTCGCCGACGAGGTCGATTACGATACCGAGCGACGGCCAGGTGGCGCGGTTGGAAATCGCGTAGGCGTAGTACTTGCTGCCGTAGAGGCCGTCGGCGGGAGTGATGTCCGGCAGGAACGCCTCTTCGCCGTCGAAGAGGACGAACTCGACCTTTGCCGCATCGGCAGGTCGGGTGGCCATCACCCGCGCGAGTTCGAGGATGACGCCGGTGGAGGAGCCCCCGTCGTTGGCCCCCACGAATTTGAAGCTGTCGATGAGCTTGCTGTCGAGGTGGCCGCCGATGACCACCGGGGTGGAGCGGTTCCAGTCGCGTTCTCCGGCGGAGTGGCGCGCGAGGAGATTGGTGAAGGATTTGGCACCCACGACGGTATCGGCCTTCGTGAAGGTCTGCCGTTGCGTCTCCCAGCCTTGGGAGGCGAACTCCTTTTCAAGAAGGACGAGGGCTTCTTCATAGCCATCGCTCTCAGGCGGGCGAGGGCCGATCTCGACGAGGGCCTTGACCTGGGAATACGCTTTTTCCCCGGAGAACTGTCCGGCGAGATCGGCGGAGATGACCTCGAAAGGAACTCGGGTGCCGGTTTCCGGCTGCTTGGGTCCACGGGTAAAGTACCAGGCGGCGATGGTTGCCACGACCAGCAGGATCGCGAGAGGGACTCGTTTCACGGGTTGTCCAGAACGGGTGAGGGACGCTTTTCGGGGAAGAGAAAGGCTTGCTTCAGAGATCCTCGATGCCGAGCAGGTCGAGCAGGCGCTGGAGGTCGTCGTCGCCGTAATACTCCAGCTCGATGCGGCCCTTTTTCGCGCCGTGATGGATCGAGACGTGGGTGGCGAAGCGGTCGCGCAGCTTGTTTTGAAGGGCGCGGAAATGGGCGTCGGGCACGGCCGGGGTGCTGGCGGCGCCGCGTGGCTTGCCGTCGTCCCCAGCGGCGGAGGGATCGAAGGTCTGGGCCAGCTTTTCGGCCGCGCGGACGTTGAGGCTCTTCTTGAGGATCTGGTCGGAGGCGAGGAGCTGGGCGTCCTTGTCCTTGATCGAAAGGATGGCTTTGCCGTGGCCGACGCTGAGGCGGCCCTGGGCGACGAGGAGCTGGACGTCGGGGTGGAGGTCGAGCAGGCGCATCGCGTTGGCGACGCTGGCGCGGGACTTGCCGACGCGGCCGGCGATCTCTTCCTGCTTCATTGAGAATTCCTTCGCGAGGCGCACATAGCCGGAGGCTTCCTCGATGGCGTTGAGGTCCTCGCGCTGGAGGTTCTCGATGAGTGCCATCTCCAGCACGTCGCGGTCGGAGGCCTCGCGCTCGATGACCGGCACGGTGGCGAGGCCGAGTTTTTTCGAAGCGCGCCAGCGGCGTTCGCCGGCGATGAGTTCGTAGTTGCCCTCGACCAAGCGGACGATCAGCGGCTGGATGATGCCGTGCTGGCGGATCGACTCGACGAGTTCGTCGAGGGGGGTCTCGACGAAGATGGTGCGGGGCTGGAGCGGACTGGGGACGACGCGGTCGATCGCGACTTCGCGGGCGCGGCCGTGGCCATCGACATTATTAGCTGCTTCTTGTGCGGGGCTGCCGGGTTGTTTGCGGATCAAGGCGCCGAGCCCTTTACCGAGTGCCTGTTTGGACATGGGGTGGAGAGCGTGGCAAAGGGCTGGGGGGAAGCAAAGCGGATTCACGGATTGGGAATAACGTTTTTTAAAAAGGCTGAAGAAGGCGACGCAAGTCAGGCGCGCTTGACGCCGGGGAAGGCACGGGCCATCCATGCGGTGTGAAGCGTATGGTCCTTTCAGCAGCGATGCTCTTGATGGTGTTGTCCGGGGTGGATGCCCAGGTGGCCGCTCCGGCGGAGGTCACCTCCGCCGCGGTCGCAGCGGTCAAGGCGATGGGCGACCAGGTGGTTCTTGGCAGGCACCAGGAGGCGATTAAACGGATGTATCCGCAGTGGAAGGAAAGCGTGGCAAAGCGCGAGGGCGGGATGGAGAAGCTGGATGCCAAGCTCGCAGGCATCGTCAAACAGATGAACGAGCAGGGAGTGCAGGTGTTGTCCTTCCGGCCGGAAGGGATTCCGACGGCGTATGAGGTCGGGCCGGGGAAGGAAGTGGTGGAAGAAAACGGGAAGAAGGTCGAAAAGATGATCTACAAGCAGTGGCTGCTGCTGATTCCAACCGTCACCGAATATCGGATCACCCAGCCGGGGCAGGGGGGCGCGCTGCCCAAGTTCCTCGTGATCACCAGCAGCGGCTTTCAAGTGGCGATTTCCGACAAGGACGAGAACGATTGGACATTCATCGACGGTTCCGGCGTGACAGTGCCGGAGTTGCGCCGCTTGTTCATCACTCTTCCGGACACGCTGGTGTTGCCGGAAATCAAGCGGGATCACGAGGAAAAGAAGTAATGAGGAACAGCAGCCGGAGCAACATGGGCCATCAATCAAACAAGCATCTGGAAGAGGCCAGCCTGGCCAAGAAACTCAAGAAACTCTGGGCGCGCGGGCAGAGCGACCTGTGCGAAATCCAAGGGTCCCAAATTCACGGGCGCGGGGTCTATGCGACCCGCGACATCGCGGCGGGAACCAAGATCATCGAGTATGTCGGCGAGCTTATCGACAAGAAGGAGAGCGAGCGCCGCGCCTGGGCCCAGCACGCGAAGGCCCAGAAGAACGGGGACGCCGCGGTTTACATTTTCACGCTGACCGACAAGTGGGACATCGACGGCAACGTGCCATGGAACACGGCGCGCCTGATCAACCATTCGTGCGGTCCGAACTGCGAGGCATGGATCGAAGGCAAGCGCATCTTCATCCACTCTCTAACCGACATCGCCGCCGGGGATGAGCTCACTTTCGACTACGCTTTCGACGTCGACTGCTACGAGGACCATCCCTGCCTTTGCGGCCGGGACGGTTGTGTCGGCTACATCGTCAGCCGCGAGCAGTGGCCGCGGCTGCGCGAGATCCTCGGTGGAAAGAAAGGCGCCTGATCACCAGGCCTTCAAGCTCAGCGAGACGAAGCCGTAATAGCCTTCGTCGAGATCATCGAGCGTGTTCTTGTACAGGTCCGACCCGTGAGTGTTGGTGATGTTGAGCGAGTTGCCGACGGTCACGCCGCCGCCAAAGGAAAGCCAAAGCTTCTCGGTGAGGCGGTGGGACGAGCCGAGTCCGACGCGGAACGAGCTGAACTCGATGTTCCGGGTGCCACCCGCGGTGTCGATGTTCCAGATGCCGCCGTTGGGCCGGACTTCGAAGCCCAGCCGCCAGGAATCGGTGAGTTCCCAGCCAGCGCGGAAATTCGGGCCGTAGAGGGTGAAGTAGAGGTCCTCGGTTGGGCTCCAGGAGAATCCGATGCCCGGGTAAACAGCGGTGTCGCCGGTCAAGTTCAGAGCTCCGATTCCGGCACCCAGGATCAGGGTGTCGCTGACGCGATAGCCGGCGGCAACGGCAAGATCGAAGAAGAAGTCGTCGCCGGAAACGCTTTCAAAATCGGTGGAGAGCGAGGGATTGATCCAGGCACCGGTGATCCATGGCGACCCGGATTCCATCTTGTAGATGAAGAGCGACAGATCGATCTCGTGGAGATCCTCATCGTCGAGCGGGATGCCGGCCGGTATGCCTTCGGGGCGGAGGAAATTCGCTTCGTATTGGAAGTAGGGCAGCATCGAATAGCCCGCGAAGAGTCCGATGGGCTTGGAAAGAAAGGCCGAGAGTTCGAAGCTGTAGGCGTCGACCTCCGCGGCGGAATTGTCGAAGTCCATGCCCAGGCTGCCGATGAACTCGGCCTGGGCGACGCTCATGCCGGTGAAGAAGTTCAGGCCATCCGGGGCGGTGAAGGCATCCGCTTCACCTGCGAGGGTGCCGGCGGATGAGAGGAGCGGATGGAAGGTGGCGAGTCCAACAAGGAGTCGGAGGGTCATCGGGTTTCGAGGTTGCATGGCGGTCACTAAGGAGGCCCTCCGACGGGAGCGCAAGGAGGGAAATGCCCGTGGGTTCCGCGCTCCTGATAAGGGCGCGAATGGATGACTTGGAGGAGTTTTGATAAGTCGAACGGTTTGGGGAAGTGATCGTCGAAGCCGGAGGCGAGGCAGCGCTGACGGTCGCTGTCCTGGGCATAGCCGGAGATGGCGATGAAGAGGGCGTCGGCAAACGGCGCTTCGGCGCGAAGGATGCGGGCGACCTCATAGCCGTCGAAGCCGGGGAGGCCGAGGTCGAGGAGCAGGACTTCCGGGCGGAATTCCCGGGCGGCCGCCACGCCGGCGGGGCCGCTGTGGGCGCAGCGCGCTTCGCAGCCACGTAGCCGCAGGAGGAGTTCGAGTGTCTAGGCGGCGTCGATGTGGTCATCCACAATGAGCACGCGCACGGGCTTCGGCGGGGCGGCGGCGATGGGGGGCGCCGCGGGCGCGCTCCCGGCGGCCGACCACTCGAGCAGCGACGGCAGGCTCACGGTGGCGGTGGTGCCGGCATTGGTGCCGGGGCTTTCGACCGTGACGCGGCCGAAGTGTATTTCGACGAGCGATTTCACCACGTTGAGGCCGATGCCGAGGCCGCCGAGCGCACGGTCGAGGGTGCTGTCCGCCTGGCGGAAGAGGTCGAAGATGCGGGGCAGGAGTTCGGGTGGAATGCCTGCGCCGCTGTCGGTGATGGTCACCACCACCTCGCCCTTTTGATGCCGCACATGAAGTGAAATGCGGCCGTTCCCCGGCGTGTACTTCGCGGCGTTGGTGAGAAGATTCACGAAAACCTGCTCAAGCCGCGGCGCGTCTCCATTCACGCGGAGCTGGCTCCCGATGTCGCTCGTGAAGGTCTGCCCCCGACCGTCGAAAAGCGGGCGTACGGCGGCGATCGCCTGTTCCAGCAAGGGGCCGAGATCCAGTGCTTCGACGCGCAGTTCGACGCGGCCGCGATTGATTCGCGCCACATCGAGCAGGTCATCCACCATGCGGGAAAGTTGCATGCTCTGGCGGTCGATGACCTTGGCGGCCGCTTGGCAGGCCACGTGGTTCTGAGGCGCTTCGACGCCAATCTGCACGGCGTGGCGGATGGCGTTGAGCGGGTTGCGCAGCTCGTGGCCCAGCATCGCGAGAAACTCGTCTTTCCTTTGGGCTTCCTCGCGGATGGCGCGCTCGGCGTTCGTCCGTGCGGTCACGTCGAGGTTGGTGCCGACCAACCACTCCGCTTTGCCTTCCTCATTGGTGCGGACAGTTTCCACGGCTTGGATCCAGCGGCATTCCCCATTGTCCGCGCGGACGATGCGAAAATCGCGGGTGCTCTTGCCGAGCCGGCGCACGGTATCGGCGAGCAGTTCCTCCTGGGGCACCAGATCCTCGGGCAGCAAGGCGCGGCGCCATGTCTCGTAGGTCACCAGGCCATCCGCGGTCGGCACCACTCCATAAATCCGGAACATCTGCGCATCCCAGTGGATGAAGCCGGTGAAAAGGTTCCATTCCCAAATCCCCACCTCCGTCGCCTCCGTGGCCAGACGCATGCGCTCCTCATTCGCCAGCAACGCCTCCTCCGCCGCCTTGCGCTCGGTGATGTCGCGCACGACCCGCGAGCTGCCGATGATTTTGCCCGCCGCATTCTTCAGCGGTGAGACGGTGATCGACGCGTGAAACTCCCGCCCGTCCTTCGCTTGCCGGATCGTTTCAAAAGTCCCCCCACGCTGCCCGGCGGCGATGTTCCGCTGCATCTCATGCTCCGCTTCCTGCCGAGCCTCGGGGATGAGCCGCATGATGGACGTGCCGATGATTTCGTCCGCGCGGTAGCCGAAGATTTGTTCCGCCCCGCGATTCCAACTGGTCACGATCCCCTCGCGATCTTCGCTGAAAAGCGCGTCGTGGGACGACTCGACAATGGCCGCCAGCCGCGTCACGGTTTCCTCCGCCCGCTTGCGTTCGGTGATGTCGAGCACGACGGCGAGGAGGCCTTGATAGCGACCCGCGGCATCCCGCAGCCCGGCCATGTTGCTCTGCACCTGCAAGATCGTGCCGTCCTTGCGGCGGTAGTTTTTTTCGATCTGGAAATCCGGTCCGCCCTCCGCGAGCCACCGGACGTTTTCGCACGTCAATTCCAGGCTGCTCGCATCGGTGACGTCGGCCACATTCCTCCCCAGCAGCTCGGCCCGGCTGAAGCCGAGCATCTCGCACCAGCGGTCGTTCACCAAAGTCATGTTGCCATGCACGTCGGTCTGCACGATGCCCGCGGGCGACTGCTTGAAGATCCGGCGCAACCGTTCTTCTCTTTCGCGCAGCGCCTCCGTGCGCTCGGCCACGCGCTGTTCGAGCGTTTCATTCAGCACGCGCAGTTGCTCCTCTGCCCGGCGGCGTTCAGTCATTTCGGCCAGCAGGGTGCGGTTGGCCAGCCCGCACTCGCGCTGGGTGCGGTGCAGCTCGGCAAAGACGGCGACCTTCGAGCGGAGAATGGACGCGTTCACCGGCTTGTGCAGGTAATCCACAGCGCCGCTGTCGTAGCCTGTGAGGACGTGCTGGTCTTCGTTGTAGTAGGCCGTGAGGAAGATGATCGGCACGCGCGCGGTTTTCCTCCGCTCTTTGATGATCTGCGCCAGCTCGAAGCCGGTCATGCCGGGCATGCGGATGTCGAGGATGAGCAGCGCGAATTCCTCGGCGACCAGCGCGAGCAGCGCCTGGTCGGCGGATTCCGCGCGGACGAGCCGATAACCCGGGTCGGCCAGCACGGTTTCGAGCACGGTGAGGTTTTTCGGCTCATCGTCCACGATCAGGATGTTGATGGGTTGGTCCATGGTTTTTAGCGGAAAAGCCAGACACGCATCAGCGACAAGAGCTGATCCGTGTTCACCGGCTTCGCGATGTAATCGCTGGCCCCCGCGTCCAGGCATTTCTCGCGGTCGCCTTTCATCGCTTTCGCAGTGAGCGCCAGAATCGGGAGCGTACGGAACTCGGGGGCGCTGCGGATCTCGCGTATGGTTTCGTAGCCGTCCATCTCGGGCATCATGATGTCCATCAGCACGAGTGCGATGTTCGGGGTTTGATGGATGAAGTCGATGGCGGTGCGGCCGTTGGTCGCAGCGATTACTTCCATCTCGTGCTCCTCCAGCGCGGCGGTGAGTGCGAAGATGTTGCGGGCGTCGTCATCGACCACGAGCACTTTGCGGCCACGCAATGCTGCGTCTGGTACGGGCGGTGGCGGCGTTCCGATGAGCTTCCACGCGAGCGGCACCGTTGTCGGCACGGTGCAGACGTTGTTGGGGCCGGTGTGGTGGAGCGGTAAATAAAGGGTGAAGGTGCTGCCTTGGCCGAGTATGCTGCTGAGCTTGATCTCGCCCCCGAGCAGCGTTGCCAGCTCGCGGCTGATGGCGAGTCCGAGGCCGGTGCCGCCGTATTTGCGGGCGGTGCTGGCGTCGGTCTGCTGGAAGGCCTCAAAGATGAGCCGCTGCTTCTCCGGCGCGATGCCGATGCCCGTGTCCGTGACGGCGAAGGCGATGACCTGCGGGGACTTGCTGAGTACGAGGTGATCGGGTGTCCAGCCCTGCGTGGCCACATCCACGTTCACTTCGACTTTGCCGAGGGCGGTGAACTTGATGGCGTTGGAGAGCAGGTTTTTGAGGATCTGGTGGAGGCGCCTCGGGTCGCTGACCATGGCCGGCGGCAGGTCGGGGGCGAAGGTTACGTGGCAGGGCAGGTTCTTCGCCTCGGCGATGTACCGGCAATTCCGTTCAATGGTGCTGTGCAGCTCGGCGAAGGGAATTTCCTCCACCTCGATGCTGACGGTGCCGGACTCGATTTTAGAGAGGTCGAGAATGTCGCTAATGAGCGTGAGCAGCTCGGTGCCGGAGGAGTGGATGTGCTGGGAATACTCGACTTGCTTGCGGGTGAGATTGCCTGCTCTGTTTTCGGTGAGCTGCTGGCTGAGGAGGATGATGGGATTGAGCGGCGTGCGCAGCTCGTGGCTCATGTTGGTGAGGAACTCGGACTTGTAGCGGGAGGTCAGCGCCATCTCGGCGGCTTTTGCCTCCAGCTGGGCGGTGCGCTCGGCGACGCGCTGCTCCAAGTCGGCGTTGAGCTGGCTCAGTTGTTCCTCGGCTTGCTTCCGATCGGTGACTTCGGTCCGCAGCGCCGCCGCTGCTCGCTCCCGGGTCGTCACGTCTTGGAAATAGCAGACCACGCCGTGCTGGCCGTCCGGCAGCGTGAGGCGCTGCGTTTCCCATTCGTAGGCCTGCGCCACGCCGATGTCTTGGCGCTGATGGTCAAAGCGTGGTGATATGTAGCGCTCTCCCGTTTCCAGTGTGTGCCGGATGATCGCCGTGCATTCCTGCCCCAGTTCCGGTCCCCAGAGCGTTTCCATCACTTCGCCGATCTCGCGCCCGATCACCGGCTGGATGTTGGCGAAGATTGGCAGAGCCTCGGCGTTCACCTCCCGCACCCGAAGCTGCGCATCCATCACATACACCCCGCCTGGTGCCTGCTCGATGATTTTGGCAAACAGCGCGGCGTTCTGGGCGAGTGCTTCTGCGACACGGTTCCGCTCGCTCACATCGCGTTGCAGGGAGACCCAGTGCGTGAAACAACCGTGCTCATTCGCCACCGGCATGATCGAAAACTCCACTTCGAACTCCGTGCCGTCCTTCCGGTAGTTCGTCACCTCCACGGTCACCGGCTGGCAGTTCTCCTGCGCGGCCCGGATCTTTTCCAGCGCGGCGCGGCTTGATTTCGGCCCTTGCAGCAAATGAGAAGATCTCCCGATGGCTTCCGCCGCCGTGTAGCCGGTCATCTCGGTAAAGGCAGGATTCACATACACGATACTCGGTCCCGGCTCGTTGATGGGCTCGGCCTCGGTAATGATGACCGCATCTCGAATCCCGTTGACCACTTGTTCAAAGAGCCGCAACCGCTCCTCCGCGCGCTTCTCCGTCGTGATGTCGACGGTCGCGAGCACGGCGCGCGCCGGGCGGCGGGCGCGGCCTTCGCCAGCGAAGGTCACCTGCTTGCGCACCCGCAGCCAGCGGACTTCGCCCGAGGGCCAGATGACGCGGTGATCCATCGCAAACCAGCCCGCCCCGTCCGGGTCCAGCGATTCGGCGATGCGCGTGGCAAGCTCGGCCCGATCATCCGGGTGGAACGTGGCGTGGACCCGCTCGCGCGTGACGGCGACCGCGCTCGCGCCCAGGCCAAACTGCCGGGCCGACTCTGCGGAAAGGTGGTTCACCCCCGTCGTGTAATCCACCTCCGCCAGCCCCACGCCGGCCACGCGCAGGCCGAGATCCAGCCGCTGCTCACTCGTGCACAGTGCCTCATATGCTTTCTGATGCTCCCGGGTCAGGGCATAGCGTTCCACGGCATTTTCGATCGCCCGCGTCAGGCTCTCCGGGGACGCCCAGCTCTTGCCGACGAAGTCTTGCGCACCAGCGCCGATGACGTGCGGGCCGCATTCCGCCACGCCGGTGAGCACCACCACGGGACACCCCGGCAACGGCTTGCCGGCATGCATTTCCGCGAGAATCTCGAGCGCGGTCATATCGGGCAGATTGAAATCGAGCAGGATACAATCGGGCGGATTCGCCATTTCGTGCAGCGCGCGCAGAGCCGCCGACCCCGTTTCTGCCTCGGAAAATGTATAGCGCCGCTGCGAGCCGCGCAGCAGCATCTGCCGGATGTCGGCACGGTCATCAGGGGAATCCTCAATGAGCAGGACGTGAAATGGGGCGGCGATTTCCATGGCGGGTTCAGGGTGAAAAGGGCAGCACGGTGCGGGTCAGCCAGTAGTCGAAAATATCCCGCAGGGTTTGCAAGTGGGCGGGATAACTCACGGGCTTGGTGTGGTAGGCGTTCGCGCCCGCTGCGTAGCAAAACTCCACGTCGCGCGGATTGCTCGAAGTGCTCAGGACGACGAGCGGCAGGGCGCGCAGGCGTTCGTTTTGGCGGATGCTGCGGAGGGCGTCGCGGCCGTCGCTCAGCGGCGTGTTGAGATCGAGCAGCACGAGGCTGGGATTCGCGCGGCGCTCGCGTTCATTTTCTCCCAGTAGCCACAGGCATTCTTCGCCAGAGGTGGCGCGGCGGATTTCATGCCGCAGGCCGGCGGCATGGGCGGCATCGAGCACGGTGGCGAAGTCCTCGTCGGAATCCTCCACCACGATGAGGTAGCCGGGCGGTGGGGCGATGTTCATGACAACGCGGGTTCACTGAGGGTGAAGTGAAAGGTGCTGCCCACGCCAGTCGTCGATTCCAGCCAGACGCTGCCGTGATGCTGTTCGACGAGTTTTTGGACGATGGTCAGACCCGCGCCCGAGCCGCCACCGAAGGTCTCGCGACCGTGCAGGCGTTTAAACATTTTGAAGACCGTGTCGAAGTGCCGTGGCTCGATGCCGATGCCATTGTCGCGAACGAAAATCACCGGTCCGCGGGTGTCGTCCGCGCTCCAGCCGATCTCGATTTGGCGTTGGGGTTTATCGTTATACTTCATGGCATTCGCGAGCAGGTTTACGAAGATTTCCCGCACCCTCATCCGGTCGCATTCCACCGTGGGGAGGCGAATTTCCGTAGGCACTTCCTGGCGCCGTGCGGCGACCATCTCCAGCGCTTCTTCGAGCACTTCATTCAGATCGACGGGCTGGAATTGCAGCGTCGCCCGGCCCACGCGCGAGAAATGCAGCAGCGAATCGAGCAGCGTATCCATGCGCACGGTGAGCCGCGTCAGCCCTTCCAGGCGTTGGCGCGTTTCGGCATCGGCACTGGTGGCGCTTTCCAAAAGTTGGTGCGCGTATTTGGAAATGCCACGCAACGGCTCCTTCAAATCGTGGCTGGCGACGTAGGCAAAGGCGTCGAGCTCCTCGTTGCTGCGCGTGAGATCCACGTTGAGCTCCGCGAGCTGATTCGAGCGGCTCACGACCAGCTCCATGATGAGCACGAGCAGCCTCAGGGCGGCCTCGATTTCCACGCTTTTCCATGGCTTCGCGCGTTGTTTGACCGACTCGCTGAAAAGCTCAAACGACTTTCGCGGCGTGAGTCGCGGGCCTTGTGGACCGGTGACCATCGGCTTGTCGTGCGGATTGCCGCCCCAGCTCACCGTCTGGATCGTCTCCGGGCGGAACCACAGGATCACGCTGCCCTTGGTCCGCGCCAGCGGGAGCGCCAGCACGCCGCTCGCGATCTCGGAAAATGCCGCGCCGTCGGGATAATCACGCACCAGGGCACTCCGAAAAATAATACTTTATTGACCATCAATGGCTTGCGTCCTGCTTTGGCATGTCTCGACCTATGATCCAGACCGGCTTTTTCACCCACGAGATTCAACTCCGCAGGCTCGACC
>NEUO01000111.1 GCA_002304315.1 Verrucomicrobiia bacterium Tous-C4TDCM
CGGGAAGCGATGAAGCCGCTCTCGATCTCGTGGAAGGCGGCTTTGGCGGCTTCGATCGAGGCGGCGGTGGCTTCGATCTTGGGCGGCAGCGAGGGGAATTCGTCGCGCAGGCGATTGAGGCGGCCGTTCATGTAGGCGGCGGCGTCCGCGAGACCGTCGGCGTCCATGCGCTCGAGCTGCGGTTTGGCGGCGACCTGGAGTTCGTGGTAGCGGGACAGGTGCTCCTGCCACTTGGCGGTCTTTTCACGCAGCTTCTCCACCGGCTCCCGTTGCAGGGCTTCCTCGATTTCCTTGATGCGCTCGACGGTCGGGCGGATCCGGCGCAATTCGCGCTGGTTCTTCGAGCCGACGATTTTCTGAAGGATCCACTTGATCATGTGAGAAGGAGGTAGGGTCCCTTGGGCGGACCGGGGTGACGGCATACACCCGGATTGCGCGGGGTGCAAGCGGCACGGCGGAAAGGTTTTGGAGCGGCGGCGCGGGTGGAATCGCCGCGCTCCGACGGGTTGGCCCCCGTGCTCAAAGGGCGGAGCCGGCCTCGGCGTCGAGGTAGAAGGTGGCGTCGCCGTGTTCCTGGAGGAACGAGGCGCTGACGCGGTCGCTGATCGGGCCGGTGAGGGCTTCCTTCACGATGGCCGCCTTGCCGCTGCCCCAGGCGAGGAGGGCGATCTTGCGGGCTTCGAGGATGGTGCCGCAGCCCATCGAAATGGCGTGGGTCGGGACCTGGTCGAGGCCACCGAATGACGGGGCTGCGTCCTGGCGGGTGATCGGGTCGAGCTCGATCTCGCGGGTCCGGCTGTCGCGCGGCGAGCCGGGTTCGTTGAAGCCGATGTGGCCGGTGCGGCCGATGCCGAGAAGCTGGAAGTCGATGCCGCCGGCGGCGCGGATCGCGTCTTCGTAGGCGGCGCAGTGGGCGGCGAGGTTTTCCGGCGCGACCATGCCGTCGGGGATGTGGACGTTTTCCACGGGGATATCGACGTGGTCGAACAGCTCGCGGCGCATGAACGAGTGGTAGCTTTCCGGATGGCCGGCGGGAAGGCCGAGGTATTCGTCGAGGTTGAAAGTGATGACCTGGGCGAAGGAAAGTTCGCCGGCGCGGTGGAGGCGGATCAGCTCGGCGTAGAAAGGGAGCGGGGTGCGACCGGTGGCGAGGCCGAGCACGGCGGGGCGGTCGCTGGCGTTGATGGCGGTTACGAGCTCGACCAGTTCCGCGGCGAGGGTGCGGCAGGCTTCCGCCGGGTCGGCGAAAATGCGGGCGGGAGGTGACTCGGTCATGGCCGCGAATTGCGGTCTTGGCTCCGTTTTGTCAAAAACAAAAAGGGCTAGAAAGCGCAGGGAAGCGACGGGAAAAGAACGACGGGCGGTCAGTTACCGAGCTGCTTCTCGAGCTTCAAGTCGGGTGCGGCTCCACGTTCGATCGCGTTGCGGTAATACTCCAAGCCCTGCTTCTTCTTGCCCTGCTTGGCGTAGAGGTAGGCGAGGTTGAAATGCGGCTGCCACATCGCGTCGTCGTACACGATGGCCGACTTGAGCTGCTCCTCGGCTTCCTCTTCCTGGCCGAGGTCAAAGAACAACTTGCCGAGCACCACGCGACCGTCGGCCTTGGTCGGGGCGAGTTCGATGCTCTTTTTCAGCGACTCGACGGCTTCCCTGAGCGCGCCGGTCTTCATCAGCGAGTAGCCGAGCATGCGGTGGGCATAAGGGTTGTTACTGCTCAGCTCGGTGGCGCGGCGGAAGATGTCGGCGGCGGCCAAGGAATCGTCGAGCCGCAGGTGGACATTGCCGAGGCGGCACATCGTGTCGGCATCGCCGGGGTGGCGCTCGATCACCAGTTCGAAAAGCTCGCGGCAGGACTGGAAGCGGCCATTGAGGTAGGCGCGGGTGGCGGCGTCGTTGTAGGGAAGGTTTTCGGTTTCCAGGCGGGCGACGCTGGCATCGACTTCGCCCTTTGGACGGCTGAATGGCGAGTCGAACTCGTCGTCCACGCCGCGGGGGCCGCGGCTCTTCACGAGGTCCATCTCCTGCGGGGTAAGCGGGAGCTCGGCCTTCTCAAACTGGGCGATCGCTTCGCTGATCTTCTCGTCGTTCTTCGCCTTGTCGCGGACAGTGTCCAGCAGGATCTCGCTCTGCTTGCGACGGCGGTCTTGGATCCGTAGCTGCTTCTGGATCAGGGCGCGCAGCATGTCGGCTTCCTCCCGGTCGGCACCGCTGTTCGCGAGGCCGGCGACTTCGGTGCGGAGACGGCGCTCCATGTCGGCGATCCGCTGGTCCTGCGCGGTCTTCTCGCGTTTGAAGTCGTTGATGTTGTTCTTGGCGATCGCAAGGTCACGTTTGGCGGTGGTCAACTCGTCGAGGTTCGCGTTGTTCTGATCGCTGAGGGTTTTGAGCTTGGCTTCGGCCTCACGCAGGTCCTTGGCGAGGCCGAGGTTCTGGTCGATGACTTCCTGGATCCGGCTGCCTTCGCTAAGCTTCAGCAGTGAGGCCATCTGTTCCTTTTCGCGGAGCAGGGTGTCGCGTTCCTCGCGGAGTTCGTCGAAAGACGAGCGCACTTCGTGGAGCTGGTTTTCCAGCGCGGCGATCTTCTGGCTTGCGGTGGCGAGTTCGTCGTTCTTGCCGCGGAGTTGGTCGCGGAGTTCGCGGAGTTGTTTTTGCTGGCCGGCGATGACTTCGTTCTGGGCCTTGCGCTCGACTTCGAGGTTCTTCTCGAGATCGGCCGCCTTCTGGGCGAGCCGGGTGCGTTCGGTCTGGAGCGCGGCGATCTGCTCGCCGGCCTTGCGGGTCTTCTCCTCGCTCTGGCCGAGCGCCTGGCTCATCGCGGCGCGTTCGCGCTCCTTGGCCTGGAGTTGGGACTCGAGCTTGCGCATTTCCTCCTGCATCGGCTCGGCGCTGGAGCGCGCGCGGAGCTTGGTGAGTTCGTCGGTGGCGCGCTTGTGTTCTGCTTTGGCGAGATCGCGCTGCCGGGCGAGATCCTGGACGCGCGAGGCATTGCGGTCGGCGCTGATGGCGTCGGGGTTTTTGGAAAGATCGCCCTCGAGTTCCTTCACCCGGGTTTCCAGTTCGGCGATGCGGCGGGTCTCCAGGGTTTCGACATCCCGGATTCCCGGGAGCGGTGCCAGCGGCATCGGAGTCCGGCCTTCGACGACTCCGGTGCGGACACCGCCTTCGAGTTCGGCGACGGCGGTGGATTGCTCTCTCCGCTGCTTCAGGGCTTCCGGGCCGACGGCGGCGATGAAGTCCGCGGTCTGGGCCCGGCGGCCGGTGACCATCTCGGGTTTCCACAGTGGGAAGTAAGTGGCGACGCTGTCGAAGAGCTGTCGGGCGCGGGTGTATTTATCGAGGGCCTCTTCGTATTTCTTCTCGGCCTGGAGCTTTTCGGCATCGCGGGAAAGCAGCCAGCCTTGGAAATAGACGTCCGATGGGTCGAAATTCGCCGGTGCGTTCTTTGCCGGCGTCATCGGGCCGGGTTGCTGGCCGGTGACGGGACCGGACCAAAGCGCCACGCCCAAGGCGCAGGCAAGCAGTCCGGTGCGACCGGTCGAACGGAAGGGTTTCCGGCTCATGGGACGGGGAAGCTAGGAAAGCCGGGGAGGGGCGGCAAGGGGAAATCCGGGGTGGGAACGGTCGCAGGGGCGAATGATTTTGACCGATGCTTGGGGCCAAGATAGGGCGATAGGGATTCATGAGAACTTCCCCGTCGTTTCTCTGGCCCTCCGCACTGGTCATGATCGTCGTCGCGCCCGGAGTGCTGGCGGCACCGATTGACACGGCGGCGGAGGTGGCGGGGATTGAGACCGCGGCGCAGGAGCGGACCAAGGTGCTGCTGGAGCCGCGGACGAAGTTGGAGGAGCAGTTCAAGGCGGCCTTGAAGAAGCTCGGCGAGCAGGCGAGGGCGACCGAGGATGTGGCGGGGGAACTGGCGGCGCTCCGCGCTTTGAATGACTTGGAGGCGGGGACTTTGGCTCCGGGAAAAATCGAGCATCCCGGGGTGGCGGGTTTGGCGAAGATCCATGCGGAGCAGAGCCGGAAGCTGATGGAAACGGCGGAGCCGGGACTGAAGCAGGTGCGGCAAGATCACATCGCGGCGTTGGTGGCCCTCGGGGTGAATTTGGAGAACGCGGGGATGTTCCAGGATGCGAAAGCGGTCGCGGCCGTTAAGGATGCGGTGGAGAAGGGTTCGGCGGCCCCGATGGAGGTGGCGATGGGCTACCTTGAAATGCCGGCCGCGATGAGACTTCGCCGGAGAACCGAGGACCGGGAGCGGATGATCCAGGAGGCCGGTGGCTCGGTGGATTCGGAGCAAGCGGTGCTGCAGGGGCTGCGCTGGTTGAAGGAAACGCAGAACGAGGACGGCAGTTGGACGGGATCGAGCCAATGCGCGATGACCGGTCTCGCGCTGCTGGCCTTGCTCGGGCACGGAGAGTCGCCGAACTCGCCGGAGTTCGGAGAGGCCTGTTTGAAGGCGATCCGGTTTCTGGTGCAGCGGGCCGGGGCGAAAGCCGGTGTACTGTCGTCCTCGGGCGAAAAGAACCATCTTCCCTATGAGCACGCGATCGCGACCCAGGCCCTGGCGGAGGCGCTGATCTTCTGCGAGAACGAGAGCCTCGCGGTGCCCGGACTGCGTCTAACGGTTCTGAAGGCCGGGCAGTTCATCGTCAGCAATCAGCACGAGTCGGGTGGCTGGGACTACGGATATGACGAATCGGGGCAGCGGGGCGGGGATCTGTCGGTGACGGCGTGGCAGCTCGGGGCTCTTGCCGCCTGTCAGAAATCGGGTGTGCCATTGAGGAATCTGACGCTCTGCATGAAGAAGGCGCTGGATTATGTGGAGAAAAGGCAGGGTTCGGACGGCGGGTTCGGCTATTCGGGTCGCGGCGATACCCATTCACCGAACGGCTATCACACGCTGACAGGGGCGGGCATGCTTTGCCTTGAGGAAGGGGGGCGGGGTGGCGAGCCGGCGGTGAGGAGTGCGTTCAAGTATGTGGAAAAGAAGTCGCGCTTCCACTTCAACGGCGAGGACTGCGACCTTTATGGGCATTATTACGAATCCCTGGCGCTGGGGCAGCGTGGCGGGGACGCGTGGCAGTTGCACCAGGCGCGGGTGATGCCGCAGTTGATCGAGAACCAGAATCCGGATGGCTCCTGGAAGGTGCCGGGCGGCGGGAAGAAGCCGAATGCGGTGGCGGCGGCGTTCACGAGCAATGTCCACTACCGGAACTGCCTGTGCCTGCTGATTCTGGAGAGCTACTACCGGATCGTGCCGGAGTGAAGCGGGGCGGGCGGAGCCCTTGGACTGCTGGCAGCCTGCTGCCGCTTTCGACCGCCAGCCTGCTGGCGAGTCGGGGCTCACTCCATAGCAGGCTGTGGCAACAGAGCGGCAGCAGGCTGCACGCAGTCCAAAGCCCGGATCAGCGCCGCAGCAGCTCCTCCGGCACCTCGATCACCCGGTCGCCGGGGGCGACGAAGACGCGGTCGCCTTTCTGGCGGTCGATGATCGCGCCGCCGGTGAAGGTGCCGAAGGAGGGGGCGACGAGGATGGAGTCGCGGAGCAGGAAACAGGGCAGCCGGAGCGAGGTGCGCTTGCCGTCGGCGATCCGGGCGACCGGGTGCCAGTGGGCGCAGATGGCGGGGCGACCGGGCGGAGCGTCGGCGGGATCGTGCACGATGTGGAACCCGGCGGCCTCGGTGAACGGGATCGGATGCAAGGCTGCGGGGAGTCGGCGGAGCTTGGCGTCGTGGTTGCCGATGATGAGTTGGACCGGAACCGGAATTGTGAATAACCATGTTTCCAGCAAACGTTCGATTTCAGGTGTGTGGCCCGCAGGAGAATGGAAGAGGTCGCCGTTGATGAGGATTCGGGTGGCTCCGACTTGTTCACAGATTGTTCCCAAGCGTTTGAGGTCGGCGTCGCTGTCGCCTTCCGGGATGGCGAGGCCTTTCGCTTGAAACGCGGTGGCCTTGCCGAGGTGGAGATCGGCGACGATCAGGGTGCCATCGGGAAGGAGCACTGACTTGTCGGGGAAGAGAGCAAGCGTTTGATTGAGGATAGAGATATTCACAAAGTGGAGGCGCGATTGAGCTCTTCAAGCATCTGTTCGAGGCGGCTGGCAGCGTCGCCGGCGGGCAAGGTGGCGGAGAGTCGGTCGGCCCAGAGGGGGAAGGCCATCGGGGTGAGCCGCTCGGTTTCAATCAAGTGAATGGGTCTCTGTTGGAGGTCGATCAGGGAATCTCTCAGTCGGCTGAACTCCAGTTGCTTCTCAAGAATTTCCCGCTGGGACTGGAGAAGGAGAAGATTGCCGGCATCGTAGCGTTCCAGCACCTCGAAGAGCAGTCGCGAGCTCGATTGAAGCTCCCGTTGGCCGCGCTGCTGACGGCCGGGGAGCTGCTGGAGGACCAGTCCGGCGACGCGGGCGACTTCGCGGAACTGGCGGCGGGCGAGTTCGGCGGTGTTGAGACAGGCGACGAGGTCTTTCAGGAGGTTGCCTAACGAAAGATTCAAACGAATGATTTCCTCGCTGATGTGAAGGCCGCGGCGGGCGGTGAGGCAGAAGCCGTAGTCGTTCTGGGTGACGGTGACGTCCTCTTTCAAACGCAGCCGGTAGGCCATCAGGGCGCCGAGGCCTTCGTGGACTAGGCGGCCGGCCATCGGGTAAACAAACAAGTGTTCGCCTTCGCGGGAAAGGGTGTGTTCGACCAGCAGGATCCGGTCGTCGGGCAGCTCGGACCATCGGCGCTGGATGGCGAGGATGGGGGCGACCGCCTTCATTTCGGGGGCGGCTTTTCCCTCGCCGCGGAGGCGGGCGGCCATGGCGTGGGCGAGTTCGCTGGAGAGCGGCATTTTGCTGCCGCCCCAGATCGCGACATGTCCCTTGGCGTCGCGGGTGGCGACGCGGACAGTCGCGACTTTCTGGTGGAAGCGGACGAGTTCGAGCTTCCGGCCGGCGAAGACGAGGAGGCTGCCGGGCTTGAGGCGGCTGATGAAGCCTTCCTCGACCGTGCCGAGGGTGCGGCCGCTGGCGAAGCGGACGCTGACGTGGGGGTCGGAGGAAATGGTGCCGATCGAGAGTCGGTGCTGCTGGATCAGGCGCTTGTCGTCGACGGTGAAACGACCGTTTTCAAGGCGGGCCTTCTGGTATCGCGGGTAGGCGGCGAGGGCCTTGCCGCCGGTGGAGATGAAGGCGAGGCACCAGTCCCACTCGTCGTCGCTGAGGTCGCGGAAGGCGTGGGTCGACTGGATTTCGCGGCGCATTTCGGCGGGCTCGAAGGATTCGCCGATGGCGCAGGTGACGAGGTGCTGGACCAGGACATCGAGCGGCTTGAGGAGCGGGCGGCGGGACTCGATGTGGCGGGAGTGGGCGGCGTCGCGGACGGCGGCGAATTCGACCAGCTCCATCGCATGGGTCGGCACGCCGAGGACGCGCGAGGTTTTCCCCGGCTGGTGGCCGGAGCGGCCGGCGCGCTGGAGGAGGCGGGCGATGCCTTTCGGCGAGCCGACTTGGATGACCTGGTCGACCGGGGAGAAATCGACGCCGAGATCGAGCGACGAAGTGCAGACGACGCAGCGCAGCGAGCCGTCGCGGAGGCCGTTTTCCACCTTTTCGCGCTCGGCGCGGTCGAGCGAGCCGTGGTGGAGGGCGAGGACGTCCTTCCAATCCGGGCGGAGGGCGAGCAGTTCCTGATGCCAGATTTCGGTCTGCGAGCGGGTGTTGGTGAAGAGCAGCGTGGTGTTAGCCTTTTCAATCTCGCGGACGACCTGCGGGGCAAGGCGGGTGCCGAGGTGGCCGGACCAGGGGAAGCGGTCGATTTCCTTGGGAATGAGGGTCTCGATGCGGATGTCCTTTTTCAGGTCGGCGGAAACGGTGACGGCACCGGGGGAGCGGTCGCCGAGCAGGACGTCGCGGGCCTCGTCGAGGTTGCCGAGGGTCGCGGAGAGGCCCCAGATCTTGAGATCCGGGAGCCAGGCGCGGAGGCGGGCGATGCAGAGTTCGGTCTGGACGCCGCGTTTGGTGCCGAGGAGTTCGTGCCATTCATCGACGATCACCGCCTGAAGCCCGGCGAGCTGGTCGCGGGTGTCGGCGTGGGTCAGCATCAACGACAGGCTTTCCGGGGTGGTGACAAGACCGAAGGGGAGCTTTTTGCGAAGCCGGGCGCGCATCGCGGAGGAGGTGTCACCGGTGCGGGCTTCGACTTGAAGGTCGGGGGCGAGGAGTTCCAGCGGTTCGCGCAGGGCGCGGAGGGTATCCTGGGCGAGGGCGCGGAGCGGGGTGAGCCAGAGGACGGAGCAGGGGGGAGGATTGACGATTGCTGATTGTTGATTTTGGATTTTGGATTTGGAGAGGGAGAGATGCTCGATGATAGGGCCGCCCCAGACGGCGAGGGTTTTGCCGAGGCCGGTGGGGGCGTGGAGCAGGCCGGACTTGCCGGCGGCGTAGGCGGCCCAGGTTTCCTTCTGGAAAGGGAACGACTTCCAGCCGCGCTGTCGGAAGAAGGGCTGGAGGGGAGAGGCGGGCATGGCGCAGGGAGATGAACCGCCAAGACGCCGAGGACGCAAAGGGAGAATTTACGGGAGCCGGGTTGTTTCCCACGGGCTGTCATTCATCCTAGCCGCAAGGCAGCATTGGCGTGAGCGGGCCACTGGGCAGACATCCTCTGGATTGAGTTACTCCGATTCGATCTCCTTTAGCGTTTTCCCTTCCTTTGTTTTCCATGCCAACAAGCCGTTCGCATGTCCCCCATTGATGACAGCTGCCGCAGCGCTTGGGCTGGTGAACTCGGCGTCGGTCGTGAATATCAATCGGTCGATTTGCGCTTGGAGAATGCCCTCGTCCTTGAGACGCCGACGCATGTTCATAGCCCAAGGCCATTTATGCGAGGAGGCGCGTTCTGTGTGAACGGCTTGAGAATCCTTCAGAACAACAAAGCCGTTCGGCGTCATCCGACCTTCAGCCCTGATCCCTTTGATTTCGCAGATCAGCTTGGTTTGCTCTGAGGTCCCAATCGCTGCGGCCGCTGCAGGGACCAATAGCTCTACACCGAGAACGGGAAGCAGTTGGTTGATCTTCTCAAGGAAAATTTCTATGTCGTGGCGGTCGGATTCTGGAAGTCGGGCGCCGCTGTTTTGACCGTTGATGACGATGGCTCTTCCGGCGTCCTTGGCCTGTTCTATGAGTTTTCCTTCGAGGTAACGGATGTGAGCTTTAGTCAGGTTCTCGTCCTTGCTGACGAAGAACAGGATTTGATTCCAAAAGTCCTTCGCCAAGTGGGCCTTGATTCGATCCCTAATATTTTCAGCTTCGCCGATATAGATTGCAGGTCTCCCCGATTCTGTGTCGGCACCGGTCAGGAAGTAGATCCCAGAACTGTTCGACTCTTCGCGGGCAAGAATGTCGTCAAATTCGCTTCTCGGTCCAGCGACAGCTTTGCCGGTCCAGTTCGACAGCTCCGCAGTGCGGAGTCGTTTTGGATCTCCGCGAACGAGGAAGATTTTGATGGTTGCGCTGGGCATTCAGGAAGTGGGGTTGGATCAACGAATAGAATTCTGCCCTAATTTGAAATTCTGGAGGCTCCGGCGATGATTCCGCCGACCATGGCGAGGAGCATGAACGTGATCATGACGATCATCAGAATGCCGACGAATTTCCAGAAGCCGCGCTGCTGGTCGAGGGCGGCTTCGAGATCGGTGATCGAGTTGCTCGACATGAGGCGGATGATCGCGCTGCCGTATTTCCAGAGTTTGAGGGAAGGGAAGAGGTAGATGATGGAAAGGACGATGTAGGTGATGCCCATGACCACGGGCAATCCAGCGAGGCCGGCTGTTTGCTGGGAACTCATCCCAGCCATGGCGCCGGTGGTCATCATCAGGAGTCCGGCGAGGATCATGAAGCCGGCGCCGATGAAGCCCATGATCGAGCACAGGCGCACCCAGGGCTTGGTGCCGGCGAGCGCTTGCAGGGTGGCGGGGGTGACGGAGCCGCTGGAAGTAGGATACGCGGAATGGCTGCTGGCCTGGTAGGGATTGTCCATGGTGGTTGGAGAATCGGCCAGATCCGGGGGCATTGGCAAGCATCGGCTGGCTGCAGGGGGGCTGGGAGCCGTTCGAGCCGGTCTGAAGACCAGCGGTCCCGGGGGCCGGGCTGAAGACCAGCGGTCCCGGGGTGTGAGTGGGCATATCCTTACCCATTTCACGCAGATTTTGCGCTCCGGTTGACCGCGGCGGCCAGCCGATCTAAGAATCCCGCCATGGATCTCACCACCACGGCATACGGCACCTGGAGCGGCGGCCGCTTCATGCACTTCGGCGAAACACTTCCCGAGGAGCGCTTCATTTCCTGCATCCGCACCGCGTGGGACGCCGGGATGCGGACCTTCGTGACGGCGGACGTTTACGGCAACGGCAAGGCCGACGAGTTGCTCGGGCTGGCTTTGGAAGGACTGCCGCGCGACGAATACTGCCTGGTCGGGATGATCGGCCACGATTTCTACGAAGGCCAGCGGCAGGGTGCCCGCGGCTATCCACGCTTCACCGATCCCGAATTGCACCAGCCCTCGCACTACCGCGACTACATCCGCAAGGCCACCGAGAAATCGCTGGAGCGCTGCCGGACCGACCGCTTCGACCTGCTGATGCTGCATAATCCGGACGAAACCGGCTACACCAGCGACGCAGTCTGGGACGGCCTGCGCGCGCTGAAGACCGAAGGCCTGGCCGAGCGGCTGGGGATCGCGCCGGGACCGGCGAACGGCTTCACGCTGGACATCATCAATTGCATCGAGCGCTTCGGCGCGGACATCGACTGGGCGATGCTGATCCTCAATCCGCTCGAGCCCTGGCCGGTCGGGCTGGCGCTGCCGGTGTGCGAAAAGCACGGCGTGAAGGTGCTGACCCGCGTCGCCGACTACGGCGGGCTTTTCCACGGCGACATGAAGCCGGGCCATGTTTTCAAGCCGGGCGATCACCGCGCCTACCGGGCCGACGGATGGGTCGAGCACGGGCTGGAGAAGATCGAGAAAATGAAGCCGATCGCCGAAAAGCACGGGCTGACCCTGGTGCAGTTCGCCGCGATCTGGAACCTCAGCCAGCCGGCCGTCGAGAGCGTGGTGCCGACCTTCATCCAGGAAGCGGGTGAAGAAGTCCGCTCGATCGAGGACCGGATCCGCGACTTCGCGGCGCTGCCGGATTTCCGCTTGAGCGCGGAGGAGGTCGAACAGGTCCGCCAGATCGGCGACAACACCGGCTGCATGGCCTTGAAAGGAGCGAGCAAGCGGCACGAAGTCAGCGAGCGTCCGGACGAATGGCCGATGCGCGATGACTTGTTAGAGCTGGCCGGTAGGCATGGCCTGGGGACGGAGTGGTGAACTCCGGCTCAAAACGGATCGTCCGCCGAGCCCCATGACGGGCCGACTTTCCATTCCTCGACGAGATTCCTCGGGAAGTCGTCGAGGAAGCGCGAGGGGCGCTGGATGATGTCGCCGGTGTAGGACTTCGGATTGATGAAGGGATAGGTGAGGTAGAGCTCGTCCTTGGCGCGGGTGATGGCGACGTAGAACAGGCGGCGCTCTTCTTCCAATTGCGCGGGGTCGTCGGATTCGAGGATGCGGCCGTTCGGGAACTGGCCGTCGGCGAGCCAGATCAGGAAGACGACCTGCCACTCGAGGCCCTTGGCCTGGTGGATGGAAGACAGCGTGACCTTTTCGTCGTCCTTTTCCGCGGTGTCGCCGGTGGGCTCGCCATCGGCGGAGCCGAGCAGGGAGAGCTGGGAGAGGAACTCGAGAACATCGTCGAAATTCCCGGCGTAAGACATCATTTGTTCGATGTCCCCGCGGCGGTTTTCGTAGTTGTCGTAGGCGGCCTGGAGGAACTCGGCGTAGAGGCCTTCCAGGATGCTGTAGATCATGTCGCCCGGTTTGGCGAACTCGCCGCCGGGAGTGAGTTCGTCGAGGACATAACCGAGCTGTTCCCAGTGCTTGGCGGCTTTCTTCGGCGGCTTGAGGTAGGAGAGGACGGCGGACCATTCCGGGATGGTCTCGCTCTCCGCGGCGCCGGTTTTCAGGAAGTCGCGCCACAGCTTGTCGGCCCCGGCGGCGCCGATGCCGGGCAGCAGGAGGACGATGCGCTTGAAAGAGACCTCGTCCTTGCAGTTGGTGACGAAACGCATGAAGGCGGAGACGTCCTTGATGTGCGCCTGCTCGAAGAAGCGCAGCCCGCTCGTGATGGCGAAGGGGATGCCGCGGCTGGTGAGTTCCATCTGGATTTCCAGCGACTGGAAGTGGGCGCGGTAAAGCACGGCCATTTCCTCGAGCGGGATGCCTTCGTCGTCGCGCAACTCTAACATCCGCTGGGCGACGAAGGCGGCCTGGCTGGACGGGTCCTCCAACGGAACGAGCGCGGGCTTGGTGCCGGTGGCCGTGCGGGAAGAGCGCAGGTCCTTTTCGAAGCGGGCCGAGTTGGCGCGGATCGCGGCGTTGGAGAGGTCGAGGATCTCCGGGACGCTGCGGTAGTTGGTCTCGATCTTGAAGACGCGGCAACCGTCGTGGCGCTCCGGGAAGGACAGGATGTTGCCCATGTCCGCGCCGCGCCAGGAGTAGATCGACTGGGCATCGTCACCGACCGCCATCACGCTGGCCCCGCCGCCGGAGAGCAGGTCGATGAGATCGCTCTGGACGGAGTTGGTGTCCTGATATTCGTCGACCAGGATGTGCCGGAAGCGCTTGCGGTAGAGGCCTAACAGCTCTTCGTCCTGCTGGAGGAGCTTGAGGGTGAGGACGAGGAGGTCGTCGAAGTCGACCGAGTTGGTGTCGAGCTTGCGCTGGGTGTAGTTGGCGTGGGCGGTGGCGATTTCCGCCGACCAGTCCTCGAAGTAGGGGTAGCGGTGGGTGATGACATCGGCGAGCGGGACGCCGGTGTTCTCGACCAGGCTGAAGATCGACCCGAGGACGTCGGCCTTCGGGAAGCGGCGCTGCTTGGTGTCGATGTCGAGGGCGGCGACCACTCCGGCGAGCAGCGATTTCTGGTCGT
The DNA here is from genome assembly GCA_002304315.1 of Verrucomicrobiia bacterium Tous-C4TDCM. Lineage (GTDB taxonomy): Bacteria > Verrucomicrobiota > Verrucomicrobiia > Verrucomicrobiales > Akkermansiaceae > Haloferula. Next base: position 13,016 of record NEUO01000111.1, read on the forward strand.
CGCGATCGAGGATCGAGAAGGACTTCGTCAGTCCGAGGGCCTCGGCATGGCGGCGCAGGATGCGGTTGCCGATCGAGTGGAAGGTGCCGCTCCACAGCGCCGAGACATCGTGGGGGACGAGGGCGCGGACGCGTTCGGTCATCTCCTTCGCGGCCTTGTTGGTGAAGGTCAGCAGCAGGATGTGGCGGGCGTCGATTTCCTGGTCGAGCAGCCAGGCGACGCGGTAGGTCAGGGTGCGGGTTTTGCCCGAGCCAGCGCCGGCGATGACCAGGGTGGGGCCGGGCGGGGCGGTGACGGCGGCGAATTGCTCGTCATTGAGCTCCGCCCGGTAGTCGATGCCGGAGGTCGGACCGGTTGTCCGGCGGTTCAGAGTGTATTCGCGCGCCACGGGGAGAGCTTCGGGATTTTCGTGGTGGGATCAAGAGCGGGCGGTTACGAGAAAGCATCGCCTTGGGATTTGACAGGTCGCTCGGGAGGACTAAAGCTCCTCTTGAGATTTGATCTCATCAAGGCCCGCCGCGGTCCTTGAATACTCCGCCTCATGAGCTCCATCCTTTACGCCCTGAACATCGGCACTCTGGCCACGTGGCTGACGGTGGCGGGTGCGAGCACGGTGGCCTGCGTGGTTCATGTGGTGGACCGGTTGCCAGCGCTGAATGACGGGCCGGGCGAGGAAGCGGAGCTTTTCATCACGCCACAGGCGATGGGATCGGCCCCGCCTGCGGAAGCGCCGGAGGCGGCGGCCGAAGAATTCACTGCGGAGGAGCCGGTCGCCGAGCCGGAAGCGCTGCCGGAGCTTCCAGAGATGCCAGAAATGCCGGAGCTTCCCGATTTGGCGGAGATGGAGCCGTTGCCCGACATGCCGGATCTTCCGGCACCGGCGGCAACTCGTCCTGCGACGCAGCCGAAGCCAAGCGCCCGGCCGACTTCCGGACAACCGAAGGAGGGATCGGCCACCAGCGGGCGCAAGCCAAGCTCCGGCGAAAGCGGCCGTGGCACCGGCCAAGGCAGTGGCACGGCGCGCGGGTCCGGTTCGAGCGCGGTAGGCTCCGACCGCTGGGTCGGCCTGCGCAAGGCCAGTCCGAACTACCCGTCGTCCGCCCGCCGACAAGGCCAGGAGGGCAGGGTGATTGTGCAATTCACGGTCGATGAGCGCGGCTACGTAGTCGATGCCAAGGTGATCAGCGGCTCACCTTATCCCGCGCTGAACGAGGAGGCGCTGCGGACCGTCCGCCGCTTCCGGGCGAAGCCGGGCGTGCGCGCGACCACCAGCCAGCCGATTATTTTTCAACTGAATTGATTCATGCTCAGCGCGAACATTGTTCTCAAAACGTTTCACGAAGGGGGCTGGATCATGTGGCCGGTCGCCGCGACTTTCTTCCTCGCCTTGTGTGTGTTGTTGGAGCGGAGCATCTGGTGGATTTCCTTGAAGCGATCACTGCGGCCGGACGCGCAGGAGAAGGCCCGCGAGGCGCTTGGCACCGGCGATTTCGGCACGGCGTGGAAGCTCGGCCAGGACTTGGCGGATCCTTTCCTCCACAATCTCAACGAAGGAATCTCTCATGCCCACACATCGATGCTCGCCGCGATGCACCTGCACGCGACGAAGTGGATCGAGCGCTCCGAGGCCCGGATGTGGGTGCTGGGCACGATCATCACGCTGGCGCCGCTGTTAGGTTTGCTCGGTACGGTGGTCGGGCTGATGGGGTCGTTCGCCACGCTCGACCAAGGTCTTGATTCATCCCAGAAAGTCACCGATGGCATTGCGGAAGCTCTCATCGCGACCGCCTGCGGTCTCGCCATCGCGATCGGCTGCCTCCTTCCCTACAATTTCTTCCGCAAGCGGGTCTCGGTCTTCCGGAGCTCCCTCGAGAGCTGGATCAATCATGCTGAACTGCTAGTGCAGTCTGCCAAGGCCCAGGGCCACGACCTTGAGGTATTCGCCACCGAACGCCACGCCAAGCGCTGATCTCCGATGCCGGTCAAACTCCAGGGCGGTGGCGGCGACGACCACGAGGACGAGGCGCGGATCGAGATCGTGCCGCTGATCGACATCATGTTCTTCCTGCTCGCCAGCTTCATGCTGGCCAGCCTGAGCATGACCCAAATTCACCGGGTGAACCTCAAATTGCCGACTTCCTCATCGGCGGTTTCCGAAAACAAGTTACCACCGATCCATCTCGCGATCGATCAACACGGCGTGATCACTTGGGACAGCAAGATTGTCACCCCGACTGAGATCACGCAGCGTTTGGTCGAGCTCAAACCCGACGAGAGCACGCGGGTGCTGATCGGTGCCGATCAGGACTGCCGTCACCAGCATGTCCTCGCGGTGCTCGACGCGGTGAAGGCCGCCAAGATCGAGAAGTTCGGATTTGAAACCAAACTCCAGGAGCCGTGAGCACCGCCCGATTGCTACCGGTTCTCAATGCCATCGGCTGCCTGGTGCTGGTGGGATTCATCCTCGTCCAGTGGCGTGGCGGACAGGCGCTGTCGCGCGAGTTGTATGAGAGCCGCAGCCGCGAGATCCTCGAGAAGAACGCGCGGTTTGATGCGGAGAAGCTTTCGCGGCAGTTGCAGGCCGATCTGGACGGGCTGAAGGCATCGGTCGACTCGATCCAGCAGGCCGCCGAGGTCGCGGAGAAAGAACTGGCGACCAAGAACGAGGAGATCGGCAAGTTCGCGACCGGCCTGGCGCAGGCCACCGAGCAGATCAAGACCTGGGAGGTGGCGGTCAAGGAGCGGGACGAGGCCATCCTCAAGCGGGACGCCGCGATCGCGGAACGCGATTCCAAACTGAAGGAGCTCAACGACCAACTGGTCGCGACCCGCAAGCGCTTGGACGAAGCGGTGGCGGAGCTGAAAAAGGCCGGGGCGAGGTAGCGTCCGGGGGTGCAAGGGACGTTCTCTCCGAATCGCTTTTCTAGAACGCTCGCGGTGAGAGGGCGGCGAAGCCGTATCCTCCACAGTGTGGTTCGCATGCCTTCTCAATCACCATTTCTCACAAGTCGTGGTCCGGCAATTCCGCGAGCCAGCCACGGCATTTCGCACCGTGACGAGTCATTTGGGCTAGGCTCAAGTCACGCACGGATCACGGTTTGCCGATAATCTCAACGTCGGGGGCTGCGAGAGCATCCGGGATTCCCTCGGCGCTCTTCCCCGCAAGCAAAAGATTATCGACTACGGCGCCTTCCGGCGCCTTGCCCAGCGTGTAGACCCACTGGCGACCGTTCCCGATGATTCCCGGTTGTTCGGCAGTGTGCAACTTGCCGGCATCCGACCAGCGCAATGCGATCTCTTCGGGTCGTAAGCGCTCAACAGATGGGCGTCGGGCGGATCTGGCCGCCGGAGCATCGGTAGCATACACAGATGTGTATGTTGCTGACGATCTCCTCCGCTTCAGGCCGGGCAAGCCTCGGCCGTGCGG
>NEUO01000112.1 GCA_002304315.1 Verrucomicrobiia bacterium Tous-C4TDCM
ATCATGGATTCGAGTTCCCCAAGTTGATCGGGGTCAAGCGAGAGGATGCGAATCGGGCGGGGCATGCACGACTCCTACACGAAACTGCTGTTTTGGATAGCTATTTAACGCCCGGCACACTAGGGCACGAGTGCTGAATGTATCTCCAAGTGACAAGTAATGCCTTTTGGCCAAACACTGCCACGCAGGTTAGGTTTCACTCATGACTTTTCCCGCAGAAACTCACTCTCTGGCATCGGAGCTATCGGACCGGCAGCTCGCCGCCTACAATGCCGCGGATCTGGAGGCCTTCTGCGCCTGCTATCATCAACATGTGCGGGTGCTCGACGAGGACGGAAATGCGACCTGCGAGGGTATGGAAGCATTCCGTGCGCGGTATGCGGCGCTCTTTGGCTCCTGCTCCGAGGTCCGTGCGGCGATCCGGCAGCGCATCGCCCTCGGCCGCAGCGTGGTCGAACTGGAAGTCTATCAACGCCGCCCCCATGACAGCGGCCTGCTTGAGGAGGGAGAAGTGATTGTCCGCTACACCGAGCGCGACGGTCTCATCGCCATCGCTCAATTCATCTAAGCCTGAAGTCCACCGATCTTCGAAAAATGAACGTCTTTATCTGCAGCGACATGGAAGGCATTACCGGCGTGGTCCATCGCGACCAACTAACACCGGAAGGCCACGGCTGGCAGTCCGCGCGGAAACTGATGACGGCGGACATCAACGCCGCCATCCAAGGTGTACTCGACGAGTGCCCCGAAGCCCGCGTCCGCGTGGCGGACGGCCACGGGACCATGCGCAACATCCTGATCGAGGAACTGCACGACGCGGCCGAACTGGTGACCGGCGGTGCCAACTACCGGAATCGGCCCTTTTGCCAATTGCAGGGTCTGGACGGGTCGTTTGATCTTGGGTTCCTCGTCGGCTTTCACAGCCGCTCCGGCTCGGGTGGACTGCTGCAACACACGCTGGTGGGTACCAACATCCGCAACATCCGGCTCAACGGCAAGGTGGTCGGGGAGATCGGGATCAATGCCGCGGTGATGGGAAGCTTCGGCGTTCCGGTGGGACTCGTCACCGGGGCCAGCGATCTCGAAGCCGAGATGACCGCCGATCTGACCGGAGCTCCGGTGTTTGTCAGCACCAAACAGACCCTGGGGCCCAGCGCGGCGATCTGCCTGCCGCCCGGCCGCAGCCTGCCTGCGATTCGGGAAGGGGCGCGCCGTGCCGTGGTGCGGTATCGGGAGGGCGGGTTGGCAGTGCCACCGGTACCGGCGGGTGGCGTGATGATGGAAGTGGAGACCTATCGACGGGAGATGGCGGAGCAGGCGCTCCTGGTCCCGGGGATCGAGCGCAGTGGCGAATGTTCCTTCAGGGTGTGCGGGCCGACCGCAGCCGACGTCTATCCGATCGTCTGGCATGGCATCGTGCGGGGACTCGACCAGGAAAGCGCGTGGTTGTCGTAGCAGTGTCAGTCTGAATTCACCAGGTCGGTTTCGTTACCGTGGCTGCGGGAGATCGAGCCACCGAATGCCGTAAGCCGGGACTTGCCGCTCCGGGAAATGCGCAGCAGCACGCCGCGACCGGCTTCTAAGGGCAGCCTGATATCGTGGACCGTGCCGTTCCAACGGAGCATGACAGGGACATCCAAGGGTCGGGCCGCGTCGCACTGGCCGGGCATCATCGGATAGGTGAGGCCCGCTGCTTGCGGATGAGCGAAGAAAATGACAAGTTCGTCGCCGGTCTGCCGGATGCGATGAGGCGGAAGCACTGGACCCGCGAGCACCGGGGGGCGCACTGCGACCTCGGCGAAGTGATCCGCCACGCGCCCGGAGCGGGTGAGTTCATCGAGATCGCACACGAAGTCCGGCGACGGGACGCGCCCGGGTTGGCGGGGGTGGCGCTTGAGGCAGATTGGCAGACCTTGGCGGACAAGGCGGGTGAGAGAGGCCAGCGCTTCGGCATCGAGCCACTCGGCATCCAGGTAGAGAGAGGTGAATTCAGCCTCGCCGCAATGAAGGATCCCATCGCGGAAATCCGCGTCGCGCAGGAAATGGTCCGAGACCCAGGTGGGATGGTAGCCGGCCAGTTCGGCGGGGAAGCGCAGGTCATGGAGCTCCCAGTGGTAATCGCCGCTGGGCTTGCGGTTTTCCTCGGGCAGTTTGCCGAGCATGCGCTTGTCTTCCAGCGGCAGATAGACGGCCACATCGGTGTAGGGGTGGCCCTCGCGCATGGCGGCACAGACCTCGGCAAAGTACTCGTTGCAGGCGGGGAGTTCGTCGGCAAAGGCAGCGTCCGGCCCGATATGAACCGAGGCATAGAACCAGCGCGAGCGCTGTTGCTCCGGCGTAAGTCCGGAGGAGCGCAGCGGAGTGCCGTGCCAGATCAGGTGGTTGACGCCGTTGGCGATCAGAGCGTCACCTAATAGATAAATGTCGCCGATCCGTTCCTCGCCCTGGTGAAGGCCCGGACCGGGCCAACGGCGCCAGCCGTAGAGACAGGTGAAGGCCTCGGCGGACACGATGGGACGCCCGGCAAGGACCGCGGCGGAAGCGGCGATCTGGCTGAATTCAGGATCGAACAACAGGGCTTCGCTTTCCGGCACCTCGGCGGCGGCGTAGGCGGCTAACAGGTCGGTGGGCGCGCCGTGGCATTGCACGCGGGCGAAGCCCCCGTGACGCCGGCACTCCTCCGCGTAGGCTCGATAAAACTCCCGCAGAACATATTCCCCAACCAGCTTCCGGTAGTCGTAGCGGGCATCCGGGTGCTGATCGAGCACCGGCATGAGCGGCTCGACATCGTAGCCGAAGCGATCGCGGAACGCCCCGCCGAATCCCGCCGTCCACAGGCCCTCGGTGCGCACTTCCCAGGAGTCGCAGAAGAACGCGGGCCGGCGGCCACCGGTGAGCGCGGGGGCGAGGGCGGCGGCCATGATAGTGGCGTAACGTCCGAGCGCGGCGGCATCGAGATGGTTGAGGATGAGACCCTCGTCCGGCGATTCCCATGACTTCCGGAGACGCTGTGGCGACGGTCCGTCGTGGTTGAGCGCGGCATCTTCCGCGGGAACAAAAGTGCCGCCGAACGGCCACAGCGTCCCGAACGTGAAATCACAGCCAAGCCCGATGGACGCGGCGTGGGAGCTGGCGTGAGCGACGAGCCGCGACCATTCGGGAGAGAGCCATTTGACCCCGGACTCCTCCTCCGGCTGTGGATAGACCCAGGCAATCTCCACCCCGCCGAACCCCATCTCCTTCAACCAGTCGAGCTGGCTCGTCAAATCTCCCGGGTGAACCGGATTGGCATACCACCACCAGCGGGTCCACGGGCGCGAATCGGGATAATGGTTGGGCTGGTTCACGGAGCAACCGCTGCGGGTGGAACACGAGGGTCCACCCGCAGGTTCATGTTTGGCAAAGATGGTCGGCCCGGATCACGGCTCCACCACTTTGAGACGTGCGAACTTGACGGGATCGCCGTTCATCGGGATGGAAACCACCACCGTGTCCGTGGCACCATTGTTGGTAGTCTGGATCGTGACGCCATTGATTCCATTTTGGGCGCGCGTCCAAGGGCCGCCGAGGGAGGTAGCATGTTCGATATACGGATCGAGGTCGATCGAGTCATCGCTGCGGGTGAAGGTCACCACCAGATTGCCACCGGCCACGGCCGACACCGGCAGGCCGTTGCGCAGGGCGGCACCCGGGTTGGCCGGGTTCGGTTCGCCATTGATCACGAATTCGATGCCGTTGGGGATGCCGTCCTTGTCGGGGTCCGCATCGAATGCAGCGTCCGGACCGGTCAGGCCTTTGGCGGTGGCCCAGGATTCGAATGGCGGTGTGGAGGCCCCCAGCGGGAAGTCGGTCAGATAGACTTGGCTCTCCGGCGTGGGATAGTTCGTCTGGACATCGAGAACGGCCCAGGTGCTGGCATCGTGGCTGCCCTCAAGGCGCCAGGAAACTGGGGCACGGCCGCCGTTGTCATCGGACATCCCGATGCGGTAAGCGGTGACATTGGTGCTGGTGCCGAAGTCGAGGATCAGACGGGCATTGGCAGGGCTGAAGTTGAGCCATTTGGTGCCGAGGTTGTTGTCATTGCCTTCTTGCGGACCTTCGCCGCCGGGAGAATTCAAAGGTGTTTCGCTGGCAGTGGCACCGGCGATGCGATTGCCATTGAGCACCATCTGGAACTCCCCGATGGAAACGATGCCTTCACCGGGATTTCGCAGGGCGGTGGGCACGAAGCGGTAGTAGCGGTAGGGCCCGGGCAAGACGACGCCAACCGTGGCGGTGGCCGTCGTGGTGCCGTGGGGGTTGGTGGCGGTGAGCGTGTAGGTCGTGCTGGCCGCCGGGGTGACCGACTGGCTGCCGCTGGCGGCGAGGCCGGTGCCCACAGCTTGGTCGATGCTGATGCTGGTGGCACCGCTGACGCTCCATGCCAGGGTGCTCGACCCGCCCGGATTGACCGTGAGCGGGTTCGCGGTGAACGAAGCGATGGTGGGAGCGTTGATCGTGACCGTGGCAGTGGCGTTCACCGTGCCGGAGCCGTTGGTGGCGGTGAGCGTGTAGGTCGTGACGGTGGCCGTCGGACTAATGGATTGGCTGCCGCTGGCGGCGAGTCCGCTGCCGATCCCTTGATCGATGCTGATGCTGGTGGCACCGGTGACATCCCATGCGAGAGTGCTCGATCCTCCCAAGCCGATGGTGGTGGGTGTGGCGGTGAACGAACCGATCTGTGGCAGGGTTCCACCGCCGAGGTTTCCGGGGATGGTGACGGTGTCCATGGCGGTCCATGCCCACGAACCACTATTCGAATCGACTAGGTCGAGGGTGTAGGTGGCGACTTGGTCGAGCGCTGCGAGCTGCGCGGCGGTGAAGCCGACCTGAATATAGGAATTGCCCCCTTCTCCGTTGGGTCCGGGGCGGCGGGCGGAAAGCACATACAAGCCGGTGTTGGCATTGCGCAGGGCGATGCCTTGGAAGCCACCATTGTTCACCGAGTTGGTTGGCAAGGCGGACACTGCGGTGCCTGCCAAGGTGGCCACATTTCCAGCTCCGCCGGCCAGCCACGCGATCAGGTCGCCGTTGCCATTCAGGGTAAAGGATGGCGAGCGCAGGATCATCGTCGGATGAGCATTGTCATGATATTGGGAGCGGATCGAGTTGGTGCCCAGATGCACATCGCCGTGACCGGTCGTGGTGGACCAGCCCTGGGAGCCGGTATTGCCGAGTGAGACATCCGTCCAGGTCTGGAAGGTCGCGTCGTCGAAGTTGTAGTTCAGCGGCAGGCCGAGGACCACTTGGATGGTGACGGTTTTGCTCTTGGTGACACCTCCACCGGTGGCCGTGAGGTTATAGGTGGTGGTGGTGGTTGGAGATACGCTCTGCGAGCCGCTGGCGGCCACGGTGCCGATGGTTTGATCGATGCTAATGCTGCCTGGATCGGCCCCGGTGACACTCCAGTTCAGGGTGGAAGAGCCGCCGGTGACGATTTGCGGGGCGCTGGCGGTGAAGGTGATCTCGGGACCGGCAAACGGGGCGATCGTGAAGTCTGGTAGATAACGGTCGCGGTCCGTGGTCGTGGCGTAGTCGATTTTCTGATCCACCAAGACCCAGTTGGCACCGTCGTGGCTGCCTTCGACGCGCCAGGAGACCGGGTCGCGCTCGTCGGAGTCGTTGGCGGTGCAGATGCGGTAGCCGTTCACATCGGTGGTAACGCCAAAGTCGTATTGCAGCGGCGGCATGCCGGAATCATTCCACTTCGAGTCTCCTTGATTCGTATCCCCTGGCTGCCCGGAGGCGACGAAGATGGGTCGGTTGTCGTTGGCCTTGCGGGCGCCCTCGCCGTCTGTCACCGGTTTGGAGGCTCCGGGGGCGGTCACGCCGGCTGCGGGACACGGGATCCACGTCCCGTTGAGCAGCATTTGGAACTCCCCGATCTGGAAGTCTGCGCCGCCGGCACCCGGAGGAGTCCCCCCTTGCCGGTCCTTGGTCGGCACGAAACGATAGTGGCGGAACGGTCCGGGGCCGAGCACGATGACCTCGGTGGTGGCGGTGGTCGTGCCTTGGGCATTCGTCGCACTGAGCGTGTAGGTCGTATTGGCGGCGGGCGAAACGTTCACGGAACCGGTGGCGGGTCCTGTTAGATTGCCGGGATTGATGGTGACCGACGCGGCTTCGATCACATCCCAAGAGAGAGTGGTGCTGTCACCGGGGTCGATCGCCGTCGGCGATGCGGTGAACGACGCGACGTAGGGGCGGAGCGAAACAACCCCGAGGCGGACATGGTCCCAGAAGCTCTGCGAAGAGCTTGCCGAGGTTCCGTTGGTGGTATTGTCACGATTGCCCAACGATGCGATGAACACTCCGACGTTGCCGGTGCGGGTGAGGTCGGAAGCCTGGACGGTGTAGGTGAGCGCGACATCGCCCATGGTGCCGGACTTGTAGCCGTTGGGCGGAGTTCCGACGAAGGTCTGTGTCACCTGGTTGCCGATCCAGCTCGTCGCGCTGCCCGCATCGTTGCTTGGAGTGCCGGGCGGCGCTCCCAAGCGCGTCGCGAGGCCGTCCGACAGGCCGAAAAAGGAATTGTCCGCCCAGCGCGGGGTGGTGGTTGGGTTGATGTTGCGGTCGCCGGCGGCGATTGTCAGGCTGAGAACATCGCCTGCCGCGAGACTCGACCACGCCACATTGCTGGTCTGGCCGATGACGGCCCCGGCCATCAAGGAAAGCGCTTGCGGCTGCGGCGGGCCGGAGGCTGGGTGCGCCGGCGTCAGGCTGATCCAGCCGAACGCAATCTCCTGCCCGTTGTTGGTAGCCGCCGTATTGTCGGTGGCGATGACCGACCATCCGGTGGGGCTGGTGAGGCCGAGATCCTGAAGGTCACCCGCGCCAAAGGCCCCGGTGCCGCTGGTGCTGCGGTTGGTCTCGAAGCTCGGGTTGCTGAGAGAGAGCGGAGTTGTCGGTGGGACGACAACCGTGACCGTGGTCGTGCGGACGCGGGTGCCGAAGCCATTGGTGGCAGACAGCGTGTAGGTGGTGGTCGAGGCGGGCGTAACAACGACACTGCCGGTCGTGGTCGGGGTGACCGCGCCCACGCCGTTGTCGATGGTTACCGTACTGGCACCTGTCACCGTCCAGCTAAGGGTGGCGCTGCCGCCGCTATACATGGTGGGCGGAGAGACCGAAAAATTGGTGACGCCGGGCGAGTTCGGATCGACCGGGGTGAAAGTGTAGGTCAGGTAGGGCTTGTTGCCCGAATTCGCCGTGTCGATGTCGAAGTAGGCGTTGTCGCCGACAAGGTTCGGCCACAGGGACTTTGAACTCAGCCTGGCAAAGACATAGTTGAGGGAGTTGTCACCGTTGGCGTAGGCGTTGTTGAGCCAGCCGGTCAGCGCTGCCTGTTCGCCGGCTCCGGTACTGACGAAGGCTCCGGTCCCGGTGGATCCGTCCCAGAAGGTGTCCTTGACGAGGGTTCCGAGCGCGGTGTGGTTCTGCGAGCCATTGTTCACATCGCTCTGCAGCGTGGTGCTGGCAGCCCGTGATCCGGGGATCGTCCAAAGATTGACCTCGACACCTCCTTGCTGCCCGGTCGGACGGAAGGAGAGCGAAACATCGGAGAAGGTTCCCTCGCCCAAGTCGGGCAACTCGAAGGGCACGACCAGGTGGTTGTTCGCGTCGTTGCCGTAGTACTTGCGCCCGATGTAGGTTCCGCCGTTGGAGATTTCCTCCGGCCCGCCGACGACGGTGCCACCTGAGTTCGTGCGGAATCTCGCGTCGTCGGCGTTGGCGAAGATCGTGTCGCCCTGGACTTTGCCGGGCAGAATGGCCGCAGCGAGCATCAGCGCTGCTCCGAGGCCTGAATGAGGATGTTTTTTCATGGTTGGCGTTCCGATTGGCAGGGAAGGTTTTGCGGTCTTTTTCTATACTCCCTTAAGGTGTCGATTCCCGGGCGGCGGTTGTAAAAGGATTTGCCATTGTATCCTGCGAATACATTTCGGCCCGCCCGCAGGCAGCATCAAGGATGCTCCCGGACGCGGAAGAATTGCCGGAGCTCCGTGCCGCGCTGGAACGTGCGGGAGGTGATGGCACCGCCGGAAGGCACTCCGGTTTCCACGACTGACCACGAAGGGCTGGCGAGGGTGGCGGATGTCTCGATGGAATAAATGGCACCGGCCCGGGACTCCCAGACCAGCGAAGCCTCGGACCTCCCCGGCGTGAGGGTAAAGAACAGCACACGTGGCGCCACTCCCGGCGCCGAAGTTTCCGCTGGTTCTGGCAGGACGAACGGATCAACGAATTGCTCGCCATCGGTGGGTGTCGCGAAGTCGGTTTTCTGATCGAGCACGGCCCAGGCCGCACCGTCCGGACTCCCTTCGACGCGCCAGCTCACGGGGTCGCGCGGGTTCCAATCGCCGATGGCGAAACGGTAGCCATTCGCCAGCACCGGGCTTCCGAAGTCGAGCACCAGCGGCTTCTTGTTCGTATCGGACCATTGGCTGAAGAAGTCGTCGTCCGTGGCATTGCCGGCGAGGTTGAAAGGCGGATTCGCACCGCCGGGGTTGCTGGCGGAGGCACCGGGAATCGGAACGCCATCCTCCAACATCCCGAACTCGGCAAGCGCCACCGCGTCTGCCGTGACGACCCGGGTTTTGAGCGGTACGAAGCGGTACCACCGGTAGGCCTTCCGCACCACGATGCGCAGACTCCGGGTCGCGGAACCCGAGGAATTGCCGGCAGCGATCGAGTAGGTGGTGGTGGTGGCCGGAGCGACCACCAGCGAGCCGCTGGCGGCGACCGGACCAATGCCCGGGCTGATCGTGGCGCCCGCCGCCCCATTGACCGACCACGACAGCGTTGCCTGCTCGCCGGCAATCAAAGATCCGGAGGAAGCGGTGAAATGGTCGATGCCCGGGGCCGCGGGGTTGCCGGAGAGATCGCCGACGAATGGCAACGGCAGCGAGCCAACGAAGGTCGCGCGCTGGACGGGCGTCGCAAAATTCGCCCGCTCGTCAAGCACCCGCCAGTAGCTGCCGTCGTGACTGCCTTCGACCCGCCAACTGACGGGATCGCGGATCTCCGCATCATTGGCGGTGGCGAAGCGATAGCCATCGACCACGGTGGGCGCGCCGAAATCGAGGACAAGCGGCTGGCGGTTGAAATTGAGCCACTTGGTATGGGTGAGGTTGTCGTTCGCCTTATCGGGTCCTTCGTTGCCCGGGAAATTGCCGCCCGGATTGGTGGCGGTGGCACCGCTGAGTCGCGTGCCGTTCTTCATGAGTTGAAACTCGGAGATCTGCAGGGTCGTCCCCGCGCGGACCGCCACCGGCACAAAGCGAAAATACCGGAACGGCCCGGCGCCGACGGTGACCGTGCGGGTCCGCGTGCCGCTGGCGTTCTGCGCGGTGATCGTGTAGGTGGTGCTGGTGCTCGGGCTGACGGTCGCCGTGCCTCCGGCCGACACCGTGCCGATTCCTTGGTCGATGCTGACGGTGGTTTCATCACCGATTACCGACCAGGCGAGCGTGGCGGACCAGCCGTTGCTGATCGAGCTCGGCGTCGCGGTGAACGAGTCGATGGCCGGTGGCAACAGGCCGTTTTCCACGAAGTCATAAGTGAGCAGCGGGCGGCTTTCCGCCGAACCGTTGGCGGCTCCGATGCGCACACCGGTGCCCTGCGCCGGGGCCAGGGAGGCCGGGCTGAGACGCAGGAACACATACTCGCCGGCGTTCGCTCCGTTGTCATAGGCGTCGGTGAACCAGGCGGACAGCGCGGCGGCACCGGCGCTGTTAGGTTGAGTGCTGAGCGGGCCCTGCGGGGTGCTGTTACCGATCCATGCGGTTTCGATCAAGCTGCCGCGGCTGCGGTGGTCCTGACCGCCCTGGCTGACATCGGTTGCCAGCGGCACCGGCAGCGTGCGCGCTTCCGGGATGCCAAACAAATTGATATCGATTCCCGGAGTCACTCCGTCGCCCGCGGTTAGATCCACGCGGAGTTTCACATTCTGGAAAATCCCCTGACCGAGGGCGGGCAGCCTGAAGGGAATGACCAGGTGATCCACATCCGTCCCGCCCGCCCTCCGTCCGACGTCGATGCGTGGATCACCCGAGGCATCCAGGCCACCAACGACCGCCCCGGTGGCCGGCGCGGTGCGAAAACCCCCGTCGTATAACTCACCGGTGACTTCTGCCGGCGCGGGGGGAACTACCGTCACACCGGCGGTCGCCACCCGTTCGCCGCTGGCATTGTTCGCGTAGAGCGTGTAGGTGGTCGTGATACCGGGAGTGATCGCGGCCGAACCGCTGGCGGTCACGGCACCAAGCTCCGGCCAGATCTCGACGCTGCTGGCTCCGGTCACCGACCAGGTGAGTGTGACGGTCCCGGTTTCCCCGATTTCGTCATTGCTGGCGGAGAACCCGTGGATCACCGGCGCGCCGGCGAGTGCTTCGACAAACGTATAACTGAGGTATGGACGCCATTGGGCATTGACGAAGCCTTTGGCACCGACGGCGAATCCGGAATCCTGTTCATCGGGTCCCGCCTCGTCCGGTGTGAGCGCCTGGGGACTGAGGCGCATGAAGACGAATCTCCCGTGGTTCGCGCCATCCTGATAGGCGGCATTGAGCCATGCCCCGAGGCGGGCGGACTCGGCACCTTGGACAGGCGTGCTGGCGTAGGCATCCCGCGTCGTCTCCCGATGGAAGAATCCGCGCATGATGAGGTTGCCAAACTGCGTGTGGTTGAGCGTCGCGGAGCGCACATCGCCACCCTGCGTGGTGTTGCTCGCCCGGCTGCCGGGGATCGCCCACAGGTTGATCGGGATGTTCCAGGTGCCTTCGCCCTGGGCACGGAAGGCCACCCGGACATCGGTGAAGGTGCCGGAACCCAGATCCGGCAATTGGAAAGGCACCACATCGTGCAGCAGGTGGTTGCTATTCGGATTGGCATAGTAGGACTTGCGCCCGACATACAATTCCGGCCCGGCGGGAATGGCCGATCCGGTCAGGGCGGTGCTGGCGTCGGTTGCATGATTTGCCATCGCGTCGCTGGCGTTGATCGTCTGCGCGCGGGACTGGCCGGGCAGGACCAGCAAGCCAAGAAGCAATCCGCGGAACACCGGCTGGGAAATTCGCATCAGTCCGGCTACGCCTCGCCGGAACGCCTGTCAACGAGCCACGGGTTGTCTCCTGTGATGACAACTACTTTCCGAACCCTTCGAACAGCTCCGGCAGAAGGTCGGCGTAGCGTTGCCAGCGGCCGATGCTGGAGCGGTGGACCGGGGCGCGCACCGCCTCGTAGCTCGGCGAGGCCACCCGGGTATTGGCGCGGACGGTGCGGTAGTCGGCCTGGTCCGGGTGCCAGGCGAGACCGAGAAACGCGGTGACCTTGCGGGCCTCCGCTTCGTGATCGGCGCAAAGAGCCTCGTAGGAGACCTCCAGCCAACCGGGATCATCGCCCAGGCAGTCCCGCAGCTTTTCCCAAACGGCCATGATCGAGCGGTATTCTTCAGCGGCATGGTCCTCGCGCAGCCAGGCGATGTTCCCGGTCTGCGGCAACACCGGCAGCCGGAAGCAACTCAGCAGGATATCGCGCGGATCGCGGCGGGCCACCAGGATTCGGAGCTCGGGCAGCGGGCCCAGCAGGAAGGGCAGGAAATCCGTCAGGTTCGGGTTTTTATCGAGCAGCAAGCCGGTGTCCGGGCCGATCTTGCGGAGCATGGCGACCCGCCGCAAGTAGTCGCGGCGGGTGGCGGCGAACGAATCGGCGGGCAAGGCATCAAGAGTCGTGAGATCCGGCCCGTCCGGCACGCCGGGGAACAGGGTCTCCCGAACCGCGCAGGCCAGCGCGTCCTGCTCGTCGATGTCGCGCACCCCGGGATGAGCGGCGAGGACTTGCTCCAGGAGAGTGGTGCCGCTGCGCGGGTGGCCGGCCAGCACCGCCACCGGCGGCAGCTTGCTGGCGGGTGCCTGGTTTCTCCAGCGGCGCACCAATGCCGGGTTGAGTGCTTCGACCAGGCGGCGGTTGCGCTCGAGGGTTTTGTGGCGGATGCGGCGGCCCAGATCGACATCCCCGGGGAATCCTTCCTCAAGGCAGCGTTTGGCGGCCAACCAGAACTCGACGGCCTTCGCCGGCTCGCCGCACCGGTCCTGGATTTCGCCGAGTTCGTAGAGCGCCTGTCCCTTTAGGGCGTGGGGAACCGCCGGATGGGAGCAGCGCTCAAGCATCCCGATGGCGCGGTCGGTGTCGCCCTGCTTGCTGGCGATGCGGCCGGCCGTCAGAACCGTCATCGCATCGCGCGGGTTGCGGGCCAGGGCCTCGGCGATCCACACGGCGGCCTGCTCCATGTGCCCGGCACGCGCTTCCATCCGGGCCATGGCGGCCAGCGCGGTGGCGCGGTGTTCCGCACCGGTGACGGATTGCCAGGCAGCCAGGGCCTTTTCCTCCTGTCCACAGAACGAGAAGGCCTCGGCCGCGGCGCGGGCGGCAAAGAAATCCCCCGGTAAAAGCTTCAGCAGCCGGTTGGCGGCGAGCAGGGCCTGGTCATACTCGCTCATCGCGATCGCCAGCGTGACCAGATCGGCTTGTAAGGTGGGCAGCAGCGGCTCCTGCCGTGCCAGCGCCCGGATGCCGGCCAGCGCGGCGGCGGCATGATTGTCGCTCCCGTACCTTGCCATGATCTCGCGCCGCTTTTGTTCGGCTTTCTGCCAGCGTCGTTGATCGATCTTCATACGTCATTCATCCGTGCGACCGCCGGGTGATCAAGAGCGAACCCATTCGGGACCGGCGTTCAGGTCATTGCGGCTTCGGCACCGGCTTTGCAGGTTCCACCGGCTCACGCAGCATCAGCACTTGCAGCGGACGGCGCGGAGATTCGCCGTCGGCGCGAAAGATGATGACGCGTGTGCGCTCGTTCTCGTTGCGGCTGATGGTGGTGGAGAAATAGCGCTTTCTGCCACCGGACGGACCGCTGCCCTCGATGCGGAACGGGACAACGGAACCTTCCGAAAGCCGTTCGACATGACTCACTCCGGGTTTCAGGACATGATAACTCTCACCCCATTGGACTCCCACGTCCGCCGGGAAAAGATTGGTGATAGAGACGGATCCGACGGGCGCGCCAATCTGACCGTCCGGCACGGAGAGAGAAACGGGCACGTCCCAGGTGGGGGCGCCGGGCTTGCGCCACAGCAGCACCAGAAAGTCGCCCTCGACCGGTCGCTTCACCGTGTGCCATGGGGCGGAGTCCGCGGCGGCCTGTGCCTTACGCAAGACCACTCCACCTTCGCCACGTGGAATCGCGACGGGGCCGGTGATCTGTCCGAGCCGCAACTCCAAGGTGGAACTCCCCTCCCCGGGACCAAGCGCGGGATCCACCGCTGAAAGCCGCCGCGGTGGCACGCTGCCCGCAGGCGGCTCCAACTCGCGGGCGATCCCTCCTTCAACCACTTGCTGGTAGGGCGGCGAATCTCCGACGGCTAGAAACCTGGCACCGCGTGACCTTTCCGCCTCTTCCGCTGCAAGCGGCAAGGTCGCAGGAAACGCGGTCGCAATGATCCATCGGCAGATGCGGGCGGCTTTCATGGGAAGTTGCATGATCGTTCAGATCTCCTCACGTGACAGCCAGCGGAAAGAACGGATGACATGGCGCCGGCCGAAGTCACCGGGCTGGCCGGCATTGCGCGGATTGATGCCGGTGGCGTCCGGCATGACCGGCTCGGGCGTGCGCTGGACCACGGCTTCGCACCAGGCGACGGCCGTCACCCGGCCGGTGGCGTCCACGGCATCCCCATAGGCACGGATGAGAAACGTGTCCGACCTCGCCGCAAGCGCCGGACCGATGATCTGAAGCACATCGCCCTGGGTGAGCCATGCGGGCGCTCCCCATGCCTTGGAGTCGGGCTTCAGCGTTTGCTCGAGGCGGGTGCCGTCCGCGATGTTGTCGGGGTGGCGATAGCTGGGAAGCGACTGTTGATTGGAGAGCGGATACGCCTTGGTCAGCGAGTCGTTGATGCCTGCTTTGCGGATCGCCGCTTCGATCGCGCCCATGCGGCCGGTCTCGTCCTCCGCCAGCCGTCGGTTGACGAAATCCGCCTGCGAAAGGAACGGCCCCCGGTGCCGGACCTCATCCACCAGCGCGCGGGCAAGCCGGTCGATCTCCTCCGGCGTGAGTTCGCGCCGCACGTCCCAGATCTCGGCGTAGTCCGTCGGATCTCCGGATTTCCAGGCCTTTCCGGGAGCGTCGAGCACCCTCGGAATCACGACATTTCCACCAGGGCCGGCGCGGGTGGAACCCAACAAGGCCTTCCAGGCATCCACCCGGGTGGAGTTCACGTTGAAAGCGCCATCCACCATCAACGCGGATGCGGCGCGGTGGAAATCGACCATCGCGCCGGTGGCATCGGAGACACCGCGGGCCGGCCTCATCCGCCCGTTAGGAAGCGGATTGCCGTCCGGATCATCCGCGAAAGCCAGTTTCGCGGCGGCATCACCGGTGGAGAGGAAATAGCGATCCCACAGTGCAAGATTGGCCTCGAAGGAAAGATCGTGGACCACATTGTCCGTGCCCGGAATCTCGGAAAGCATCGCGCGCGCCGTGGTGGCCCACAGGCTGGTGCTTCCACGGCCCTGGTCCCCGGGGAATCCGATCTGCCTCTCGTGGAATCCACCGACCCGGGCCGAGCCGCCATCGCCTGTTAGAGCGGCGCTGCGGTTGATCCCGCGGTCACCGCCGGTTCCGAGCCGGGGGTCGGCCAGCGAGTTGCCGATGGTGTAGGACGGATGCCAGATGAACTCCGAAAGCCGGGCATGCTGGAACTGGCCCATCGAAACCACGCCGGTCCCCGCGCGGGGCACATCGAACAGCACATAGCGCTCCGCGCCTTCCTGCGGCATGCCGAACGGGTTTCCACGGTATCGGCCGCGCGCTGCCAGCGGCGTCTGCGCGTTCCAGCCCACGGTGTTCTCATCATACAGATCGCGAGTGTAGGCACCGAAAAACCACGGCCCGCCCTGGCCGGCGATGTTCTCCCAGGGCGAGCGCAGCACGAACGACGCCCGCGGGTTCCAGGTGGCCATCAGAGCATCCTCGAAATGAGGCGTGCCATTGAGGCTGCCCGAATTGATCACATTCGAGCGGTGTTCGTCGAACCATCGCAGGCGGATCGACTCGCGCATGCGAACGTTCGGCATCGAGGTCGGCTTCTGGTTGCCGGCCAGCAGTTGGCATGACATCCGCTCGGAGCCCGCCCAGGTCGTCCGAGGCTCGCGGCCGGCTCCGTATTGAAAGGAAGCCGAGATAACGGCGAGCTGCGGCAAGCGGTCGATGCTGTCGGCGCGATTGTCATCGTAGGTCACCCGCTTGAAACCGCCGGCATGCTTGAGCAAGGCCCGGCAATCATCGGCCTGGAGGGCGGCGGCGCTGTTCCCGCTGGCGTCGAACCAGTATTGCACCGGCCTCCGGGTGGTGCCGCTGGGTGGCAGGATGATGCCGGTGATGTAATAACTCCGGCCCACGTCCGGCGCGACTTCACAGCTCAGCCGGTTCTCCAGGAGATTGTAATCCTCGTTGCTCTGGCCGCTGTAAAGCGTGCGGCTGTTGTATTCCGCGCCGCGCTCCGGCGAGAATACCAGGCAGTCCCCGGGGGCGAAAGTGGTCGGCGGAATCGAGAAGTAATAACTTCCGATGTATTGGTCATTGTAAACCTCGCTGGTCGGTCCCTGGAGACCCGGAGGCGTCACCCGGCCGCCCTCGAACATCCGCCAGGACGTTTGCGAGCCATCTTCGTTGGTGGTCTTCATGTCCTGCCGCCCGTTACCCTGGATCATGATGACCGCCTGGTCGAAGTTCAGTTCGACGTTGTAGGGATTCCACAGCACCACGCGCGGATAGAGGTGCTGGCGGAACTGCCAACTCCTCGGGTTGCTTCCGGCGACTTCGTAAGTGGTGTAGTTGTTGAACAAGGTGGCCTCCACCAGAACCGGCTGCAGCGCCGTCCTGAGGTTCCCGTTCAGCTTGACCGGCTGCTCGTTGGACAACGCCAGCGTGCGGCTGCCGGCCACCACGCGCGCCTCCGAATCCGTCTCCGCCCGGGTCGCGGCCACCCCGCGGCCGTCGAGCGGGGCGCGGATGCCGGCCCAGTCCCGCAACAGGCCAAAGCGCGGCGAAGCGCGGGCATGCCGGGCGGCCCCTGCGCCCCCCTCCAGATGACCGACCATGGGATCGGCATCGGCCAATCCAGACAACCCCTTCCATGCGGGCACCGTGCCGCCACTCTCCAGATAAGCCGTGAGATCGCGCTTCAACCCGCCCTGAGCCACGTCGGCCAGCACCCCCTGCGCATCGACGGTCAGGTCGAACAAATG
>NEUO01000113.1 GCA_002304315.1 Verrucomicrobiia bacterium Tous-C4TDCM
CTTTCACCGGTTTCGTGGTCGGGAAGGAGCCGCAAACCGAACGGGTCCTCGAGGGCCTCCTCGAGTTCGCGGGGTTTGATGGACTTCAGGTCGAAGTGGACGTCGATAAGGTCGAGCTCCATGAGAATCGGTTGCGGCCGGGAGAAAACACCAAATGCGCGGCATGGGGAAGCGGAAAGCTTGAGGAATCCGGAATCCTCGGTTTCCCAGGCGCGGTGGGATCTCCGGCGTCTCTCCCTTGGGTGATGAAGTGGGCGAGTCCCGGGATTGAGCAACCCGGCTGCGATTGACGATTGTCGATTGAGGATTTTTGATTTTGGAGAAGATGAAGGAGTTCGAACCGCGCCCGGCCCGTGGTCCGGCGTCTTCAATCAAAAATCGGCAGTCGTCGTTCATCAATCTTCAATGGGTCTTGAGGCTGGAGCGGGGAAGCATTCACGCGGCTTGCACCGGCGGCGGTGCCGGTTAAAGGTGTGCCCCGTTTCGCGACAAACACGCCATGCCCAACTACGACTACGTCTGCCAGAGCTGCGGTCACCGCTTCGAGATCTTCCAGAGCATGAACGATGCAAAGCTCCAGGATTGCCCGGTGGAGGGCTGCGCAGGCCAGGTGAAACGGCTGCTCGGCACGGGCGCGGGCGTGATTTTCAAGGGGTCCGGCTTTTACCAGACCGACTACCGGTCGAATTCCTATCAGCAGGGAGCCAAGCAGGACAGCGCCGCTTCCAAGCCGGCGGAGTCCACCGCGCCCGCGGCGCCCGCGCCCGCACCTGCCCCGGCGGCTCCTGCGAAAGGCGCCGAGTGAGCGGGCTTCCCAAAGTGGGGAGCGTCTGTTACGCGTCGCCGCATGGCGGATGAAGTGAAGTTGAAACCCAAGGGCAGCTGCCTCGGCAAACTGGTGGCACTGGTGGCTCTGGCCGGGGTGGCGGGGCTCGGCGCGGCGGTGTTTTTCATGGCCCAGCCGCAGGATCTTTCCGACATCAAGGGCATCACCGGCACCAGCAAGTCCCGCGACCTGCGGGCGGTGCTCCAGAGCGCGGTGGATCGGGGTTACGAGGTCACGCTGACCGAAGAGGAGATCAATCTTTACCTCAAGCAGACGCTGCTGGCGAAGCAGGGCGGGATGCTGGAGAAATCGGTCGCCTTCGATGGCGTCCGGGTCCGGCTCGAAGAGGGGCGCGCGGAGATTATCATGCAGCGCTCGGTGATGGGCCAGCCGCTCACGCTTTCCATGTTCGTGCGGGTGGAGCAGACGCTCAGCCTGAAGGGAACGACCCAGACCACGGTGATGCGCGACGGCGGCCCCATGATTCCGCAGTTGCCACGGGCGGAGCGGATCGTGAAAGGCGGCCGTTTCGGTCAACTGGTGATACCCCAGGGCTTCCTGCTGCTGGTGTTGCCGGCTTATGAAAAGCTGGCGAAGGCGTATCAAAAAGAGCTGGAGCTGGGCTTCGAGGAGATGTCCCGGATCAAGATGAGCGATGGCAAGCTGGTGCTGGACCCGCGGCCGGATGGCGGTGCGGAATTGCCCGGGCCGTCCGGATCCTTCTAAGTTGCCCCGATGTTATCCCGTGCTGTTAGGCTGGTTTTGATTTCCTCCGCCGCGGCCCTCGGGCTGTCGGCGCAGGAGACACCGCCGCAGGCAGTGCCGGTGGAAGAGCCCGCGGTCGAGGTGGTCCCGGGCGGCAATGTCGCGCCGCCGCCTGCGGAGACCAAGGCGTTCAGCCGCTCCGGGATGTTCCGGGTTTCGGGCGGGGAGCAGGCGCAGCGCAGCTCGGTGGCGTTGCTGCTGGAGCAGAGCAAGGATGACTTCGAGACGCTGCTGCGGGACCGGGATGTCGATGCCGAAAAGCAGGCGGCCAAGAAGGCGGCGTTCTTCGATCCCGGGGGCGCGGCGGAAGCCTTCAAAGTGCCGGTGAACGTTGAGATCACCGCCCATCCGGATCGGCCGCCGGTCGAGTACAGCGTGGAGTACACCGAGGAATCCTTCGTCCTCGGCATCCGGCTCCGGATGGACCGCGGGATCGATCACGAGCTGCTGGATCGCGCGGCGCTCACGGTGCTGCTCTACGAACGATCGCTGCGCAATGCGAAGCCCGGTGAAATGAAGGACCCGCTGGTGATCCGGCCGTGGCTGGTCGAGGGCTTGACCGAGGCCGCGAAGTGGCGGGAAGGCACGGCGGACCGGCGAATTTATGAAGGCGTCTTCCGTCGCGGTGGCGGGTTCACGATGGATGAGCTTTTCGAGTTGCCGGAGCGGAATTTCGAGCGGCTCGACGGCGCTTCGCGGCTTGCGTTTCGCGCCTTGTCCGGAGCGCTGGTGATGGCCCTGTTAGAGCAGCCGCAGGGCCGCGGGGCCTTCCGGGCCTTCGCCGGGGAAGCCGCGCGCTTTTCTGGCGAGATGCCGGTGCTGCTGCGCAAGCATTTCCCGGATCTGAATCTCTCCGAGCGCAGCCTGGCCAAGTGGTGGGCGTTGACCTTGGCGAAGCTGATCCAGCCGCAGTTGTCGGAAGTGCTACCGATCCGCGAAACCGAACAGGCCCTTGAGGAGGTGCTGCAGTTCCACTCGCGCGATGGCGATGGGAACGCGGTGAAGCGGGGCATCGGCGAGTGGCAGACGGTGGCCGATTTGGAGCCTGGCGAGCGTCAGGAGGCGGTGCGTCCGGCCGAAGACGGCTTGGTTCGTCTGAGCTACCGTTGCTTCCCGTCCTACCGGCCCTTGGTCAAGGACTACCAGCAGATCCTCCGGGACCTCGCGGGCGGCGGGCTGGACGACATCGCGGAGCAGTTGGCGGAACTCGCGCAACAGCGGGAAACGATGGTGGCCCGCGCGGTGATGGCGCGCGACTACATGGACTACTTCGAGATCTCCCGCGCCCGGAGTCTCAGCGGTGAGTTCGGGGATTATCTGAAGTTGAAAAAGGAGCTGGAGCAGCGGCCCCGTCCACCGCGTCGTGACCGGATCACCGATTACCTCGACACGATGCAGAAGGCCTACGAATCGCGCCGGAAGCGTTAGAATCGGTCAAATCTCCGCCACCCCCGGGGCGCGGTTTGACAAGCCGCGGGGTGCTTCACAGGCTCCCGCTCCGTGAGCACCATCCAGAGCAGTCCCTTGGAAGCGCTTCACCTTCGCCTCGGTGCCCGCATGGTGCCGTTCGCCGGGTGGAACATGCCGGTTCAATATACCTCCATCATGGACGAGCACGCGGCGGTCCGCACGGCCACCGGGATCTTCGACATCTCGCACATGGGGCAGTTCATCGTCAGCGGCCCCGGCGCGCTGACCTGGCTCAACCGGATGCTCGCGAACAACGTCGCCAAGCTCGAAGTCGGACAGGGTCAGTATTCTTTCCTGCTCAACGAACGCGGCGGGGTGATCGATGACCTGATCGTCTATCGCACCGCGGAAGATGCGTTCTTCCTGGTGGTGAACGCGTCGATGATCGACGAGGACTTCGCTTGGATTGCGAAACACCAACCGGAGGATGTCGCCTTCGCCAACGAGAGCGCGCTGTGGGCCGGGATGGCGGTGCAGGGGCCGGATTCGCCCGCGGTTTTTGAGAAGGTCTGCCCGGGCCAGGCATTGCCGCCGCGCAACGGGATCGCGCGCTTCGCGGTCGATGGTGGCGAAGCGGTGGTCTGCCGCACCGGCTACACCGGTGAGGATGGATTCGAGTTCTTCAGCCCCGCGGAACAAGGCGAGGCGTGGTTTGAAAAGTTCATCGCGGCCGGCGCGAAGGCCTGCGGCCTCGGCGCGCGCGACACGCTGCGGCTTGAGATGTGCTATCCGCTCAACGGCAACGATCTCTCGCCGGACCGCACGCCGATCGAGGGGTGCTTTGGCTTTTTTGTCGATCTGGAGAAAGGCGACTTCATCGGTCGCGAGGTGTTGGCGAAGCAGAAGGCGGAAGGCCCGGCGCAGAAGCTGGTGGCGCTGGAATACACCGACAAGGGCGCGCCGCCGCGGTCGCACTACGCGGTGCTCGATGCAGCGGGAAACGTGGTCTCGGAACTCTCCAGCGGCGTCCTTTCACCGAGCACCGGCAAGGGGATCGGCATGGCCTACGTGCCGGCTGAACTGGCGAAAATCGGCACGGATTTCTTCGTCGATGTCCGCGGTCGCCAGTTCCCGGCCAAGGTCGTGAAGAAACCGTTTTACAAGCCCGCCCCGTCGAAAGCATAAATTTCCCCACCCGAATGAACGTCCCGCAAAACCTCCGTTACAACACGTCCCACGAGTGGGTCCTCGTCGAAGGCGACACCGCCACCGTCGGCATTTCCGATCACGCCCAGGAAGAGCTCACCGATGTCGTCTTCGTCGAGCTGCCCGCCCTTGGCAAAACCGTCGACGTCGGGGATCCGACCGCGGTGGTCGAGTCGGTGAAAGCCGCGAGCGACATCTACGCTCCGATCTCCGGCGAAGTGGTGGAAGTGAACCCGGCGGTCGAAGCCGACCCGTCGCTGGTCAACACCGATCCCTACGGCAAGGGCTGGATTTTCAAGCTCAAGATCAAAGACGCCGGGCAGCTCGGCGATCTCCTCGATGCCGCGGGCTACGAGGAGATGATCGGGTAAGCACGGTGCATGAAATGCGGGAGCTGACACCGGGGGCGCGGAGCCTCCGGCCCGCAGAACGGTCCCTCCCTGCCCGCCGCCCCTTGCAGCCCGCTGCGCCGGAGAGGTCTGTCGGCTCCATTCACCAGCCGGTGCCTTTGCAGCGCCATCCGCTTCCGCCTCGCATCCCCGCGGCAGGGGAGATAGATGGCGTCATGAAGTCGCACCGGCGTAGTCTTGTGATCTTGGTGTTCGCGTTGTTGATCGCCGGTCTTTTGATCTGGAAGGATGTCGACCAGCAGCGGGCAGTTGACCATTACAACCGGGAGCAAATCGAGTTGATGCGATCAGGGTATCCCCATGAGGGTCACATCGACGACCCTAGCGATTTGGCTCTAGGCATTTCCTGGTTGTTGGCCCTGGGAATCGCCGTCATCGAAGGGCGTGCGCTGGTGATCTCCATGCGGCGTGGCCGGACAGGGAGAAATGAAGCGCCGTAGCCCTTTGCCGGGAGCTGCCATCGGGACGACCCTTTCGGTCAAAAAGCGTCATTTCCCGTGACGGAACCGACCGCCGGGATTGCGCGGCGGGGGAATTCATTTATTCAGGGCGCGCCGCCGTCCTTCGATCTCCGATTTCCCGGACGGCCTCATTTGACATGTCCGCACATACCGACTTCCGCAGCCGCCATCTGGGAGCCATCGGCTCCGACCGTGAGGAAATGCTCCGCGCCATCGGCTACGACTCGCTCGATGCCCTCGCCGACGCCGCCGTGCCTGCCGGGATCCGCCTTGAGCGCGAGCTGCAACTGCCGGAAGCTAAGAGCGAGCCCGAAGCGCTGGCCTGGCTGAAGTCGATCTTTGCCAAGAACCGGGTGATGAAGTCCTTCATCGGCCAGGGCTATCATGGCACCCACGTCCCCGGCGTGATCCTGCGGAACATCCTGGAGAATCCGGGCTGGTATACGGCCTACACGCCCTATCAGGCGGAAATCGCGCAGGGCCGCCTCGAAGCGCTGCTGAATTTCCAAACGATGATCACCGAGCTGACCGGGCTCGATGTCTCGAATGCCTCGTTGCTCGACGAAGGCACCGCCGCCGCCGAGGCGATGAGCCTGGCGCTGGCCGGCGCGCCGAAGGGCAAGGTGATCTTCGTTGCCGATGCCTGCCATCCGCAGACGATCGAAGTGGTGAAGACCCGCGCCGAGCCGCTGGGGATCGAGGTGAAAGTGGGAGGCTGGCAGACTTTCGACCCCGCGACCTGCGAAGGTCTGTTCGCGGTGCTGGTCCAGTATCCGGCGACTTGCGGCACGGTGTCGGACTACAGCGGCTTTTTTGAAAAAGCGCACGCGGCGAAGGCGGTGACCATCGTCGCGGCCGATCTGCTGGCCTTGACCCTGCTGAAGGCGCCCGGCGAATTCGGGGTGGACATTTGCGTCGGCTCCAGCCAGCGCTTCGGGGTGCCGATGGGCTTCGGTGGCCCGCACGCCGGCTTCATGGCCTGCATCGACTCATTGAAGCGCAAGATGCCGGGCCGCCTGATCGGCGTGTCGGTGGATTCCCGCGGCAAGCCCGGCTTCCGGCTTTCGCTGCAAACCCGCGAGCAGCACATCCGCCGCGACAAGGCGACGTCGAACATCTGCACCGCGCAGGTGCTGCTGGCCGTGATGGCGTCGATGTATGCGGTCTATCACGGTCCGGAAGGGCTGAGGCACATCGCGAATGGCGTGCACCGGAAGACCGCGCAGCTCGCCGCCTCGCTCAAGGCCGCCGGCGTGAACGTGGCGAACGGATCGTTTTTCGACACGCTGACCGTCGTGACGAACGATGCCGCTGCGGTGATCGCGAAGGCTGCGTCGAAGGGCTACAACCTCCGCGCCATGGGCGGGCATGTCGGCATCGCGTTCGATGAAACGACCACGAGTGAGGATGTTGCGGCCATCGCGGAGATCTTCGGTGCGAAGGTGGTGGTCGCGGCCGGTGGAGGCTGGGAATCCGCGCTTTCCCGGACTTCGGAATTCCTCACCCAGAAGGTGTTCAACAGCTACCACTCCGAGACCGAGATGCTTCGCTACATCAAGCGCCTCGAGTCGAAGGACCTCGCGCTGAACGAGTCGATGATCCCGCTAGGTTCCTGCACGATGAAGCTCAACGCGACCTCCGAGATGATCCCGCTGAGCTGGCCGGAAGTTTCCTCGCTGCATCCTTTCGTGCCCGCCGACCAGAGCCAGGGCTACCGCGAGATGCTTGGCTTGTTAGAAGACTGGATGGCGGAAGTCACCGGTTTCGCGGGGGTCTCGCTTCAGCCGAATGCCGGCTCGCAGGGCGAGTATGCCGGCCTGCTGGCGATCCGCCGCTATCACCTTTCCCGTGGCGACACCCACCGCAATGTCTGCCTGATCCCGGTCTCCGCCCACGGGACCAATCCTGCCTCTGCGGTGATGGTCGGCATGAAGGTGGTCGGCGTGAAGTGCGACCAGAAGGGGAACATCGACTTCGCCGACCTGAAGGCGCGGATCGATGAGCATCGCGAGAACCTTTCGGCATTGATGGTGACCTATCCATCGACCCACGGCGTGTTTGAGGAAACCATCGTCGAAATCTGCGAGGCCATCCATGCGGCGGGCGGTCAAGTTTACATGGACGGCGCGAACATGAACGCGCAGGTCGGCCTCACCAGCCCCGGCCGGATCGGCGCGGACGTCTGCCACCTCAATCTCCACAAGACCTTCTGCATCCCGCACGGCGGCGGTGGACCCGGCGTCGGCCCGATCGGCGTGGCCAAGCAACTGGTGCCTTTCCTGCCCGGCCATGCCGAGCTCGACGATAAGGAAGGCAGCGTCTGCTCCGCGCCCTGGGGCAGCGCTTCGATCAACACGATTTCCTGGATGTATGTCGCGATGATGGGTGCGGCGGGTCTCAAGGAAGCCACCCAACTGGCGATCCTCAACGCCAACTACATGGCCAAGCGCCTGGCGGGCTTCTTCCCGGTGCTCTACACCGCGCCGAACGGGCTGGTGGCCCACGAATGCATCATCGACGTCCGCCCGCTGTCCGACAAGAGCGGCATCACCGTCGAGGACGTGGCCAAGCGCCTGATGGATTACGGCTTCCACGCCCCGACCATGAGCTGGCCGGTGGCTGGAACGCTGATGATCGAGCCCACCGAGTCCGAGGCCAAGGGCGAGCTCGACCGCTTCTGCGACGCGATGATTTCCATCCACGGCGAGATGATGGCGGTGGCGAACGGCGAGGCCGATGCGACCGACAACGTGCTCAAGAACGCGCCGCACACCGCCGACACGATCTGCGCCGACGAGTGGACGCACGCCTACGGCCGCGAGCAGGCCGCCTTCCCGCTGCCCTATCTCCGCCAGCACAAATTCTGGCCGTCGGTCGGGCGGATCGACAACGTCCACGGCGACCGCAACCTGATCTGCACCTGCGACAGCGTGGAGGCGTATGCGGCGGCGCAGTAGTCATAGGCGGGGTGGGCAAGGTGCTTTTCCCGCCTTCCTAGAAGTAGCCTGAGAGCACCTACGGGGGCGGCGGCTCCGTAACCCGGCGTCTACTCACCTTCGCGGAGGAGTAAGGTTTAGCGATTGCAACCGGGCGTTGGTCTCGGTAATGAATCTAAATGACGAAAATTCATTTGTCGCTGATTGCCGGGGCCTCGTTGATCGCGGCGGGCGCTGTTTTCTTATTCCCGTCGGCTGAAGCCCAACAGGCGGTTGCACCAGGATCGGTTCATTTGCCTATCGGGCTGCGCTGCGTGGTGACGCTTGATCCGCGGGCAGACAAGGCATCCGTTCTTGGAACCGAAGCCACGATAAAGACCGGTATGAGTTCGGAACGTGCGGTCGAAGGCGTGTTGGTCTCGATCGACGCAGAATGGCTCATCGTCAAGGACGGCACCTACGAGAGCTGGATTCCGCGCGACAAGGTGCTTTTCCTGCGAGCCTCGCGGTGATTGTTTCCCCGGCATGATTCCCTCACCCATCAACTGGGCAAACTGGCGCGCCGAAATCCATGCCACGCTGATGTTCATCATCCGCGACGGCGAGATTCTGCTGATCGAGAAGAAGCGGGGCATCGGTGCGGGGAAGATCAACGGGCCCGGCGGGAAGATCGATCCGGGCGAGACGCCGCTCGAGTGCGCGGTGCGGGAGACCCGTGAAGAGCTGGGGATCACCGCGCTGCGCCCGGTCAAGATGGGCGAGCTGCATTTTGCGATGTCCGATATCCCGGACATCCTCTGCCACGTGTATCTGGCGCGCGCCTTCGAAGGCCGCCCCTTCGAGACGGACGAGGCGAAACCCCTGTGGTGCCGGCTTGCCGACATCCCGTATGACCGGATGTGGAAGGACGATATCGACTGGTTGCCGCATTTGCTCGACGGGCGGAAGTTTCACGGCTGCTTCGTATTCGAGGGCGAGGATGTCATCTGGAAGGATGTTCAACTGGATGTCCAGTGGGCCTGAGAGTCTTCCTGACTGGTTCAGGTGTTTGGTATCTTCCGTATTTCTTTATCTTCCGGAAATTCGTCGGAAGTAAACTGGAGATTTTCAGTTTTGCGGTAATTCCCCGTGCTAGGGTGTCATCTCGTGGAAAATCGCCGGTCAGGCAAACAAGGTATCCGGATTTGTCGCTCCCGATACCGCGGAAGGAATCCTCATCCAGCTGGACTCCGACTGGCTGGTGCTGAGAGACGGAAGCGAGGAGAACTGGATCCCGAAGTCGAAGGTTCTGATGATCCGGGTTCGTCGCTGACCGCCGCTTTCCCGGGTGAAGGCCGTGAAGGCGGCCGAGTGCCTCCCGGTCGGCGCTAAAACGCCCGTCATCCTCGAGGGAGACGGGCGTTCGTTTTGTAAGATCGAACTTCGCTTCAAAGCGCCGACTTCAGCGAGTTGAACTGGGATTTGAGCTTCGCCAGTTCCTTTTCCGCCCGTGCAATCTGATCATGGAGGGCCTGGAGCTTGGAGAGCTTCTTTCCGATCGGTCCGGCTACCGAGGCCCCGCCGGCGGAGATCGCCAGCCCGCCGCCGACGCCGGAACGGATCCAGCTCGAGATGGTGAGCGGTGAGATCTTGTATTTCTTTGATGCGGCGCTTTGTCCGCCCCGTCCCTTATCTGCATTCACCTTATCGACGAATGCAATGATGTCCGCCTTTTCTTTGGTGGAATACCGGCGGCCTTTCGCCGCGTTGATGTTGGAGTTGCTCATGACAGCCAAGAAGTAATGTCGAGGGCAAAGGGGGGCAAGCCGAAACTCAACAAGCCAATCCGGCCAGGTCATGGATGCGTGGTTTTACAAAACTCGAAATCCAGCGACTTTTACCCGCTCGAGCATGGGTATGATGTGCCTTGTTAAACCTTGGTGCGGGAGGGTTTTATCTCCGCATATCAAACCTTGGGATTTAACGGCCACGCCTGCGGAATGGGCTGGAGCCTTTGATGGAGGGGAAGTGAACATCACCCGAAAGGGGGGGGGAGGTGAATCCAGTTTGTTATGAGTCGATGTCGCCCTGCCTTCGGCAAATGTCGAAGCGGGCGCATGGTTTAATGAAAATTTAATTTAGTCTGCCGCCTTTGGTAGACTTAGGTCGGCCCATTCACTCATGTCTTCGAGCCAGGCACCGGCACCTTTGCGGACCGCCTCTCTGGCGATGACCCCACCGAAGCCGACGAAGAGATCGACCTCCGGTTTGCTTTCGAGATCGGAAATCCCGTCGCCGACCATTACCACGACTTCCGGCAGCAGGGCTGACTTCCATTCGCGGATGATCTCCGGCTTGCCGCCGTTGCGGGTGGTGGGGTAGTCGCTGCCATATCCGGCGTAGTTACCTTCGATGTCGAAATGCAAAGGCACGGCCTCGACGTGATCGATCCCGAGAGCCTTTGCCAAAGGCGCGATCAGGGGTGCGAAACCGCCGGAGATGATGACCGGAGTCCAGCCGTCCGCCTTCAATCCGGCGATGACCTCCAGGACGCCGGGAAAGATGGTGTCGAGATAGAGTTGGGCGACGGCGTCGGCCGTGGCGCGGTCGGGCTGGATGATCTCCATCCGGCGGCCGAACACCTCGCGGATCGGGACTTCGCCGTTCATGGCCTGGTGGGTCAGGTGCTCGACCATCTTGAAAACCTCCGGCCCGCGGGCGCGGCCGAGTTCGTCGATGCCTTCGATGGTCGAGAGGGTGGAGTCGCAGTCGAAGAAGATCAGTTTCCCACGTTTACGGGAGGGCGGCAGGATGACGACTTTCATGCCGGGTTCGACGAGATCGTGGAGTTCGATGACGTCGCGGTTCGAAAGCCGGATGCAGCCGCAACTGGCGGGGGTGCCGAGCAGGTCCTCGCGGTTGGTGCCGTGGAAATAGATGAAGCGGTCGAAGGAGTTCGCGTTGTCGGGTTCGAGGCCGCTGATGCGGATGATCCGGGTGAGGACGAGGTCCTTGTCGCAGGCTTCGCCGGGCTGCCACTGCCCCACGGGTTCGCGGCTCTTGAAGATGGTGCCTTCCGGCATGCCGTCGCCGATCTTTTGCACGATCACGAAGCGGCCGGTCGGGGTGCGATGGCTGCCGGGGGTGGAGCCGACGCCTTTCCTTGCGGTCGAGATGACGAAGGTGCGGACGAGTTCGTCACCGCGGAAGAGGCGGAGGAGCTGGTCGTCGACGGAGACTTCGAGTCGGAGGTCGTTCATGGCGGGGCTTGCAGGGCGATCAGCGAATTCTTGCCGCCGAGCGAGGAGGCGATCTTGAAGACGGGAGCGCCGGAAAAAAGCGCGGTGGGCGTCATGGTGAGGCCGGCAGGGCAGGTGAGGCCGGGGAGAGTAGGCGGCAGGCGGCTCTCGCGGAGAAAGGCGGCGAGGAGGGCGGTTTCCAGAAGTCCGCCGCCGCCGATGCCGTGGCCGGTGAAGGGTTTGAGCGGACAAAGCGCGGTTCCTTGGCAGAGAGCGTGGAGGATCGCCGCGGGCTCGAGCAAGGAGTGGGAGGTGGTGCCGCTGGCGTGAGGGCAGAGGGCGGAGGGTGGGCCGAACTTGCCCACGGCCATTTTCAACAGCGCGACCAACCCGGGGGCACCGGCGGGCATGCCGATAGGGTCGGCGGCGTCTGCGTTGGAGAGATACCCGAGCAGGCGCGGACCGGGAGAAGCGCTTGCTTCCAGGGTGAGGGCGGCGGCGGCTTCGGCCGGGAGGATGCCGCTAGTGGAAGGCGAGTAGGGGTCGTTGAGACCGCTTTTCGAAAGGATGCCGGTGGCCGCGTAGCTATCCAACAGGGATGGAGACAGTGGCAGGTCGACGGCGACCACCAGGGCGCGGCGGGCGAGTCCGGCGGAGAGCCAGAGAGCGGCCATGCCGAGCGCATCGAGTCCGGCGGAGCAACCGCTGGCCTGAACCTGCCAGGGTCCGCGGATGCCGAGTTCGATGCTGATGGCGGCGGCGGGCTCGCTGTGCAGCGAGTTGCTGGCGGCCATCAGCGGGAAGGCGCGGCGTTGCGGCCAGGGATCGACCCAGCCGTCGGCGGTGCCGCGGCTGGTGCCGAGGAACAGCACGGCTTCTTCGAGGTCGGCGGCGGACCAGCCGGCATCGGCGATGGCTTGGCGGGCGACGTGGAGGGCGGCCATGGTGGCGGGCGCCCATTTGCGGCTGAGGAGGAGTTTCCGGGGCTCGATCCACGACGCGGGGAGGTCGCGGTGCAGGCTGTCGGGGCCTAACAGGCCGGACAGCGGCCGGAAGTTCGTGCGGCCGACTTGGATCGCGGCGACATGATGCGCGAGGTCTTCGCCGAGCCCTGACAGGGCTCCGAGTCCGGTGATGGAAAGCGGCGTGTCGATGCGCGGGACTAGAATCACTGGCCGGAGGATGCCAAGGAAATAGGAGGAATCAGGGTGCGTGTAGTGGACCGCGGACTTTAGTCCGCTCGAAACCCCCGACTGTCCAAGCGGACTAAAGTCCGCGGTCCACTACACGCGGCGTGTTATAAGCTCGGGCGCTTGCCGGGTGGCTCGGCCGGCGGCAAGAGCTTCTGTAGCTCGGCGGGGAGGCGGAGAATGAGGTCCGGGGGCACCGTGACAGCTCCGGATTGTAGTTTGCCTTTGAAAATCACGCGGCCGCTCGGAGTGCTCTCGTCGTAATAATCGTTAGTTAGCGTGCCCTTGCCGTCGAAGAACCAAAGCCGTGTCGGCGATTCCACGTGGGCGAACCAGGGATCGCCGGGCGAGGATAGGGACATGCCGCCGCCGTTTCCGCTGCTGGAGGAGACGCCGGACGGCGAGCGTTCCTCGATCGAGTGGTTCCAGGAAACGGAAGTGCCCGTGAGATTGATCGTGAGCCGGCGGGTGACGTTGGCGCGGGTGTGGGACCACGAGCCGGGCGAGGTGATGAAGGTGCCGGGGATCAGGGTGTCGGGTGCCGCGACGGAGGTGCTGCCGGATGTCCCGGCTCTGCGACAGCCAGTGGCAGCCACTGCGAGGAGGAGGAGAGACAGAAGAGCGCGCATCGGAGGCTGTTGTCCACCAACGTTGACTCGTTGAAAAGGAGGAACCGGCCATTCGTCTACTGGACCGCGGATCTTTAGTCCGCTCGAAATCCCCGACCGTCCAAGCGGACTAAAGAGCCGCGGTCCCGGTGCGCGCAAGGGTCGAAACCGGCCGCCATTCTGGACAGAAGCCGGATCCGATACTAGAACCCGCCTGCCGTCCAAACTTTCAGAATCTCCCTGTGGCTTTCTACGCCAACCGCACCCAGCCCCTGACCCTCCGGACCGTCGCCATCACCGGCGCCGGGATTCTGACGTCGATGGGCGCGGATCTTTCGGAGAACGCCGCGGGTTTCCGTGAAGGTCGCACTGCCTTCCGGCCGGTCGATCTGTTCGATGTTTCCCGCCAGCGCGTCGGCACGGCGGGTCAGGCCGAGCTTCCGGCCAGCGTCCCCGGAGTCTCGCGGAAAGCATGGCAACGGATGGACCGCGGCACCCGCATGGCCTTCCTCGCCGCCCGTGAGGCGCTGGACATGGCGGGTCTTTCCGGCGGCGACATGCCGGTGATGATCGGCACCTCCGCTGCGGCGATGCCTGTGGGCGAGCAATACTATCTCCAGGCGATCGAGGGGAAATCCCAGCGCCAGCAGTTCCTCCGGGTCGAAAGCTATCAGCCGCAGCACCAGATGGCCGCGATGATGCGGGCGCTCGGCGTCCGCGGTCCGCTGCGGATCCTGTCGAATGCCTGCGCGTCCGGGGCGAACGCCATCGGTCATGCCTACCAGCTCATCTCCGAAGGCAAAGCCGAGCGGGTGCTGGCCGGCGGCTACGATGCGCTCAGCCAGCTCGTTTTCGCCGGCTTTGATTCGCTTCAAGCGCTGTCCCCGAGCGGGATCCCGCGGCCCTTCGATGCGGCCCGCGACGGTCTCGCTCTGGGCGAAGGCGCGGGCTTCGTGCTGGTCGAGTCGCTCGACGCCGCCAAGGCGCGCGGTGCTGCGGTGATGGCCCGTATCCTGTCTTACGCCGCCGCCACCGACATCCACCA
Organism: Verrucomicrobiia bacterium Tous-C4TDCM; assembly: GCA_002304315.1. Classification (GTDB taxonomy): domain Bacteria; phylum Verrucomicrobiota; class Verrucomicrobiia; order Verrucomicrobiales; family Akkermansiaceae; genus Haloferula. The sequence continues at coordinate 14,076 of NEUO01000113.1, forward strand.
CCTGACCCAGCCGCACCCGGAAGGCGACGCCGCGCTGGGCACGATGATGAAAGCGACGCGCGCCGCCGGGCTGGAGCCGGAGCAGATCGACTACATCAATTCCCACGGCACCGGCACCCCGCTCAACGACGTCGCCGAGGCCCGCGCGATTTCCCGCTGGGCCGGCGCGGCAACGCCGAAGATCCGCGTGTCGTCGACCAAGTCGTCGATCGGCCACCTGTTAGGCGGCGCGGGATCGGTCGAGTCGGTGATCTGCCTGCTGACCCTGAGCGACCAATTTTTGCCCGCCAGCCTCAACGTCCGGGAGATCGATCCGGTGGTGGAGTTCGACCTGGTCCAAGAGCCGCGGGAGGCGGTGGTGAAGACCGTGTTGACGAATTCCTTCGGCTTCGGTGGGGCGAACGCGACGCTTATCTTTCAGAAGGAGGATGGACGATGAATGGAACGAACCGCAGAGGCGCGGAGATCGCGGAGGGATCGCTGAGTTTCAAGGAGGAGGCCGAACCTGAGTTTCTCCGTGTTCACCTCCGCGACCTCTGCGTCTCCGCGGTTCGTTCGTTCGAAAGCAAGGAGGGGTCGCCATGATCCGCATCACTGGCACCGGAGCCGTCAGCCCCGCGGGGTGGGGCGTGCCTGCTCTGATGGAAGCGCTCGATTCCGGCACGCGGCCGGCGTTTTCCGAGCTGAGCCGCGAGCGGAAGAGCGGGCCGCCGGTGGTGACTTCGGTGATGCGCGTGCCGCCTGCGCCGCCGACCTTGCCGAAGAGCCCGCGCTTGAGGCGGGTTAGTCCGATCTCGAAGTTCGCGGTGGGCGCGGCGATCGAGGCGATGGGACCGGAGAGGATGGCGAAGGCCGCGGCGGGGGAGTTGCGGCTCGGGGTGGTGTGCGCGCTGCTGAACGGCTGCGTCAATTACTCGAACCGCTTCTTCGGCGAAGTGCTGGCGGATCCCTCCGTCGCCAGTCCGATCCTGTTCCCGGAGACCGTCTTCAACGCGCCTTCGAGCCACCTTTCCTCGCTCTTCAACTCCACCGCGCCGAACGACACGATCCTCGGCGACAGTGCGGAAATCTTCACCGCACTGGAGATTGCCACCGAGTGGTTGCTTCGCGGCGATTGCGACGGCGTGCTGGTCGTGGTGCCGGAAGAGATCGACTGGCTGAGTTCGGAGGCGCTGGGGCTTTACTCCCGTCATGCGGTCGCGGCGGAAGGAGCGGCGGCGCTTTATCTCGAAGCTGCTGGCGAAGGACCGCGGCTCCTTGCGATTCCCGATCCCGTGCTGTTAGGCCATAACTGCGATCGTGCGGAAGTTTTGCGCGAACTCATGGAAGCCGTTGGTGAACCTGATGACGGCGGCACCCTGCTTTCCGACAGCCGCAGCGGTGTCGCGCGCTTCGATGCCGCCGAGGATCGGGCCTATGCCGGCTGGTCCGGCCCGCGGATTTCGGTGCGTGAGACCTTGGGCGAGGCTTTCGGCGCGTCGTCGGGGCTGCAAGTCGTCGCCGCCATCGAGCATCTCCGCCGCGGGACTTCCGAGCGGGCATGGATCGGCACGCTGGGCGGCAACGAGCAGGCGGCGGGGTGCTTGATCGGGAACGGGTGAAGGGGTGCCGGCGAAAGTCCGCGCTCCGTTCAAGGCAGGGCCCGCACCCGGAAGAATCGGGAGCGTGCCGGTGATGCGGGGACAATCGAGGTGCTGGTTGCTCCGGTGGCGAGGACGGATCCCATCCCCGGGACGGTTTGCCAGCTCGAAAGCCCGCTGCTTTCCTCGATCCGGTAGCTGCGACCGGGAATGCTACGCCAGGTCAGTGCGCTGCCGGTCAAGGACGTGATGCCGAGCGCGGAGGCGGCGTTGAGCGGGTCGGTGCCGGCAGCTTGTTCTTCGCTGTTAGATTCGCCGTCGCCGTCGGGATCGGCGGCGGAGTCGTTCAGTGCGGCGTTCAATCCATGCAAGGTTTCCCATGCGTCGGGCATGCCGTCGTTGTCGGCGTCCGCGGCGGGATTCAAGAGCCACGCTTCCTCGACGCGGGCGAAGGTGATCCTCGTGTAGTTATCCTTTTCGAACAGCACGCCGATCGAGCGGTCGGGCAGGATGCAGAGGGACGAATACGCTCCCGAGCCGGCGTAGAGCAGCCGCGAGACCGGCCAGGTATCGCCGCCGTCCGGGGAGACGCGGAGGGTGAAATTGACGCGGGAAGAACTGCTGGCGGGATTGCCGAAGACGATGAATTCGCGCGGGTCGCCGCGGTGGGTGCTGGTCCACTG
>NEUO01000114.1 GCA_002304315.1 Verrucomicrobiia bacterium Tous-C4TDCM
CTTGGTCGCGGTCGCGGGATCCGATGCTCCGGCGGAGGTGAAGCGCGGGGCCGCGCTGGCGCTGGTCCGCCACCATCGGACGGCCGCGCTGGGAGCAATCCGGGCGCTGCTACCGGGGCTCGATGACCTGATGCAGGCCCGTGCGTTCTGGCAGCAGGCGCTTTCGCTGAGCGGGCTGTCCGCCGATCTGGCGAAGGCCTTCCGCGAGCAGGCGCTCGATCCGAAAGTCGCCGCGCTGAACCTGCCGGCGGTGCCGGACATCGACGAGCATGCCGAGCTGTTAGGTTTGCTGCGGCAACAGGCCGGCGGTGCCGCGATGAGCGGGCCGACCGCGGAGTCGATCCTGAGCCTGGCCAAATTGGCCGCCGAAAAGGGCGATGCCGTTCGCGGGGAAGCGATTTACCGTCAGCCGGGTCTGGCCTGCACCGCTTGCCACGCGATCGGCGGGGCCGGTGGCAAAGTCGGGCCGGACATGACATCGATCGGGGCGAGCGCGCCGCTCGACTACCTCGTGGAGTCGATTCTGATGCCCGGCGCGAAGGTGAAAGAAGGCTATCACTCGGTGGTGATCGAGACCAAGGACGGCCGCACTTTGATGGGCCGCCTGCTGAGGAGTGGCGGGGGCAGCGTGGTGCTGAGCGATGCCGCGGGGCAGGAGATCACGCTGGCCGATTCGGCGATCCTCAAGCGCACCGATTCCGGCAGCCTGATGCCCGCGAACCTGATCGCGGGGCTCAAGGAGCAGGAGCAGCTCGATCTTTTCAAATTCCTCTCGCAGCTCGGCAAGCCGGGTGAGTTCGACGCGACCAAGAGCCGCGCGCCGCGGGTCTGGGCGGTGATGCCGCTGACCGGTGCGATGCCGGAGACCGTGACGAAGGGCGATCCCGCGCTGCCGTGGATTCCGATCAACGGGACTGTCAACGGCACATTGTTGGCCGGGGATGTCGCGCCGTTCGCCGGCACCGCGACCGAGATCCTTGCCGGGGCCCGCTTGGAGATTCCCGAGGCTACCGAGGTCACGCTGAAGTTCCCGCAGCCGCCGCTCGGCGTGTGGGTGGATGGCCAGCCGGTCACGGACGGCCGGGTCCGCTTGGAGGCAGGCATACACAAGATCGTCGTCCGCCACAAAGCGGGCGGGGATCTGCGCTTCGAGTCGTCTGCGGGGACTTTCCTGCCGAGCTGGTAAGTGAGGAATGGAGCACCCCGACCCGTCACGCTCCGGGGCCGTGCGTGGATATTCACACACAGCCGGCCTGCCGGAGAACGGTGTTGTCGTACTTGTGCAGCGGCTTTCTGCCCGTTTGTCCGAGAATTGCAGGACTGATTTCTGACTTTCATTCCGGGCGTCGATTTCCCAGCTTCGAATCATGTGTGGCAAACGAGAAACAGGGCGTCACGTTGCATCCCTGTGCTTCTTTCTGGCGGCAGCCAATTCACCCGGGCAAGGCGTCGGCCCTGCCAATCCGGGGAAGCCTCCCGTTGCCGGAGTTACCATCGAACCGGTGGTCAAAGGGCAAGTCGCCGAGATGAAGTTCACGAACGGCACGAATCGTGAGCTTGCCGTGATTTATGGTATCGAGCGATTCCGTCTCCCGCCCGGGAAGAGCAAGTCCGTGCCCAACCCCCAGCAAGCGATGGTGGATTTGCACATCGCAGAACGTCCGGACAAGGGTCTGGAGTGGCGACAGCGCTTTGAGGGCAAGGCCGCTCCCAAGGCCCCGAAACGGCTTATTCCGTTGCCTTGGGCCAAGCCCAACAAACCGTGACACAAGCCGAAGTCTTCACCTCATCCGCCGGGCAATCACCCCGTAGCGGGGGCTGAAGATCCAGGCGGCGAGGAAGCAGAGACCGAGGAGCATGACGATGACCGGACCGGGCGCCAGGCCGAACTTGGCGGATAGGAAGACTCCGCCCACGGCCCCGGCGGCACCGAGGGCGCCGCCGCCCCAGAAGAGGGCGTTGGTGCGGTCGGTGAGCAGGGAAACGGTGGCGGCGGGGGCGACGAGCATGCCGACGGAGAGCACGCAGCCGACGGCTTGCAGCGAGGCGACGAGCGAGAGGACGAGCAGGGTGAAGAGCAAGTACTGCATCAATCGTACCGGCACGCCCTGGGCGGCGGCGACGTTCGGCTCGAACATCGTCACGAGCAGCGGCCTCATGAGGAGGTTGGCGACGAGCAGAGTGAAGGAGCCGATGCCGAAGGCGACCCAGAGGTCGGCATTGGCGACCGCCATGATGTCGCCGAAGAGCCAGTGCTCGAGTTCCTGGCGGGTATCGAGCCGCGGCAACAGGGCGACCCCGGCGGCGAAGGCGGTGGTGTAGATCACGGCGAGGGCGGTGCCTTGCGCGATGCGGTTGCCGCGGGCGACCGCGACCGAGCCCAGTCCGACCATCAGCGCGGCGAACAGCGCGCCGAGGAAGGCGCTGGCCTGGGTCAGGACGCCGGTCATCAGGATGCCGAGCGCGATGCCCGGCAGCATGGTGTGCGACAGGGCGCTGACCGACAGGGCGTTCCTCCGCAGCACGACGAAGCCGCTGAAGAAGCCGTTGGCAAAGCCGATCAGCAAGGCGGCGGCGAGGGCGCGCTGGTAGAAGGGGTTGGAAATTAGATCCAAGATGATTGGGGAATTAGGGAATTGGGAGATTAGGGAAATTGGGGGAGATGGACTAGAGGGTGGCGGTGGGGGGGAGGGTGGAGGCTCGGTCGTCTTGGTCGCTGAGGTGGCCGAAGGCGCGTTCGAGGTTGGCCTCGGAGAGGGCTTCGGCGGCGGGGCCGAAGGTGAGGGGGCGGGTTTTGAGGAGGAGGGCTTCGTCGAAGAGGCGGGGGGCGGTGGCGAGGTCGTGGTGGGAGGCGATGACCAGCCGGCCTTCGTGGGCAAGTTTCTCTAACAAAGACCCGAGCTGGCGCGACGCGTTGCGGTCGAGACCGGTGAAGGGCTCATCGAGCAGCAGGACATGGGCCTCCTGGGCCAGGGCGCGGGCGAGGAAACTGCGCTGCTGTTGGCCGCCGGAGAGTTCGCGGATCTGGCGGTGCTGGAGGTCTAACAGATCGAGCGAGCCAAGGGCCTTGTCGACCGCTTCGGCGTCTTCCGGGCGGAAGCGGCCCCACAGTCCGGTTTGCGGGTAGCGGCCCATTTCCACGAGGCCGCGGACGGTGATGGGGAAGGACCAGTCGACTTCCTCGCGCTGGGGAAGATAGGCAAACTCGCTCGACCAGCGCTTCACCGCGGTGCCGCGCCAGCGGATGCTGCCGGCGCTGCGCGGGACCAGGCCGGCGATGGCCTTGAGCAGGGTGCTCTTGCCGGCACCGTTCGGGCCGACCAGTGCGACGCGGTTGCCACAGGAGGTGGCGAAGGAGACGGCGTCGAGGGCGAGGGTGTTGCGGTAGGTGACGCGCAGCGAATCGATCACCAGCTCGTGGTGTTGCGAGTGGTGCGCGCAGCAGTCGTGGTGTTCCTCGCTCATGGTCATGGTTCCCAGAGGTCGTCGATGTCGCCGGGCGCGCTGAAGACGTGTTCGAGGGTTTCCTCGCCGGGGCGGTCGATGCGGAGCTTGGCGAAGCGGTGGCCGGGGGGTGTGTCGGCCCATTCGACCTTGAGGAAGATGACCGGGTGCTCGCCTTGGACTTCCAAGGTTCCGGTGAGCGGGGCGGCGGGACTTTCGCGGACGAAGGCAGGTCCGCCGGCATCGAGGGAGACGGATTTCGCGGCGGCGGAAAGGAGGAGTTCGAAGGTGGTTGGGGAGGTTTCAGCAACGGGTGTTGCCGATTGATCCACGACTACCGGATTGGGGGAGGAATGACCGGTCAGCCGGGCCAAGCCGAAGCCGGCCAGCAGCAGGACGGCCAGCACGACCAGGGTTCTCAGTAGCGGGGATCCTCGCATCGACGGGGGAACCCTTGGCGCAGGAGCGTCGCAGTTGCAAGCGGTTTGCGGTTCGCTTGCTCAGGCCCGGCAGGCGGCGAGGAGGGCGGCGACCTTGTCGAAGTCCTTCACGCCGGGGCTGGACTCGGCTCCGGAGGCGATGTCGAGGGCGGCGGGGCGGACGGCTTCGATCGCGGCGGCGGCGTTGTCGGCGGTGATGCCGCCGGCGAGGATGAGCGGCAGATCCGGGTGCTGCTCGACGAAGGTGCGGGCTAAAGACCAGTCGATGGTCTGACCGGTGCCGCCGTAGATGCCGGGTGCATGGGCATCGAGCAGGATGCCGGAGGCGTGGAAGTCGCGGGCGGCGGCGATGTCTTCCCTGCCGCGGACGCCGAGCGCTTTGAGGAAGGGGATGCCGGCTTCGGCGAAGGGGCTGGCGTCGGCCGGGGTCTCGTCGCCGTGGAGTTGGATGACATCGATCAGGCCGTCGTCGAAAAGCTGGCGCGGCAGGTCCGGGCCGGCATTGACGAAGACGCCGACGCGGAGGATGCGGCCTGCGAGATCGCGGAGGAAGCCGGCAAGCTCCGGGGCGAGGTAGCGCTTCGACTTCGGCCAGAAATTCGCGCCGAGGGCATCGACACCCAATTCCGCGAGGCGTTCGGCATCGGTGGCGAGGGTGACGCCACAGATCTTCAGCGAGGGGCGATGCGGGGCGAGGAAGGAGGCGGGTGACACGGGGCGAAACTCAAGCAGCGGAGGCGTGGCTGCCAAGCGGAATGACGGGAAGGCTCAATCGGTCGGCACGATGCGGGTGCGGAAGAAGCGGGTGCCGGCGGTAGCGGGCGGGGTGATCCGGGCGCTTTGCGGGGTGCCTTCGACGGTCTCGACTTGATAGCCCGCGTCGATTTCCTGCGGCAGGTCGCGGGGTCGGAGGATGACGGTGGTTTCCCATTGGCCGAGGTCGGTGGAAGTTTCGAGATGCCACTCGATGCCGCCGCGGTCCGCTGGCCAGGGAACGCTGAGGGTTTGCCCGTTCCAACTGGGTAGAGGACGGCTGGCGGCGGAGAGCGGGTCGCCGCTGAAGGCGAACTCGAGCAGGTCGTCGATGCCATCCTGATCCGCGTCCGAGGGGCTGGTGCCGGAGAGGCCAAGGCCTTGCGACCAGCTGGCGAAGGACTGGAGCGGGTCCCCGATGCGGCCGAGGACGCGGGTGGAGTAGTTGGTGTAAGTGGTGTAGGTGCCGTTGAACCAGAGCAGCAGTTCATCGCGGCCGTGGGCCGGGGGGACGATGGGGCGCAGGTTGTCGGCGGCGGAGTTTTGGGTGATGGGCGTCCAGGTAAAAGTCAGGCCGCCGTCCGCGGTGAAGCCGCGCCAGATTTCGTAGCGGTCGGACGGGCGGAGCGGTACGTTGTCGATGTCGCCGAGGGCGAAGGGATTCGCGGCATTCGAGGAGAAGTAAACGATGCGCGGGTCCTCGGGATCCAGGCACATGCCGCCGCCGTAGTCGTCTTCGTTGGCATAAAGCGGCCGGCCGCCGTGGGCGATGAAGCGGCGCTGCCAGGCAGTGCCGGTCCAGCGGGCGTAGTAGTAGTAGATGCGGTCGTGGTTCCAGCCGGTGCCGGTGCCGGTGACGTTGTCCTTCTGGACTTGGAAGACGCAAACAGGGGTATTGCCGGTGCCATAATGGACGTCCCAGGTCCAGCCTCGGCCGGTGGGGATCCAGTTGTCCGGGCCATCGCCGGGGCCCCAGGCGGTGGCGGAGTAGGGGTAGATCACGCTGCCCCGCTGGCCGCCGTCGTGGTCGAGCGGGATGCTCGCGAGGGTATCGACCAGCGTGCCATCGGTTTTGTAGAGGCCTCCGTTGTTGTAGTAGAGATGATAGACAGAGTTGTTGACGTCGCGCGGGTGGCCGTCGGTGTAGATGAAGTCGATGCGGTCGACATTGTTTGAGCAGTAGCGGGGGTAGGGCCGGGTGCTACCGCTGCCGGTGCCGAGGAGCTGGCGGGAAGTGCCCCAGGTCTCGCCGTTGTCGGTGGAGAGGGTGAGGGTGGGGTTGAAGTTGATGCAACGGTGGAAGTTGTAGAGGGTGTTGCTTTCGCCGGAGAGCCGGTAGGTGTTGGCGTAAGTGTTGTTCGCGGGGACGGTGCGGACGATTTCCGGGCCCCAGTCGGCGGGGGTGGCCGGGGAGGGGACCAGCGAGGTGCGCTGGTAGTAGGCCGTGGCGCCGCCGTGCTTTGAATACAGGGCAAGGAGCCGGCCGTCGGGCAGGGGCGTGAGGGACGGGTTGTTGTGATCGTCCTGCTGCTGGGAAGCGGCGGTGCTGAGGGTGACGTGGGCGGTGCTGCCGGTGGTGAGGTCGCGGCGGGTCAAGCCGTAGGTGCCATTGGCCCGGACGTAGCCGGAGAAAAGGGCACCCTGATGGACGATGGCGCGCTCGTCGTTGAACCAGGTCCAGGCACCGTCGGGCGCGATCACCACGGCATTGCCGGGTAGGGACGGGATGGAGGCGGCGTTGAGCGGGTTGGAGCCTTCGGTGAGTTCCGTGTTGTCGGAATAGGTATCTCCGTCGGTATCGGGAAGATAGGGGTCGGTGCCGGCGGTGGCTTCGGCCCCGTTAGAAAGGCCGTCGCGATCATCGTCGGCGGCGGGAGCGAGCGGGACCACGGGCTTGTGGCCGATGCCGTCGTACCAGACGCGGTTGCCTTCACCGGATCCGGCCACGTCGTCGATGAAGACAGTGAGCTGGCCGGTGGCGCTGGAGGTGAACTTTCCGAGGGGTGCCTGGCGCAAGACTCGGTTGCCTTCGGTGAGCAAGAGGGATGTCGTGAAGTCGGTGCCGATGGCAGCCGGCGCAAGCGTGGCGGTTCCCAAGGCATTGCCGAGGGGGCTGAAGTGGGTCAGCGGCTGGGCGGGAAGAAAGTCGTCTGAGAGATCGACCGGGGTGCCATTGCTGGCGATGTCGCTCACCTTCCCGGAAGCCTTCAGGCGCCAGTCGCGGCCATCGTGCCAGAAATAGGCGTAGAGGACGTAGTCGCTGTTCGGGGTGAGGGCGCTTAGGGTGGTGGCGAGGAGCGGAGCGTCTTCCGGGCCGTCGGCGTTCGACTCGAAGACGTTGGCATTGTTGCCGAGGGTGCGGGTTTCCCAGTTCTGGTCGATGGTGGTGTTGCCCTGGGCGGCGGGAGCGAGCGGTTGACCGTCGCGCTGCACGGTATTGGACAGGGTGGCGTCGGTGTAGGTGATCGGGCCGGTGACGGGCGGGGGCGAAACTAGACGGTAGGAGACCCCGTCGTAGAAGGCACGGCGGTTGGAGCCGACGGTCGACGGCAGGTCGTCAATGTAGACTTGGATCCCCCCCCCCGCTATCGGCGACCGCGTTGCCGAGGGATGCGGCGAACATCGTGCGGTCGCCTTCGGTGAAGAGGGAGGGAGCGGTCGTGTAGGTGAGCGAACTGGCGAGGACCGCGGCGGTGGCCCCGATTCCGGCGGTTTCGGCGGGATTGGTGAAGAGGGTGTTGGCACCCGGGTTCGCGGCGAGGCCTGCCCGGAGGTTCCACGCGGCACCGCTGCCCGAACCGTCCCAGAAGTGAACGTGGATCTGGTAGGTCGCGCCGGGGGTGAGGCCGGTCATTGTCGTGCGGAGTTCGGGAGCGTTCTCCGAAGCCTCGCCGCCCGACTCGTAGATGTTTCCGCTGGCGGCGAAAACGGTGCGTTGTTCCCAGTTTTGATCCGCCCCGGTCGTGCCGTTTAGCGGCGGGGTGAAGGTGCCGCCGTTGGACAGCACGGTATTACCCCCGCTGCCGGAAGTGGCATCGACATAGACGGTGGTGCCCGATGCGGCGGAATGCGTGGCGACCAGGACCGCCGCCAAGAGGGGCAGTTGGGAAGCACGCATGATCGAGTGGTGGCGGGGCAAAGCTAGAACCCGAAGTAGCGGCTCGCATTGCCGCTGCAGACGTCGCCGACCAGCTTTGACAGGGCGTCGAAGTCATCCGGTAGTTCGCCGCGGTCGGCTTCACTGCCGATCAGGTTGCAGAGGATGCGGCGGAAATACTCGTGCCGCGGGAAGGAGAGGAACGAGCGCGAGTCGGTGAGCATCCCGACGAAGCGGGAGAGCAGGCCGGTCGAGGAAAGGGCATCGAGCTGGAGTTCCATGCCGTTTTTCTGGTCAAGGAACCACCAGCCGGAGCCGAACTGGATCTTGCCGGGGACACTGCCGTCCTGGAAGGCACCGGTCATCGCGGCGAAGAGGTAATTGTCGCGCGGATTGATGTTGTAGAGGATGACCTGCGGCAGGCAGCCGCGCTCGGCGAGGCTGCCCAGATAGGCGATCAGTGCCGCGCCCTGGCGTTCGTCGCCGATGGTGTCGAAGCCGCTGTCCGGGCCTAACAGCGCCGACATCCGCGGGTTGACGTTGCGGAAGGGGCCGAGGTGGAGCTGCTTGGTCCAGCCTCGCGCCGCGTCTTGCTGACCGAAGAAGATCATCAGGAAAAAGCAGAATTTCTCCTTCTCCTCCGGCGTGACCGGGATGCCACGGCGCGCCTTGTCGAAGATGATGGAAGCGTCGGCGTCGTCGCACGGGATCGCGGGGCAGCGATCAAGCCCGTGGTCGGAAAGCCGGCAGCCGGCGTCGTGGAAGTCATCGTGCCTCTTCTGCAGCGCCTGAAGCAGGTCGGAGACATGGTGGATGCTGGAGTCGGTGACATCTTCCAGCTTCTCGACCCATGCGTTGAATGCCTTGGGCTGATCAACCGAGAATGCCTTGTCCGGGCGGAAGGTCGGGAAGACGCGGGTGGCGAGGTCGCTCCCGCTGATCGCGTGGTGATGGAGCAGCGGGTCGGCGGGATCGTCGGTGGTGCCGACCATCGAGACGCGGAACTTGTCGAGGATCCCGTGGACGCAGAAGTCCGGTTCCGCGAGGCGGGCGTTGGCCAGTTCCCAGATCTCGTCCGCGGTGTCGGGGCCGAGCAGAAGGTCGATGTCGAAGTAGCGGCGGAGCTCGAGGTGGGTCCAGTGATGGACCGGGTTGCGGAGGGTGTAGGGCACGGTCTCCGCCCAGGCCTGGAATTTCTCGCGCGGGGTGGCGGAGCCGGTGATGAACTCCTCGTCCACGCCGTTCGCACGGAGCAGGCGCCACTTGTAATGATCGCCGCCGAGCCACAGGTCGGCGAGGTTTTCCCAGCGGTGATTGATCGCGATCTCCTTTGGCGAGAGATGGCAGTGGTAGTCGTAGATCGGCTGGTCCTTCGCCACTTCATGGAAAAGGCGGCGGGCGGTCGGCGAGTGGAGCAGGAAGGATTCTTCGTCGAGATAAGCCATGGCGATGCGGGAGCTTGGCAGGATGCGGGGAGTGGGCAAGGCGATCCTTGTTGATGTTGTCGGACAAATCCACCGGTGAATTCATCGTCGAGGGAAGGTCGAGCAGGCAACGTGAGGTTGGGCGAGACCAACCTCAGCCCCAGTTCTCATGGAAGGTGGTTCGAACAGCGGTGGCGCACCAGTGCAGGTGCTGCTGTTCCGTCAGCCAAGGTCCTCTGCGGCCTGCTTCGTCCTTTTGTCGATGTTTCCAGCGATCGGAATCGAAGGGAACGACGTCCGAAGAAACCTCAACAAGGCAGGCCTGCTTTTGAACGGAACGACATTGTCCATGTAGAGAAAGCGAACCTGCCGCCCGTCCTTCATGGTCATTTGGAAGCTGAATCCATCAGAATCATCCCAATAGATCCGATCGATCTCAGATGCATCCAGCTCCTGCTCTTTTCCGACGAAGCCCCAGACAACCTTGTTGCGATCCATGCTGAAAACATGGACGAGCGAGCGCCCGGTCATCATCCAGCCGCCTCGAAGGAAGAGTAAGAAGATCGCTACGCCCGCCACCCCGGAAATCAGGTCCATCGATGGTCGGCCGTCCTCCCCGACTCGGAGGAATCCAATCAACATGAAGACCATGGAGAGCAAGAGAGTAAAGGTCAGGGCGATGAATCCCGGAACCGGTGAATCTCTCTTGGTTCGATGAAACGAGTCCATGGCCGTGAACGTGAAGGACTCCTATAACGATGGGTAGTTTCAAGGCCGCTCGAAGATCATGAAATGCTGCCAAGGCAGCGGCCGGAGATTCGAGACGAAGCGGAAGCCTGCGCTTTCAAGCTCCAGCCGGGCCTGGGCTTCGGTCATTTTGTGAAGGGGCTTGATCGGAACCTTCGGATCCTCGCCGCGGAACTCTAACAGGAAGATCCGGCCGCCGGGCTTCAGGGCGTGGTGCAGGGACGCGAGCATCTCGCGGGGATGGGAGAACTCGTGGTAGGAGTCAACCATCAGCGCGGCATCGAGCGAAGCGGCGGGCAGCTTCACGTCCTCGATGGTGCCGAGGTGGGGCTCGACGTTGGTGATGCCGAGTTCGGCGGACTTCTTGCGGAGGAAATCGAGCATCTCCGGCTGGATATCGACGGCCACGATCTTGCCCTGCGGCACCTTCTCCGAAAGCCGGAAGCTGTAGTAGCCGGAGCCCGCGCCGATGTCGGCGAGGACGGCGTCGGGCGCGAGGTCGATGGCGGCGATCGCCTTGCTCGGAGCTTCTTCCATTTCGCGCTCGGTCCTCTCCAGCCATTTGATGGCGGGGTGGCCCATGACGTGGGCGATCTCGCGGCCGTGGAAGAACTTGCCGATGCCATCGGGCGTGGCGGGGCCGGTTGTGTATTCGACGACGGCCGGTGCGGGAGTCGGTGGAGTGGTGGCCGAGGGCGGGGTCGGAGACGCGGCGGGTCCGGCAGGGGGGACGGGGGAGCGGAACCAACCCCAGGCCACGACGAGGGCGATGGCGAGGACGGCGAGAAGCGGGGCAAGGCGGGACATGGATCGGGTTCTACGCGAAGAATGGGAGATTTCAGTCCGATTCTTCGAAAACGTATCACGCCTCGACCGGAGGCAAGTCGACCCGGACTGAAGATTGTCGGCGGAGGAGGAGGGAAATTGGCCGACCATCTCCACTGCGCTCCGGTTGGCGCTCCCGGGTGGGGCGATTCCAAGGGCTCAAGCCGTTTCCAAGATCTGCTGAATCTCGGCCGCAATGCCATCGGCCAGTTCGCGGGCCGAGTAAACGAGGTTGTCGCGGCCGCTGTCGTCGCCGTGCAGCAGCAGGCAGATCGCCCGGGTCATCGGGTGGTGATTGAGTCGCGCGCCGATCTCCTTGCGGGTGGCGAAGGCGAAGAGGCCGGCGTAGAAGAGTGGCTTGGGGTCGCGCAGGATGTTCTTGCGATAGCGGGTGAGAAAAAGTGCCAGCCAGCAGCTTTTTTCCAGCCGGGCGGGGTCGGTGAGGCGCAGGTGGTCGATCCACGCCGTGGCGGTCTCCTTGAGCTGGCCGCGGACGATCCAGCTCTGGTTGACGCGGCGGACTTTCGCCAGGTCGGCTTCGCCTTCGTCGGAGAGGGGAGCAGGGTCGGGAAGGGTGGACATCGTTGGGTTTGAAGGGAGCGGGAAGGGCCGCGACCCTAACACCAACGTGAGATCCTTCAACCGTTCGTGCGTCCAGCGCCGGAGCATCCCAGCGTCCGCTTTCCGCATGTCCGTCAAAACCCGCTGCTCTTTCGTCGCGGTCTCCCGCCACGCCACAAAATGCCTGGCGTGCCCTGCTAACCTTGTTTGTTTCCTGGATGCGAATCCATGAAGTCGGGTCCGCCTCAGTCACAAAAAATGCTACCGTGCGCGAACCCCCGATGATCCCCGATGATCCCCGAGGATGAGAAAAAATTCAGAATTCAAGGCCCCCGAGGCCCGATGACCCCCGAGGATGAGAAAGAATTCAGAATTCAAGGACGGACCCCCGAGGCGAGGATGAGAAATAATTCAGAATTCAAGGACTGCCCCCCCCCCGGGTGCCCCCCCCCGAGGTGCCCCCCTGAGGCGCATGTCCGTCAAGATCCGCTTCACCTCCGCCGCGATCTCCCGCCACGCGACAGAATGCTTGGCGTGCCCTGTTGACCTCATTTGTTTCCTGGATGCGAATCCGTGAAAACGGGTCCGCCTCGTTCACACAGAATGTTGGCGTGCGAGACCTGGTACCATTCATGCGGGGGACCCCAGAGATTCTGTCGCCAAACCCGACACCATCAACGGTTGCCACTGCGCTTGGCTGCTAGCGAGAAGCCATCCCCGGTTCGTCATCGTGCGAAATCGAGAACCTTTTTCGACTCACCCTTCCGAATGGTCACCACGCCGCGGTCGTAGTCGGCTTGGAGGAAGGGACTCTCAAGCACTTTGGTCGGAGCGTAGTCGACCGGCTTCCCATTGATGGTCGGAATCTGCTTCTGGCCAGTGTCGAAAGTCAGGCGGTCGCCGTAGATGGTTTTGTAATTCACCAACGACCCCTTCATCACCGGTTGGTTGGCCTTCACCTTCGCCTTGAAGGCATCAATGCCGCCCACGTCCCCCTTGGCCATGACCTCGAGGATCACCGGAGCGAAGTCGTCGTCAGGCACGATGACCCGGCCCGGTGGAGCCACCCGCGCGGGCCCCTCGATCGACGGGTTCGTGACCTCCTTCTCGGTGAACTTGAACTTGCCGCCGACCACCCGGATGGCGGCATAGGCACCTTCCGTTTCGACGAAAACCACATCCCCGTCCCTTACCGGTTCTCCCATGCCTTCCAGCGGCATCCAGACGATCATCGGGCCGCCAGCCTTGTTGCCCTTGAGCTTCTGCGTGATCAGGCTGCCCTTGCTCTGCGCCGACCATTGGCCGTTGAGCACGTCGCGCGCCTTACCTTCCGGCCGGACGACGGGCACGATGCGGGCCGCGGGGTTGTCTCCGAAGATGACGCCCTGCCAGCGGCTCTGGGCGCTGATGGCGACCCAGTCCTTGTTCGGCCGGGCTTCGGTCATGAGGGTGCCGATGGTAAACGCCGGATCACAGTAGCTGTAGCGGATGATCCCTCCGCCATCGGTCCGAAACTTGTTGGGCTTCATGTTGTCCGACATCACCGCCTCCCCAACGCCTTGCTCGCCGAGTCCCTGGGCACGCTGGCGGATTTCATACGGACCGTCGGCGCGTGCGGAACGGGCGATCTCCGCCACCACCGACGGCGGCTGATAGTCACTGAGCAAGGCGTTGATCTCTCCTTGGATGATCTTGGGCTTTTCCCCGATCCCGAAGTAAAACCATCCGAGGGCGGGAATCCCATGAATGGCGTGCTTCAATCCGTTCACGCCACGGATGCGGGCCTTCCCCCCGCCCTCCACCCCATGGAGTTGTTCCTGGGCCCAGTAGGCCCAGTAGAGGTCCAGGAACATCCCGGCGGATCGACGCACGTCAGGATCCCCGAAGTCGCGGAAATTGTAGAATCCCTTGAGCCAGACCGAATTGTATCCGGGGCACATGATCTCGATGCTGACGCCTTTCTTCGCCCGCTCCCGGCAATAGACCAAGATGTATTCGCTCCATGCGCGGTAGTACTCCTCAAGGCTGGAACCGTCATCGAATTTCAGATCTCGGTAGTCGGACTTGTTCCTCGCGATCTTGGCGAAGTGCCAGTGCAGCGAGAAGTCCATGGCGTGGTGGTTCTCGGTGCTGTGGAAATGCCAGGTCTTAGTCGTGGCGTGATCCGGCTTGTTGTGTTTCGCGCTCTCCTTGACGTAGAGCCAGATCGGCTTCAGGCAGACGGCTTCGGTCTCCGCCGTGAGCCGCCCGGCATGGACCGTTCCTTCCGGGCCGTACATGTCGATCAGGCGCATGACGATGTCCGCATGCCAGTGGAAGCTGTCACGGTCGATGATGTCCTTGGGGTTGTCGAGATAGTGCCGGGCGTTTTCAACGAGAGCGGCATTGGCTTCGTCGGGCATTTCGCCAAGGCGGAAGCACCGCGCGGCGAAGCCGACGATGGAATAGGAATAGGCCCGCGTGTAGTTGCCACTCCCGGGACGCAGTGGCGGTTGCTTGGCCGCCCGCTTGAGTGGCTTGCCGGACTCGGCCCGGAACCACGACTCCACCCGGTTGTCGAAGCTCTCATCGGCCACCTTGGGAGACGACTTCCCGCCATCGGCACTCACGACACCCGCTGTCGCCGCCGTCAGAATCAACCATCCGAACCAAACATTCATCGCCTTCTTCTACTTCCTCTTGCGACCGCAGCTTGCATGAATCGGACCGACAGGCTGGGACCTCAGAGGGACTGGCAAATCGACCGGGTAGTCCCACCGCCGGCCCATGAGCAACTCCGGCATGTCCGGGAAGCGGATAAGGACGCAAGATACCTGCGGGAAGGAAAGCCCCCTCAAACCCGCCTGAAATTCGAGGACGTGGACGACTGAGGTGTGATCGCACGGCGAATCAGCTGGGGGATGCAGTCCCAATCCCCGCAAGGATGGATATCGCCCGCCCCGGAATCCAAGGATGCTCATAGCTCGTTAGGGCATTGGCCTTCGAAGAGCGGGGTGCGGCATGATTCGACTGATCGCATGGCTCGTTGCCATATTTGCACCTCTATTCCTCCCATTCGGCAATAGATTGCATATCGCCATCATTTGCAATAAAGCGGTTCAACATTTCGAGTGCTTTGTCCGCGCCGGGGATTGGTCGCGATCTCTTCACGATGGCGCTCGTCGCGCCCCCGATCGTCGGCCCGGGTCGCGTCCAGATAGCGGAGAAGTTCTGCTGATCATTGGAGGCACCTGGTTCAGGCCTGAACTCGAGTGACCGTTCGGCATCCAACTGGATCGTGAAAGAGGCCTTCGCCTGGTCATTGCTCCACTCCATCTCCATGAAGCGCTCCTCAATAAGCTGTCGGGTCTTGGGATTGTTGGCGATCGAATCGGCTGCGTCCGACTGCTCGAGACCGTTGGCCCCGATCCACTTGCGAACGAACTTCGGGTAATCCCCGGACTCGGCTGTTGGTGGCGCCTTCGTCGGCGCTGCGGCTCCCCCTCCGCCTTCCTCTCCGCAACCGCTGAGAACTGCAATCGCCGGCAATAGGGACGAGATCAAAATCGCTCTTAGTGTTTTCATTCCACGGGTCGTTATTCAGGGGATTGGTTTCATGGCAGAACGTCAAAATTGAGGCGATCCCGGCGACGCCACCGGAGAAGTTGCGATCAACCAATCACCTTCCGAAGCTGGCGGCAAGAACGCAACAGAGCCGCTGATAGCGGGTCGCCTCAACGGTCTTGCTCTGCTGGTCCTGTTTCGCATGGCCAATCGAACTCGGGGCAATTAGTGCGGGGAGGTTTGCCCGGAGGGCATTGCTGAGTGGAGCTTCATCCCAATCGACCACTGATTGAATATCGCCATCATTCGTGACTTAGGTGTGCAACAGTTCGAGAGTCTCATCCGCCAACCCGATTGGCGGGCACGGCGGCTTTGCGTTTCAAAAATTCGGCCTCATCGATTTTCTTGAGAAGGAAGGGGGCTTGTCCTTTTCCTCCCGTTACGGTGATCTGCTGGTCCTTGATGAGGAGTTCCAGCTCCTGTTTCTTCTCAGCGGGGTCTGGGCTAATGGCGCGGACCTTGAGCGAACCGGCGGCCTTATCAGCAGCGAGGATTTCGTAGGCTACGACCGTAAATCCTTGTTCCGTATAGACGTGGACCTTTCCCAGCTCGACGTGGAAGGTGATTTTTGAGGTTTGCGCGGCTACGGCCTGGCCTTCTCCCTCCGGCATTCCCATATCCAAAAAAAGCTTCACCATCGCTTCCGCGTCAGGTGCCCAGTAGCCGATGACCTGTTTCTCCAGTTGCTTGGCGTCATCGCCGTTGGCAATTTCTGCGGCAGGTTTGGCATCAGGCTTGGCCTCCGGTTCGGCAGCAGGTGCCAGAATGGCGAGGGCGATCATGGTGATGGTCGAATGGGCGATGTTTTTCATGTGTTTTGGTGGTTGGTTTGTTTTGAGTTCGTGGCATCTAAGAGAATTTGTGTATGACGGGCTGTCGTATCAGGACGCGATTCTATGGGCTATCGGCCAACTTTGGCATCAAACGATTTCGCGTTCTTGCCGGCATGCTTCCTTTCAGCCGGTGCCGTGTGCCGTTGAGTGTCATGTCCATGGTGACGTGAAGCACGGAATGCTCCCGATAGGGGATACCGTTTTTTTCGCGATCCAGATATCCATGGATCTGCTGAATCCAGGAATCATTGCTTTGGTTTTCGACAAGGACTTTCTCGGGAGAGTCATTCAAATGATACGCGAACGAATGAATTCGGATCGATTCAACATATGGATTACGGCCGAATTGCTTTCCCTTTTCGCGGACATGGAATTGCAACGAAAGGTATGGGTCTGTCGTGAGTTTCTTGAAACCCGGCGCGACACGCACCGAGTCAGGATACCAGGCAGGAAAGGTGCTTGCCGAGAGCTCGTTTTTCGGATCGAGCGGTGCCACCCATTCGGCATACTCGGACGTTTGGATCCGGGC
>NEUO01000115.1 GCA_002304315.1 Verrucomicrobiia bacterium Tous-C4TDCM
GAGGGGTCGCGGTCGGATTGCCTTCCATTACAACGCTAACCCAGCATTTTCGGGCCCTTTTGTCTAGCACTGGTTCTCTTCAAGCCATTGCAATGGATCCACAGCCTCAAGCCAATCGCCCTACGGAATCCAGCCCCATCCCGAATTCCCCCTTGCCCCGCGGCGCGGAACGTGGTGGAACCCCGGGTCAGCCGGGAGCGGGCGATCCAAGTCGCTTAAGTTACTTTACTTTTCCGTAATAATCAGTTGAAAACCTTGGCGTCCCGCAATTCTACGCCGGCCAGTGCGCCGCACCTTTCCTGCTGATGAAAGTCCGATTTTTCGTAACGGGCACGGCCGCGCTCCTCGCGGTCTGGCTGGTCGCTACTTTTTTCAATGACGTCCCCGTCGACCGCTACCCGCAATTCGGGCGGGGCTCGGTGCCGGTTTCTGCGAAAAAGGTGAAACCGCTGGAGGAAGGAAAGCCGATGGCGGCCGTCGAGCCCGACAAGGGCGACGCCTTCGAGTGAAGCTCGATGGATTCGCTGCTCGCCTTTTCCAGCCCGATCTCCCACTCTCGCCGTCATGCCTGAAGAACCGGTTGTTTGCGATACGAAGCCGATGGGTCTCGAAGTGGAAGCGGGCGTCCACTGGTGGTGCGCCTGCGGACGCTCCGGCCATCCGCCGTTCTGCGATGGCAGCCACAAGGGCACTGGCCTGCAGCCGGTGAAATTTGAAACCACCACCAAAACCACCGTTTGGTGGTGCCAGTGCAAGCACACCGCAACCCCGCCGCTCTGTGACGGCAGCCATAAAAAGTTTCGTGCCTGATTCCACGGCCTGTCGCGGGGATGGGCCTTGTCAGGGCGGGTGGGGCGAGTCATAGCAAGCGCCTCCATGGACGATCTCGAAGGATCGGCAGGCACGCCGGCATCGGTGAAGGCCTGCCGGCATGTGCTCCACCCGCTGTTCGCCCTGCTGGCGGTGGTTTGCCTGTTGTCGATCGTCGGCTGGACCGGCGTCGTCACGGAATGGCAGCACTGGGTCACCGTCCTCACCGGCATCGCGTTCGCCTTCGAGCGCGGCTGGGTTTTCCACCGGCTCCGGAACTTGCGCGAGGAGCGACGCCGGCTTTCCGGTCACGCAGCGCTGGCCGCGATTGTGCTCGTCGTGTCGCTGGTCCAGTTGGGAGGCGGCGGGCGGGTGGTCTCGTGGCACCTTTTGATCCAACTGACGGTGCTGGGCTCCGGCCTCTCGTCCTGGATCCACCATCAGTCGCGCTTCACCGCGCGGGCCTTCCACCCCGGGCTGGTCCTGATCCTGTC
This sequence comes from Verrucomicrobiia bacterium Tous-C4TDCM, assembly GCA_002304315.1. Taxonomy (GTDB): domain Bacteria; phylum Verrucomicrobiota; class Verrucomicrobiia; order Verrucomicrobiales; family Akkermansiaceae; genus Haloferula. Next base: position 1,305 of record NEUO01000115.1, read on the forward strand.
CTTCCTCGCGATCGTCGTCGCCGGGACTCTGCTCCTGAAAATGCCGCGCTGCACGGTGAGCGGCATGAGTTGCTCCTGGCTCGACGCCGCCTTCACCAGCACCAGCGCGGTCTGCGTGACCGGCCTCTCCGTCCAGAATACCGCCACCTATTTCTCCACCACCGGCCAGACGGTCATCCTGCTGCTGATCCAGGTCGGCGGTCTCGGGATCATGACCCTCGCCTTCTTCGCGGCGGTGGTGCTGTTCGAAGGCATCTCGTTGCACGACCGCCTTCTGTTAGGCCGGATGCTTCAGGAAAACCGGCTCGCCCGGGTCGGCCAGACACTCGGATTCATCGTCGTCATGACTTTCCTCTGCGAGGCGATCGGCGCTGTGATCCTGTATGCGGGACTGGAGGGAATTCCGGATCGGGGAGAACGCTGCTTCCATGCGGTCTTCCACGCCGTGTCCGCCTTTTGCAATGCCGGCTTCTCCACCCTGCCCGACAACCTCGCCACGCCGCTCGTGCAAGGCAATGCCGTCTGGCAGGTCGTCATCATGGCGCTGATCGTTATCGGCGGCCTGGGCGCGCTGGTCTGCGAGGATATCGCGCTGTGGAGCGTCGCGAAAATCCGCCGCTTTCGCCGCCAGGAAGGCCCGCGGCCCCGGCTCCGCGTCCACACCCGGCTGGTGCTGGCGGTGACCGCCGTGCTCATCACGGGCGGCGCGGCGCTGATCTACGTGACGGAGTATCACCTCTGGCAAGGCCCCGAGAACGGCGGCCGCGTGCTCAGCGCCTTCTTCCACTCCGTCACCACCCGCACCGCCGGCTTCAACACGGTGTCGATGTCAGCCATCGGCCCGCTCACCGCGCAGATGATGATGATCCTGATGCTGATCGGCGGTTCGCCCGGCGGCACCGCCGGCGGGGTCCGCACCACCACCGTGGCCATCGGCCTCGCCCACCTCTGGAACCAGCTCCGCGAAAGCCGGCGCGGGATGGTCGCCTTCAACCGCACCATCCCTGCCGCCGTCGGATCCCAGGCGCTCGGTCTGATGATCCTCGCCGGCCTCTGGCTGATCGTGAATCTCATCGTGATGGAGACCTTCGAGACCGGCCGCGGAATCCCGGAAAGCAGCCTGCTGTTCGAACTTATCAGCGCCTTCGCCACCGTCGGGCTCTCGCTCGATCTCACCGCGACTCTCACCGATGCCACCAAGTGGCAGCTCATCGTGAACATGTTCGTCGGCAGGGTCGGCCTGCTCACCGTCATGGCCACGCTCATCCCGCCCGACCGCCGGCCCGCCTCCGGCAAGCCTTCCGAAGACATCCTCCTCACCTGATCCGCTCCGCTTATGAAATTCTGCATCATCGGCCTTGGCACTTTCGGCACCCACCTCGCCCGCCAGCTCGCCCGGGATGGCCACGAGGTGGTCGCCGTCGACAACAACCCCGCTCACATCCACGCCCTCAAGGACGAGATCGAATACCTCATCCTGGCCGACTGCACCGACCTCAACGCCTTCCACGAGATCCCCGTCGATGCCTGCGACGCCGTCATCCTGGCCATCGGCGAGGATTTCGAGGCCTCGCTTTCCGTCGCCGGCAATCTCCAGCAGCTCGGTGCCAAGCGCATCATCAGCCGCATCATCAACCCGCTCCACGGCCGGCTGCTGAAGCTACTCAAGATCGACGAACTGATGATCCCTGAGGCGATGGCCGCCGCCTGGCTGACCCGCTCCTTGAAAAGCCCCGACCTGATCGACAGCCTCGACCTCGGCGGCGGCTACGAGATCGCCCAGGTCCTCGCCCCGCCCGCCTTCGTCGGGAAGACGCTGCAGGACGTCGGCCTGCGGTCAAAGTACGACCTGAATCTGGTCACCATCGCCAAGGGCCGCGGCACCACCGCTCTCAGCTCCACCCGCCAGTCGATCAGCAAGGTCCTCGGCATCCCGCTGCCCGACCGGGTCTTTGAGTCCGATGACATCCTCGTGCTCTTTGGCTATGGCAAGGACGTCCGGCGGATGATGCGGGATCATAACGTGGGGTAGGGGGTGCCGAATGACTCGCGGCAGGTGCTCGAAATAGGCGTCGAGGACGGCAAGTTCGCCATTCGGCCCGTCGGCGATCGCGCTTCGAGCAGGAGCTGGGACATCGCCACGCCGCGCGCGGTTGCCTCGACCTTTGCCGCCGTGGAGGAAGAGGACGCAATCGCAGACCGCCTCAATGTCACACATCTTGCTCTGCGCGTAATACAGTCGCAACAGTCCGCCGCGCTGAACGGGACCTCGAAAGATGCGGCAGAAACTCCTTGGCAGTGCGGATGTCTATTCTACTTTGACCGAATAAAGATTCTGGGAATCCAAAGAACCTGAATTTCGCCCGATCCCGCTGCGCAGCGTCGTTTTCCCCGGCGGTCGCAAAGTTTCTGAAAATCCACACGACCTTTTTTGACCCTGCCAGCCTCCGGTCCGGCCGACGGTTAACCTGTTGTCCCAAGGCCTAAGGACGATTCGATTCACGCAATAAAACCCAACCGCTACCTTAAAACCCAAACTCAATTCGACTTATGAAACCCACCCGCTTGTCTCTGCTCCGCGCCGCCTCGGCAATGGCCCTTATTACCTCCCCGGCCCTCCACGCCGCCGGCGGCTCCTGAAACGTCAACAACAACGGAAACTGGTCCACCACATCCAACTGGACCCCTGCCGCCGTCCCCGGCAACGCCGCCGGTGATATTGTCAACCTTCAGTTTAACATCGGATCCAGCAGAACAATAACGATCGACAACACCAGCCGCACTGTCGGCGATATCAACATCGGTGACACTGGCTCGATTACGGGCAGCTACATTCTTGCGGCTTCGGGCGCAGCGGTTCTCAACCTCGACGGCACCGGCAGCGCGGCCGGCACCGTGGACTTCACCGCCGCTATTGCTAACACCATCAGCGCCCCCATCACCTTGGTCGACAACGGCGTCATCCGGTCCAACGTGGCCTTCGGACAAACCCTCAGCGGCGTGATTTCCGGAACGGGCAAGACACTCACCTTCAACAACGACACCAACGGCACCGTCAATGCCGAGACATCGCTTCTCGGGCAGTTCGTCCTTTCCGGAGTAAACACCTACTCCGGCGGCACGAGCATTTCCGATGTCCGTGTTGCGGTGAACACCAGCGCCAGCGCCCTCGGTTCCGGGAACGTCACGATCGGCTCCGGAGCGCAGGTTTTTTGTGCCTCGGCACTGACCCTCCCCAACTCCTTCAGCATCGCCGGCAACGGCTGGGTCGAAACCGCCGCCGGCCAACTTTTGGGGGCACTGCGACTGGATAGCGGAGCCGTTGTTTCAGGGCCGGTTACCATGACGGCGAATGCCGCCATTGGCAGCAACGCGGGCACCGGCACCGTCAGCGGCATCATCTCCGGCGGGTTCAACCTATCGAAGCGCGGCCCCGGCCGCATCAATCTGAGCGGTACCAATACCTACGGCGGCCTCACGTCCGTCACCAATGGCATCCTCGGGGCCACCAAGCCTGCCGCTTTGCCAGGACTGAACATCCTGAACCGGAACACTGTCGCCAGCGGCACCACTCTCGCCGCTTTCATGGGTGGCGCGGGCGAGTTCACTTCTGCCGACATGGACACCCTGCGGACCAACACCGATTTCAACACGGACTCTTTCCTTGGACTCGATACGACCAATGCCGCTGGCGGATCCTTCACCTACGGCAGCAACATCACCGATGCCTCCGGCGTGGCCGGTACCCTCGGTATCAACAAGCTGGGAGCCGGCGTGCTCGTGCTGTCCGGAACCAACACCTACACCGGAGTCACCACCGTCTCCGCCGGCACTCTCCTTGTCCCGGGCACGGCTTCCCTTCCTGGCTTTGCCACCAATGGCAGCTACTCGGTCGCCAGCGGGGCGACCTTGGGGGTGGCCAACGCGATTACCGATGGCGAAATCAGCACCTTGCTAGGAACCACCAATTTCACGGCCGGTGCCATTCTCGGTTTTGACACCTCCGCCGGGGACCGCACCTATGCAGCCGTCCTCGGGGACACCGCCCAGGGTGCGCTTGGTCTCAAAAAACTTGGAGCCAATACCCTGTTGCTCACGGGTGCCAATACCTACACCGGCACCACCACGGTGTCGGCCGGCACCCTCGTCGCCGCCGGCGGTTCCGCCGCTGCCGGAAACATCGTGGTCGGGAACACCACCGCCAACGCCGTTCTCAACGTTCCCCTGGGTGGCACGATGACGGGCGGCACCATCACCGCCGGCACCGCCAACGGCTCCTCCGGGGCTGTCAACGTCACCGGCGGCACTCTTACCCTTGCCACCGTTGACGCCTCCACCGACGCCATCTCCTTCGGCGGTGGTGAAGGGGGTTACGGTGCCTTTACGATTTCCGACGGAACCTTCACCCAGCAGCGCTTCATGTTCGGTGGCACCGGGTCCACCACCGCCCTCGGTGGTGTCGGCGTGGGCCTCATTACCGGTGGCACCGTCAATTCCACCGGATGGCTGATTCTCTCCCGTGCAGGTGCCTCCACCGGTATCCTCACCGTCAACGGCGGTCTGCTCAACCACTCCGGTGCCTCCAACGACCTTGCCGTGGGTCTCGCTGGCTCCGGTCGCGCCGAACTGAACATGGGTGGCGGGCTTCTGGATAACACCGGACGCCGCGTCACTTTCTCCGGCGGCACCGGCGGTAGCTTCCACTGGTCCGGCACCGGCCTCGTCAACCTCAACGGCGGCACCCTGCTGACCAACTCCATCACCTACGACACCGCGGTCTCGCCCTTCAGCCCCAACGCCAATTCCTACGTCAACTTCGGCGGCGGCACCCTCAAGGCCGCCTCTTCCTCGGCAAGCTTCTTCCCGGCCCACACGCCCGCGGGCACGGGAGTGAGCCAGGTTTATGTCAACGGTGCCTTCGGCTCCTTCACCGGTGGAGCGATCATCGACACGAACGGCTTTGATCCAACCACCTCGGCCAACTTCCTCGCCCCCACCGGCAACGGTGTCACCGGCCTGATGATCGACAACGCCGGCTCCGGTTACGTTGGTGCGCCCGCCGTGAAGATCCTCGACGGCGGCCTGCCGTCCACCGCCACCGCCTATGCGATCGTCGGCACGGATCCCGCCATTCCGGCCACCTTCGGCAAGGTCACCAGCGTCGTGATCACCAACCCCGGCGTCATCGTCGGCACTCCCACCGTCTCGCTCGTGGGCGGCGGCGGCACCGGAGCCGCCGTCTCGGTTGCCTCCACCGGTCCCAATACTTCCGGCGGGCTCACCAAGACGGGTTCCGGCCAGTTGACCCTGACCGGGAACAGCACTTACACCGGCCTTACCAGCGTGAGCGCTGGCACCCTTGTCGTCGCGGGTGCCGCCACTTTGACCGCGACCTCCGGCCTTTCCGTCAGCAGCGGTGCGGGCTTCTCGTTCCTGCCGACCGTTCCTGCCACCGCCCTCACCTTAGGAGCGGGTTCCACCCTCAGTCTGGCGAACAACAGCACCATCAGCACGACCTTCGAGTCCAGTATCGCGGTCGCTGGTGCGGCCACGAACAGCGGCAGCGTCAATATCGCCCTTTCCGGTGCCTTCACTTCCGGCAACACCTACACCGTGCTGACCGCCGCCGGCGGCCTGGATAGCTCGACTTACAAGGTCCTGAACCCGTCGAGTTTCACTTACACCACCAATGCGACTCCCACGGCGGTCACGATTACTCCGATCACGGCCACCCCTCTCGCCGCTGCCTATTGGATCGGCGGCTTCTCCGGCCTGCCCGGCGTCTGGTCCGCCTCTGACGGCAGTGGTGCCGGCAACTGGACCACTGATGGCCTTGGCACTGCCAGCCCGCTGGTTCCCGGGCCGACCGCCAATGTCTTCTTCTCCGATGCATCCGCCTCGGCAGTCGTTCAGGCGGCGATGAGCCTTGGTTCGAACATGTCGGTTGGCAGCCTCACTTTCAACAGCACCAACCCCGCCACGTTGCTCAACACGGACGCCTCGGTCCTCAGCCTTGCCAGCGGCCTCACGGTCAATGCCCCGGCCGCCGCGGTCACTCTCAGCGCCAATATTGCAACTACGGCTGCCCAGTCATGGACCAACAACAGCGCCAATCCCCTGATCACCGGTCTCGTCAGCAACGGTGCCAACCTCCTCACCCTCAGCGGCAGCGGGAACACCACGATCGGCAATTTCAACGGCGGCACCGGCGGGTTGACCGTCGATAGCACGGGTTTCACAGCCCTCAGCGCCTCCACCTTGGCCGGCGCGCAAACCTGGGCCAACAACAGTGTCAACACGCTTACCGCCGGTGCCATCGCCAACGCGGGCTTCGCCCTGACTCTGGCTGGAACCGGCAATTTCGACCTGGGCGGAGTCGTCAGTGGCACGGGGACCCTGACAAAAGCCGGCAACGCCGCTACCACCGCCGCCACGGGCAGGGTCAACCAGACCGGAGGTGCCATCAGCTTCACGGCTGGCAACCAGGTTCTTGTCGGTCAGAACACGGTCGGCAACCAAGGTGTTTACAACATGAGCGGCGGTTCCATCACCACCTTTGCCAGCGCCACGCGTGGCGTCATGCTCGGTGTCAACACCAACCCTGCACCCGGCCCCGCGAGTGGCGGCGGCACCTTCAATCTCAGCGGCACCGCTGTTCTCAACATGATCAGCGGTGGCAATTCCATCCTGCAAATCGGCCGCTCCGACGTTGTCGCTAACAACACCACCAACGTCTTCAACCAGACCGGCGGTGCCGCCAGCGTGGGCATCCTCGCGATGGGCGGCGCTGCGGCCTCCGGCTCCACCGGCGTCAGTTCCACCCTCTCCCTGACCGGCGGCACCTTCTCGGCCAATTCATTTACGGTCCTGTCTGCCGGTGGCACCAATGATTCCTTCATCAACATCGGCGGTACCGCCGATGTCACCCTGCCGGCCTTCCCGCCGGTGCGCGGTGCGATCTCCACGGCCACCCTCACCCTTGACGGCGGCACTCTCCGCCCCTCCGCTGCGAGCGCTACTTACCTCAGCGGCCTGACCAACGCCTTCATCCAGGCCGGCGGAGCGAACTTCGATGTCCCTACCGGTCGCAACATCACCGTCTCCCAGTCCCTGCTGACCGACTTGGTCTCCCTCGGTGGCGGCCTGTCCAAGTCCGGAGTCGGCGTTCTCACGCTTTCCGGGGCTAACACCTACACCGGCTCCACCACCGTCAGCGCAGGCGGTCTCGTCGCCAGGAACCTGGCCTCCCTCCCGGGTATCGCCACCCTCCACCAGATCTCCCTCTCAGGCTCTTCGACCCTGACCTTGGGCGTCGGTGGAGTCGGGGAATTCGCTTCCACCGATGTGGATACGGTCCTGACCAATGCCGACTTCAACACGGGCACCGCGCTCGGCTTCGACACGGCCAACGCCGCCGGTGGCTTTACCTACGCCACCAACATCAGCAATGCGTCGGGCGTGGCGGGCACCAACCTGGGTGTCGCCAAGTCCGGGGCTAACACCCTCGTCCTCTCCGGTGCGAACACTTATAGCGGCCCCACCACCATCACGGGGGGCATTCTGGAAATTGCTGTCTCGAACAACCTCGGCGATGCCTCCCCGACCAACTCGATCATCCTGGCGGGTGGCACCTTCAGCTCCGGCGCAAGCGCGTTCACCTTGGACAACACCCGCCCGGTTTCCATCACCGCTTCTTCCGGCTTCCGTGCGGAAATCCTCGGAACCCTGACCATCACCACCGATCTCGCCAACGGTGCCACCATCATCTCCTCCGATAGCGGACTCTTGACCCTCAATGGCAGCCTCACTGCCACCGCCGCCACCCGCCAGCTCCAGGTGCGGGGCAACGGAGCCGGGGTCATCAACGGGGTCATCAACGGGGTCATCTCCAATGGCCTTACTGTCAACATGCCAGTCCTCAAGGATGGGGGCAGCGGCACCTGGACCTTCAACGGGGCCAACACCTACTCCGGTGCGACCACCGTCTCCGCCACCGTCGCTGCCACGTCCAACCTGGCCCTGCAACTCGGCGGCACAGGAGTTCGTGGCACCGCCTACGATACCGTCACGGTCAACAGCGCCCTCGCCCTTGATGGCACCATCACCGTCACCCTCAACGGTCTCGTTCCGGCCGCCACCCAGACCTTCGACCTGATCGATTCCACGGGTGCCATCAATGTGGCCGGCTTCGACGTCAACACCGACCTGGTCCTGCCCCCCCTCGACCCCGGCCTGGCCTGGGACACCAGCACCTTCGCGACCGACGGGCAAATTACGGTGGTGGTCGACCTCGATCCCTTCACCGCTTGGGCGACTGCCAACAGCGTGGAAGGCGGCAAGGGCGGCGACGAGGATGGCGACGGCACGACGAACTTGGTGGAGTTCGCCACCAATGCCAATCCGCAAAGCGGATCTTCCGGAGCCCGCGTCTATGGCCTGGTCCACCCGATCGGCGGGAGTCCGGTGCTGACCTACACGGTCGCGACCCGCGCGGCGGCGATCTTAGCGCCGAATGGCAGCAGGCAGGAAGCGACCAAGGACTTGGTGAAGTATTCGATCGAAGGCACGAACGACCTGAGCATCTGGAACTCGGTCGTGGTCACTGAAGTCACAGGTGGGGATGCCACTGCGGTCCGCGCTGCGATCGTGCCAGCATTGCCAACGCTGGACAGCGGTTGGGAATGGCACACCTTCCGCACGGATGACAACACCGCGGTGGATCCTTCCGACTTCATTCGCCTCAATGTAACCGAGGCACCCTGATCAAGCATCCGCCCCGGCACGGTGTTCCTTCACCCGCAAGTGGAGGAACACCGCCGCGGCAATCATTCACCCTCCCCGGGCGATCTTGATGAAGACGTCCTCCAGGTCGTCTTCCTGGAAATGCTTCGTGATCTCGTCCGGGGTGCCGGCGGCGAGGATCTTGCCGCCGTGGAGGAAGAGGACGCGGTCGCAGACCTCCTCGATGTCCCGCATGTTGTGCGACGTGTAGAGGATGGCGGGGTGGCGCTCCTTTTGCACTCGGAGGACCAGCTTGCGCACCTTGTCGGCGATGTCCGGGTCGAGCGAGGCGGTCGGCTCGTCAAGCAGCAGCAGGTCGGGGTCGTTGAGCAGGGCCTTGGCGAGGTTCACGCGGGTCGACTCGCCCGCACTGAGCTGGCCGGTGGTCTTTTCGGAGAGCTTGGAGATTTCCAGCAGTTCGAGCAGTTCGGCGACCTTCTGTTTCGGCTTCGGCACGGAGTAGAGGCGGGCGAAGATTTCCAGGTTGTGCCGGACTTTCAGGTTTCCCGGCAGGGTCGCATAGGTGGTGCAGAAATTCGCGCGCTGCAGGATTTCCAGCCGGTGCTTCTGCAAGTCCATCCCGAAGGCCCGGATCGTGCCGGAGGTCGGCGTGGTCAGGCCGAGGATCATGTTCATCAGGGTGGTCTTGCCGGCACCGTTGACGCCCAGCAGGCCGACCGTCTCCCCGGCGCGGACTTGCAGCGACACGCCGTCAACCGCCGTGAAGCCGTCGAAGCGCTTCACCACTTTGTCGATTTCCAGGATCACCTCGGCCACGGGCGGCAGCATCGGGCGGAATTTCCGGCCGTCGAGAAAACAGAAGAATCGCCCCCTGGAACGTCGCCTGCCGCTTTCCGGCAGAACCGTGGTGGGAACCGTTTCCCGATCCCTCGATTCGTGGTTTCCCGGCGGGTTGAATTGGATCTTTCGCGATCTCGGATTTGCTCCAAAACGATCCTTTGAATCCTGATGAGGGCTGCTAGCCTCTTCGGGCGCATATCATTCCCCCAAGCCCCCGGCCGTGACCCGCTGGCACGAAGCGGAACTTTGCCGAACGCCGTATCCTCCCCCCCATGAAGAAATTTCTGGTCCTCCCGCTGCTCGGCAGCATCGCGATCACTGCCAGCCGGATCCTCGCGGCAGAAGTGACCAATACCGACGACGGCGGCCCGGGGTCGCTGCGCCAAACCGTGCTCGCCGCCGCTCCGGGCGACACGATCACCTTCGCCCCTAGCCTCTCCGGCCTGACCATCACCCTCGCCACCCCGGTGACGCTGGACAAGAACCTCACCCTCAACGCGTCCGCGCTGGCGGATGGCATCACGGTCAGCGGGAACGACGTCACCCGGGTTTTCCTGGTGACGTCAGGTACGACCGTGGCGATGTCGTCGCTGACCGTCTCCTCCGGGAAAGCGGTTGATGGCGGTGGGATTTTGAACAACGGGGTGTTGAGCTTGACTCAGTGTTCGATCGACGGAAACGCCGCCGATGGCTATGGCGGGGGCATTTACAACACCAGCACCGGCACTCTCACGCTGAACCGCTGCACCTGCGCCGGAAACAACTCGGACGGAACCGTCTTTGGCGGTGGGGGAATCTCCAATGACGGCATACTGGAGGTCAACCAGAGCACCTTCACCGGGAATTTGGCGGCCGCCGGCGGTGGCGCGATCGACAGCTACATCACGCTGACGGTGAAACAGAGCACCTTCACCAAGAACTCGGCCGCTACCGTCGGAGGCGGGATCTCCTCAACCGTGCCGGTGGAAATGTCGAACACCATCGTGGCCGGCAATTTCGCCGGCAATTTCGCCGGTCCGTTCACCGGCAGCGACAACTTCACCACCGGCGATCCCCGACTCGCCCCGCTCGGCGACTTCGGCGGCCCCACGCCCACCATGCCGCCCTTGCCCGGCTCGCCCGTCATCGAAGCGGCGACTGCCAGCGACTTCACCACCGACCAGCGCACGGCCCCGCGGATCACCGGCCCGCTGCCCGACATCGGCGCGGTCGAGGCCTTCCCTTTCTCCACGCTCACGCGGGTGGACAGCGACAGCGACGGCATCGACGACCGCCTGGAGCCCGCCTACCCGCAGTTGACCGTGGGCGTGAACGACAGCGCCCTGGATACCGATGGCGATGGTTCCTCCGATGCGTAGGAACTCAACAACATGACCGATCCGAACGACGGAACGGACTATTTCCGCATCCTGTCCTTTGCCCCCGCGGAGGATTTCGATCCCGACAGCAATCCGCTCTTCGACATTTCCTTCAAGACCTTCCCCGGCCTGCGCTATGAGCTGGAGGAAAGCCAGGCTTTGGGTGCTTTCACACCCGTTCCCGCCTCCCGGGTGACCGCCGCCGGCCCGATCCGGGAAACGCAGGTGCTCCTGAGTCCCGGCCGCGGCTTTGTCCGGGCGCGCCGGGGTTTCACGGATGTCCGCTGGGCCAGCAGCGTGATCGGGTTCAGTACGGAATACACCACGGGTGCTTGGAGCGCCGCTCAGGCACTGGGGCCGCCCGACACCTATCCGTCCTATGGCGACATCGACTCGGCCTGGGCGAGCCTTCTCCCCGATGACAGGGAAGAGTTCCTCGAACTCGGATTTTCCAATCCGGCCCCGATCAGTGCGGTTTCGATCTACGAGACCTTTGCCCCGGGCGCGGTGTCGAAAGTCTCCGTCCGGAATTCTCAAACCCTGGCCTGGGTGGAAGTCTGGAACGGCACCGCGGCGGCGGCTCCCCCCGTGTCGCGCATATTCACCGTCACCTTCCCGGAGACCTCTTTCCCGGTGGACGCGGTTCGCATCGTCCTCGATTCCCCTGCGGTGGCGGATTGGAACGAGATCGACGCCGTCGGCATCCTCAGGGTGAGCCCCTGAAAATCCCCCGCTTCGGGGTTGCCATTTGTCGCTGGCCGACTAAGGAAGTCGCCCCGGCGCGTCCCGTCGGCCCGAACCGCATTACACTCAAGAGCATGAAGGACCTCACCAAATACCGCAACATTGGCATTTTCGCTCACGTGGATGCGGGGAAGACGACGACCACCGAACGCATTCTCAAGCTCACCGGCAAGATCCACAAGATCGGCGAAGTGCACGATGGCGCATCCACCATGGATTTCATGGAACAGGAAGCCGAGCGCGGCATCACCATCCAGTCCGCCGCCACCACCTGCTTCTGGAAGGGCCACCAGTTCAACGTCATCGACACCCCCGGCCACGTCGACTTCACCATCGAAGTTTACCGCTCGCTCAAGGTGCTCGACGGCGGCGTCGGCGTGTTCTGCGGCTCCGGCGGCGTGGAGCCCCAGTCCGAAACCAACTGGCGCTACGCCAATGACTCGGAAGTCGCCCGCGTCATCTACGTCAACAAGCTCGACCGCATCGGCGCGGATTTCTACCGCGTGGTCGCCCAGGTGAAGAAGATCCTCGGCGCGACTCCGCTCGTCATGGTCCTGCCGATCGGCACGGAAAGTGACTTCATCGGCGTGGTCGATCTTCTCACGATGAAGGCCCACGTCTGGGACGAATCCGGACAGCCGGAAAACTTCACGATCGAGGAAATCCCCGCCGACATGGTGGAGAAGGCCAAGGAATACCGCGCCGCCCTCATCGAGACCGCCGTCGAGCAGGACGACGAGGTGATGGAGAAGTACCTCGAAGGCGTGGAGCCCGACGTCGACACCATCAAGAAGTGCATCCGCAAGGGCACCATCGACCTCGCCTTCTTCCCGACCTACTGCGGGTCATCCTTCAAAAACAAGGGCCTCCAGCTCATGCTCGACGCCGTGGTGGATTACCTCCCCGCGCCGACCGACGTGAAGCCGCTTCCCGAAGTGGACGAGGAAGGTACCCCAACCGGCAAGTTCGCCATCATCGATCCGGCCGCCCCTTTCCGCGGCCTCGCGTTCAAGATCATGGACGATAAGTTCGGCGCGCTGACCTTCACCCGCATCTACTCGGGCACCATCAAGAAGGGCGATACCGTTCTGAACTCCTTCACCGGCAAGACCGAGCGCATCAGCCGCATGGTCGAAATGCACGCCGACGACCGGAAGGAAATCGACTCAGCCCAGGCAGGTGACATCGTCGCCATCGTCGGCCTCAAGAACGTGCAGACCGGCCACACCCTCTGCGACGAGAAGAACCCGGCCACCCTCGAACCGATGGTGTTCCCGGATCCCGTCATCTCGATCGCCGTCGCGCCGAAGGACAAGGCCAACGCCGAGAAGCTGGCCAACGCGATCGGCAAGATGATCCAGGAAGACCCCTCGTTCCGCGTCGAGACCGACGAGGAGACCAACGAGATGATCCTCAAGGGCATGGGCGAGCTTCACCTCGACATCAAGATCGACATCCTCAAGCGCACCCACAAGGTCGAGGTCACCGTCGGCGCGCCACAGGTCGCCTATCGCGAAACCATCACCAAGCCCGTCACCGACAGCTACACCCACAAGAAGCAGTCCGGTGGTTCCGGCCAGTATGCCAAGATCGATTACACCATCGAGCCGGGTGAAGTCGGCTCCGGCTTCATCTTTGAATCGAAGGTCGTCGGCGGCAGCATCCCGAAGGAGTTCATCCCCGCCGTCGATAAGGGCTTCAAAACCTCGGTCAATAAGGGACCGCTTGCCGGCTATCCCTGCCTGGACTTCAAAGTCACCCTCAACGAAGGTGGCTTCCACGCGGTGGACTCCAGCAACATCGCCTTCGAAATCGCCGCCAAGGCCGCCTATCGCCAGACCATGCCGAAGTGCGCGCCGCAGATCCTCGAGCCGATGATGAAGCTCGATGTCTTCGCGCCCGAGGAAAAGGTCGGCGACGTGATCGGCGACCTCAACCGCCGCCGGGGCATGATCCAGGGCCAGGAGCCGACTCCCGGTGGCGTCCGCGTCAAGGCCGAGGCCCCGCTGTCCGCCATGTTCGGCTACATCGGCGACCTCCGTACCATGACCTCCGGCCGCGGCCAGTTCTCCATGGAGTTCAGCCACTACGCCGCCTGTCCGAAGAACATCTCCGACGAGGTCATCAAGGCCGCCAAGGAACGCGAAGAAGCGAAGAAGAAGTAAGTTTCTTCGATGGATTCACCAAAGCCCGCCATCCGAAAGGGTGGCGGGCTTTTTCGTGGGGGCGCCGAGGCTCCCCGGATACCGGTGGGGCAAGGAATCCGGTGCTCAAGCTTCCTCCGGCAAGGCCCCTTGCCGGAATGCCTCCTGGAGCTTGGAAGCAAGCTCGTTGTAGGTCTTGCGGTTCTCGATCATGTTGCTGGCGATTTGAATCTTCTGAACTCCGGTGCGGATCTGGATCATGCGGGCGTTGCCGACAAACGGCAGTTCCTCGACCTGGTGGAACTCCGAATAGGGCACCCGGATTTCTTCCCGAGATAGGTTCCATCTGCTGGGTTTCGGGCAGATCAGGGCCGTTGGCGTGAGTGCGATTCTGAGCCGGCGGGTGAAAGTCGTCGAGTAGGCCCATGCCATGAGGCCGGTCGAAATCGGCGCGATGCAGGCGACGGCACGCAGGATGAAGAGCCCTCCACCGTCCTCGGACTCGTACTCGGCCGGCGGCAGAAAAAAGGCAAACCAGATCATGGCCGGAGTTCCAACGGCCATGAAAACCATCATCCAGAAGGTTGTGCGACGTGAGAGACCGTAACGGTACTCCTTGATGATGACTTCTTCGGACACGGCGGGCGGGAGAGGAATTGATATGGGCGTTCTTAACTTACTTCCCCCGCAAGTCATAGCAAATCACCCGCGCCTTCTTCCCTGTCCCCGGGTCGGTGCCGTTCTGCACCACGTAGAGCAAGCCGCGGTGCAGGCTCGGCAAGGTCCACGCTTCCCGTGCGGTGAACAGCCTCGCCCGCTGGATCTCCTTGGTGCCTTCCGGGGTGATCTCGATCTCCGCAAGAATGCCGTCTTCTCCCAACGCAAAGACACGCTTCCCGGCCTGCAACAAGCTGCCGCGGAACAGCCCCTCGACCTGGCCGTCGATCTGCCAGCGGTAGTCCTTCGTCCACACCAGCTCGCCGGTCGCGAGGTTCACGCATTTGAACTCGGTGTCCGGCGGATTGCGGCCGGCGAAACCGAAGAGATGCCCGTCCTTCACCAACGGCATCATGAAGTGCATCCCGAACTCGCGCTGCTTCCACAGCGGCTTCGATTT
>NEUO01000116.1 GCA_002304315.1 Verrucomicrobiia bacterium Tous-C4TDCM
GTGAACGAGGCCTCACCATCGTCCAATCCCAGGACCCCGCCTTTCCCCCCGCCCTCCGCGAAGCCTACGACGCGCCGCTCTTCCTCTACGTCTGGGGCAAGCTCGAGGAACGCGACCGCCATGCCATCGGCGTGGTCGGCACCCGCCGCATCACCACCTACGGCCGCAACGTCACCAAGAAGCTCTCCTTCGAACTCGCCCACGCCGGCTTCACCATCGTCTCCGGCCTTGCCCGCGGCGTCGACACCGTCGCTCACGAAGCCGCCGTCGCCGCCGGCGGTCGCACCGTCGCGGTGATCGGCTCCGGCCTCGCGAAGCTCTTCCCCGCGGAAAACATGGCGCTCGCCGAAAAGATCGCCGATGGCCACGGCGCGGTTGTCAGCGAGTTCCCGCTCCACACCTCGCCCGACAAGCAGACCTTCCCCCAGCGCAACCGCATCGTCGCCGCCTGGTCGCGCGCCCTGCTGGTCACCGAGTGCCCCGCCTGGTCCGGCTCGCTGATCACCGCCAACCTCGCCTCCGAATACGGCCGCCCGGTCTTCGCCGTCCCCGGCCCGATCAATTCCCCGACCTCCACCGGCTGCAACCGCCTGATCCGCGAGGGCGCCACCCTGGTCACCGACGGCGCCGACATCCTCGACGACCTCGGCGAACTCCCCTTCGCCCGCCAGCCTTCCCTGCCCTTCGCCGAAAACAACGCCGTCCCCGAACTCCCGCCCGAGGAAGCCACCGTCTTCGCCGCCCTCGGCGACCAGGAATCCGGCGTCGACCGCCTCATCGACGCCACCGGCCTGCCCTCGCAAGTCGTCACCGCGACCCTAATGAAATTGGAAATGCGAAGGCTCGTCCGGGCCTTGCCGGGGTTCAGGTATGTGAAACGATGAACTCCGACCGCCGAGCCCTTCAGATGGTTGCCCGGACTCCCATTTCAACGATTCTCCCCCAATAGGCCCCTTGCCTAATTCCGCCACCGAGATTGAGTTTCATCGATCTTGGCCGGAGACCTGATGTTGGTTTCCGAAAAGCGGGTGGGGAGCGCGGGAATCGCCCTGCTGGATGTGGCCAATTTGTACGACGAGAATCCGGCGACGATTCCCCAGATCGTCGGGAGATATTCGTTCCCCAACGTGACCAGCCCGAGCAACTACGATGGCTATTCATTCGCTCCCGCGATGCAGGGTGCCCGTTATGTTTTCGCCCCGACAGGAGCCAATGGACTCCATGTGGTGGACACCACGAATCCGGCAAGTCCGGTGCAACTCGCGTATCGGAATGTCTCCCAACTCTCGAATCTCACCCTTCGCGCCGCGGTGACGATTGGAAATCTGCTGGTCCTCAGCTCGTCCACCTTCCCGACTTTCGATGGGAAAGTCCTGTTGCTCGATATCAGCGACCCTGCGAATCCGACACAGATCGCGGCTCCATTCGATGTGCGCATCGGCTACCAGGGCTTCGTTTATGGCTCACACTTCTTCGGCGCTCAGGACGGAGCCTTGGAGTCCTACAATTTCGCCAACCCGGCGAATATCGTGAAGACCACCTACAACGCAAATGCAGGCACGACCCTGTCGAATCCCGAATACGGCTTCGGGAAGGACGGGTTTGCTTTCATCGGGCACTATCCGGGCGCGACCAAGTGGGATTTGGCGCAGTCGCCCGCGCCCGTCGTGTCCACCATTTACCCGCAGAATCCGGCGAACGACGACTATGCCTTCATCACTCTGCTCGGAAACATGATCGCCGTGACCAGTGATCATTCCACTTCGAAAAAGCTGAGCATCGGGGTTCATGACGTGAACCGCGACAGCCTGCCTCCCGCGGTCAACTTTGTGGTGCCGGCCAATGGTTCGGTGAACATGAACCGCAAGTCGCGCATCGGTGTTTGCTTCACCGACTTCGTCGAGGCCAGCAGTCTGAGCTCTTCCACCCTCACGTTGCGCAATACGGCGACGCTGGCGGTGGTGCCCGGCACTTACAGTCACATGATGGGGATTGTGAACTTTGTTCCGGACGCATTGCTCGATGCCGATTCGACTTATGAGGTGATTCTAAAAGCGAATGGCGTTCGCGATTGGGCCGGCAATGCCGTGCCAATCGAGCAGATCGTCTCCACGTTTTCCACCGGTCAATCGATCAGCAACTATCGCATGATCGTGACCCCTGACAGCCCGCGGCAGCTAGGTGAAGCCGCCAGCTTTTCCGCAACAAACAGCGGCGTGGTCGCAGCCAATCTGGAGCACGCGTGGGAATTTGGTGACGGGACGCCGCTCACTGCGTTTTCGCCTTCCCTCACCGCGACCCACACTTTCAACAGCCCCGGCAACTTCACGCTCACTCTCCATACCCGTCCGCAGGGGGAAACCACGGCGACCCGTGCGACGGCGGTGCAAGTCATCCATCGGCCCATTCCTTCGATTGCTCCCACCCGCAGTTCCACGATCATTCACGAAGGTTCATCGGCCCGGGTTTGGAACGTCAATTCCGACAACAATACGGTCACCGCGATCCAAGGCACGGCTCCTTATGCAAAGCTGCACGAGGTGCCGGTCGGCTCACAGCCCGCCACCCTTTCCGCAGGACCAGACGGCACGATCTGGGTGGCTAACAAAAAGGACTCCACGATCTCCATCATCAATGCCGCAAGCGGCGCGACAATCGCGACCATGGCGCTGCCACCGGGATCTTCGCCGCACGGCCTGACGATGAGTCCGGATCTAACAAAAGCTTATGTCGCACTGGAAGACATCGGCCAAGTGGTGGAGGTCGATACCCTCAGCCGCACGCTCACGCGATCCGTCGTCACCAGATCACACCCGCGCAACCTCGCCTTGGATCCTGCCCGCGGACAACTGCTTGTCGCGCATTTCGTTTCGCCGGACGATGCTGGAAAGGTCACCCGGATCGATCTCGCTACCTTCTCCGTGGCCGGGCTCATTTCCATGCAGCCGAGCATGAACCCGGAGAGTTCCACCAACGGCCGCGGACTGCCCAACTACCTCGGGGCGTTGGCAATTTCGCCGGACCTCACCCAAGCCACCATATCGTCGAAAAAGGATAACATTTTCCGCGGAACGGTGCGTGACGGCCTTCCGCTTGCCTTCGAGAGCACCGTTCGCAGCATCGCCTCGCGAATTGATCTGGCGGCCGGCATAGAGGACTTCAACAGCCGGGTGGATCTGGACAACAATGATGTCGCCACCGCCGCGATCTACAGCCCGCTCGGAAACAGGCTCTTCGTGAGCACCCTCGGGTCCAGGGAAATCTGGGTGCTCGATGGCTATGGCAGCACATCCGCATTCGCCTTTGAGTCCAGCGGCGAGGCTCCCGATGGTTTGGCGATCAGCCCGGATGGCTCCCGGCTCTTCGTGCACAATTTCATGACACGCAGCGTTTCCGTTTTCAATACAGGCATCATCTGCACAAGCACTTGTGGCACGGCTCCATTGTTAGCCGATGTCCCGACCGTGGCGGTGGAAGCGCTGGCACCGGATGTGCTCCGTGGCAAACAGCTCTTCCACGATTCCTATGACACCCGTCTCGCTCAAGATGGCTACATGAGTTGCGCAAGCTGCCACATGGAAGGTGGCAGCGATGGCCGGGTGTGGGATTTCACCAACCTCGGAGAGGGCCTGCGCAATACCATCGACCTGCGGGGCAAGGGAGCAGGGCAAGGACGTCGGCACTGGACGGCAAACTTCGATGAAGTGCAGGATTTCGAAAACCAGATCCGCACCATCAGCGGTGGCACCGTTCTGATGACGGATACGGATTTCAACACCGGCACGCGCAGCCAACCGCTCGGCACTCCGAAAGCGGGAGTGAGCAGCGATCTCGATGCACTCGCCGCTTATGTCAATTCACTCACCGCCGTGGGCCGCAGTCCCTATCGCCAGGCCGACGGATCGCTCACCCCGGACGGACTCGCCGGAAGGGCGATCTTCAATCAACAAAGCTGTTATGCCTGCCATTCAGGCCCGAATTTTTCCGATAGCGCGAGGAATGCACTGCATCGTGTCGGCACCCAAAAGCCGTCCTCCGGCAACCGGCTTGGCACACCCATCCCGGGCTTCGACACGCCCAGCCTGCGCGGACTCTGGCGCACGGCACCTTACCTTCATGATGGTTCGGCCGCGACGCTTGACGAAGTGCTCACCTCGGCCAATGCCCACGATTTTGATGGCCCGACGGCCGATCTAACAAGCACCCAGCGGGCTCAGCTCAACGCCTATCTTTTACAGATTGATGATCTTGAGCCGGCGGCCAATCAAACCACAGTGCCTGTCTTTTCGACCAATCACACCGTGCCTACCGATCAGGTCGGCAAACCTTTCGTGCTCACGCTCACCTTCAGCGAGCCTGTCACGGGACTGGCCTTGGACGATCTTCAAGCCACCAATGCTGCGCTCACCAATCTCCTCGGTAGCGGCAGCATTTACACCGTCACGGTGACTCCATGGAGCCGCGGGCCGGTTGAGGTCACTCTCGCTGCCAACTCCATCCTGGCCAGCGGCTCGCCTAACACCGCCCCGATGACCTTCCACGCGATGGTCCACCGCGATCGTGGCTTCCGCTACGTCAAGCTCGTCACCGATGGCGGCACCGGCATTTGGGCATCCATGGCCGAGTTCTACCTTCTGACCGGCGGCACCCGGCTGGACCGCAGCACCTGGACCATTCACTCGACAAGCAGCGAGCAAATCTCACCTGACAACCGCGCCTACCGGACGATTGACGGACTCAGCAACACCATCTGGCACACTCGCTACACCGGAGCCAGCCCGCCGAGCCATCCACATGAGATCGTCTTCAATCTCGGTGATCTCCGCTTTTTCGACACCTTTGAATACCTGCCCCGCCAGGACGGAAACCTCAACGGCACCATCACCGCATTCCGGCTCTTCGGCAGCGAGGATGCGGCCACCTGGATCCAACTCGACCAAGGCACCTTCGCCTCTAACAACACCGTCAAAATCGAGCCGCTCCAAGTTTATCCCGACACATTCCCCACCAGCGATCTTGACAGTTGGATCGAATCGCAACTCGGCTCGACCGGCGCTCAGTCGCGACTTTACTGGAATGCCGATGGCGATGGTGACGGCCGCACCAATTGGCTGGAGTGTGTCGCCCTCAGTCAGTTGAATCACCCGGACAGCGGCTCCGCCCTGGTTCTCCAGACGGAATTTCTCACCGACTCCGGGGACAACCGGGAATACCTCGGAGTTTCGGCGCGGATCAATCCAGCGGCTGCCAACCAGATTTTCTCCATCGATTCCAGCACTGGCCTGACCGACTGGAAACCCGAGTCAATCACCGAAACCCGCATCGACATGCCGACCGATTCATTGAACCCGGATGGCACTAAATCCGTCCGTTTCATCGACACCGTTGCCATTGAAGACGCACCGAAGCGCTTTCTCCGCCTTCAGGTGAAAATGCAAGTCCCGGGGCCGTAATGAAGCCTCATGAAGATCCCTTCCGGCATGTCCTGGCAAGACTCATGCAGCGCCTTACGCAAGTGCTCCATGCCCTATGCTGCTTCCGACAGTAATGTGATGAACGAACTCCCACCGGCGATCCGCGTTCTTGTGCTCGTCTTGATGGATCTTCCGGGAAGGCTGTTCTGGTTTATTTGCCTGTCGTTCGCCCTGAACGAAGCAGTCCGCCGGATCACCGACTCCTCTCCCGTCACGCAGGACTCGGTCCTGGCCCTTGCTTCCTCTCTGGCCATTGCGACCGCAGGACTTCTAATGGTGACGTTCGCCGCCTTGCTGCGGAGAAGAAGTTCGGATAGCTCACCCCCTTTGCGGACTGCATGCTTGAGCGCATTGTATCTGATCGTTCCGACTGCGGCCCTGCTGGTGGCGGTGTTCTTTCTAGGAACTTTCTATTCGATCACGAAAGGGTACCGGGATTGGAGCGCAATTTTCGGAGCGCTGCTGCTGATCACGGCATTCGGGTATTGGTTCTTCCATCGAACCAAGAGTCGGCTCGAGCGAGAGTGAGCGAATGGAGAGGAATATCTTGGTTTCTTGAAAACAGACCTCTCTGCGGCAGGACACGAAAGTGCCACCCTCTAAGGTGTCACTCGGGCAGACAAGCGGACGGCCCCTTGCGGTCCACTGCGAAAGTGGCAAGCATGCCTCCAAGCACGGCGAGACCGCAAAACAGAGGGGCTCCCACCAGGAACATCGCGGCTCCCGCATGACCGGAAATGAAGGCGCTGAAGGAGCCCGCCACGTAAACCAACAAAGGCATCCCAACCCCCCAATAGATTGCGTTGCGACCTGCCAGGAATGATCCGGTCAAACTGACCAGGGCGGCCATCGCCATCGAAGAAGCATTTCGCTGCGGGCACCGGCATCGGAAGGCAGTCCTGTCAGGCAATCCGGACGCGGGAAAAGGCACCGTCCACGAGAAACGCCCCCATCATCCCGGCGGCAATGGAGAAGCCGAGATACAACGGGGCACCGAGAATCAAACCGGAAACACCGGCGCGTCCGGCGACCAGAGCAACTAGAACTCCGCCGGCATAGACCAGAATCGGCATTCCCATGCCCCAGCGGATGGGATTCCGGCCGAAAAGCAATGAACCGGGAATGGCCACCAAGAGGCCCATGGCGACCGAACCGGTCGCCAACTGCAAAAACCGGAACAACAAGCCCCCTCCGGCATGCTCGCCGCTGAACCAGTTCCCGGCGACACCGCCGAAGCTCAGCGCCGACGCCAGCAGAAACAGCGCAGCGGCCCAGTTACAGCCCTTGCCGACCCACGACATCTTCGCCGATTCGGCAACAGACGTCCCTTTTGTAATTTCAAATCCCCCGCTCACGCCAACCAATCCAGCAGATGCTTCTGAACTGTACAAGCTCAAACATTCCGAAATTTATAGAGTTCCGGATATCGCCCAATTCTTCATAAAAACTTCAAGCTGGAAGCGCATGGATTCGGTTCTCGGTCCCGCCTCTCGGACACTTCGCTGCCGCCTGGAATACCGATGTAACCTCTCGTCGCACTGCACCGTACATTTCGCAAAGACATCCGCCGACCATGAGATCCATCTTCCTGAGCCTCCTCGCCTTAATCGCTCCTCTTTTCGCGGGCGGGATCGTCCCCTCCCAAGTCCCCGCTTCCGCCAAATGGCAACTCCACGCCGACCTCGACGCGATGCGCGGCAGCGAGACCGGGAAATCCATCTTCGCACGGATCGCGGCCGACCACGGTGCCAAGCTCCGGGCCTTCAAGCGGATGTTCTCGATCCATCCGCTCAACGACTTGCGCGGCATCACGCTTTACGGCGACGGCAAGCCGGACCATGCAGTCGCCCTGATCGACGGGACCTTCAACCGCGCCCACATCGAGGATGTCCTGGGAGCCGCCGACAGCCATGAAACCTCCGTTTACGCTGGCATCGCCGTCCATCATTGGAAAGACAAGGAAGTCTGGCAGCACGCCGCGTTCTCCACCGAGAGCCTGCTGGTCTTCAGTCGGCAAAAGGAACTGCTGCACCAGGCGCTCGATGTGCTGAAGGCAAACGCCCCGGCCAAGCCGGCCCCCTTCTTAACCGCACACGGGGGCAGTCCGCTGATCGCCGCCAGCGCTCGGCTTTCGGAAATCGACATGCCCGGCGACGAGGCCCGGCTGGTCCGCATGGCCAAGACGCTCCAAGTCGCATTCAACGAGCAAGGCGGACGCTTCACCGTGCGAATCGGCGCGGGAACCGCGGATGCCGCCGACGCTGAAAACCTGCGCCGGATGCTGGATGGCGTGATCGCGTTCGTTCAGGCAAGCGACGCCCGCTTCGACGGACTCGACCTGCGCACCGATCTCAGGGCCGATCCCGCCGCGCCTGACCTAAAAGCCACGCTCAGTCTGCCGGTCGGAGAATGGATCACCCTCATGGAAAAGGCCGCCGCCAGCCCGGGGCCGGACCGCTGAACTTGCCTTTCCACTTCCGAGAAAATCGCCAGACTGGCTCATCTTGAATCCTGTCCCCTGCTCCGATGACTCCCTGCTCGCGCGCCAGGCGCGGGACGGATCGTCGGCGGCATTCGCTACGCTCGTCCACCGCCACCATGGCCGCGTTTACGGTTTCTTGCTGACCCTGACGCGCCACCGGCAGGATGCCGAGGACCTCACGCAGGAGACCTTTCTCCGCCCTTGGAACAAGCTCCACCTCTTCGATCCCACCCTGCCGCTGCTGCCGTGGTTGTTCACCATTGCCCGCCGCCTCTCGATCGCCGCCTTGAGAAAGTCCCGCCCACCGCCCGCCGAAATGCCCTTTCCCACCGAGTCCCAGCCTGCCTGCAACTCGCTTTGGCTATGGGAAATGGCGAAACGCGATCTTTCCGCCGATGCCTACAGCGCCCTGTGGCTCCACTACCGGGAAGAGCTGCCCTTGAAGGAGGTCGCCGGCGTCCTCGGCAAGCGGGAAGGTGCGGTGAAAGTCATCCTCCACCGCGCCCGCAAGACGCTGGCAGAAACGCTCCGCGGCCAGACCTCGTCACCGAATTCAGAATTCCAACGCACGCCATGAAATCCCGAGAACCCCACGATGAGATCGGCGACCTGCTCCGTGCCCATAAGCCCGACCCCCGTCCCTCGCCGGGACTGGAAGCACGGATCATCCGCTCGCTCGGCGAACCCGAGCCCGCGAAGGTTAGTCGGGTCTGGCCCTGGTTCGTGCTCCCCCCCGCCGTGGCTGCTGCCATCGTGCTGATGTGGCCGGATCCGGCAGCGGTGCCTGTGGTTACCGGCACCGACCCAGCCCCGGCCCAAACGAATCAACGAGTGGAGCCACCTGTGACGGTCTCCAGCAATCCGCTGGAGCGTGAAAAGCTGGCGCTCGAAAACGATGCCCGCCGGGCCAGTCGCTTCCTGATCGAGTGCCTGCCTTCCCTGACTTCGCCGCTCGACTGACGGCACGCCACTTCAAAGCGGGGTGCGCGGTCAGCCAGTTCGCAGGTTAGGTCCCGCCGGGGATCATTCCGTCTTCTTTTCACGATCTCCCTTTTTGCGCATCTCCTTTTTTTCGGTCTCGCGCCGGTCCTTTTCGCGGGTTTCCAATTTCTCCGCCATTTGCCGGAGCTCCCGCTCGCGCTTGGCAAGTGTCTCTTGCTTGGCGGCGAGGTCGGCCTCGCGCTCGGGGAACGCCCGCTCGCGCTTGCCGAGTTCGCGGTCACGCTCCACGAGTTTCGCTTCCATTTCCTTGAGGTGCTTCATCCGCGCTTCCATCTCCCGGGTGGCCTGCTTCACCCGCTCGTCGGGAACCGGCCGCGCCGGCTCGGCCTGGGTTTCCGGTCCGGACTTTTTCAAAAACACTTCCATGCGATCCATCCGCGCGCTCAGCTCACGAGCGGCCTTTCCCATCAGGGCGTCGCGCTCTTGCATCGCACGCTCCAGCCGCTCCATGCGCTCCATCGCCATCCGGCGTTCGCGTTCGACCTCGGCGGGCCCGTGGGTCGGGCGTGCTTCAGGTCGGGGACCGTCCGGTGCCATCCCCGTCGCGGGCGGCCGCGGGGGAGTCGGTGCCTCGATGTTCCTCCGCTCCGGGCGGTCTGGCTGGCCCGCTTGTGCGCGTTCGCGCCGCTGGGCTTGCTGCCGCTCCGGATGCACCGCATGCGGGCGGGCCTCGGGCCGATCTTTCTCAGGGGAAGGTGGCACCGGTGCTTCGGAGAAGGCACAGGGAATGACGAGCAGGGACGCCGCGACGAGGGAATGGATGCTGGATTTCATGGTGGATTGGGGTTCAAGGGCGGCAACACGGCCGACCCACTTGTTCGAAACGCCGCCGCCAGCCCGGAGTTGTCCGATTTCTTGATTTTCCTGCACCCCAAAGCCGTGGCTGAGCTGTCAGGCCAGTTCCGAAGTCGAATTAGTAAAGTTCGACCAGATATTGCTCCCGCACCCCGGCCCCGCGGATGCGGACCCAGTAGATCCCTTCCTTGTTGGCTCCCTTGGGTTCGAAATTGATCGCATTCATCTTCGACGAGATCCACGCGATCTCCAGCTTCTCCCCGAGTTCCTTGTCCGCCCAGGTGAAAGGCTTTTGCGGTCGTGCCGCCAGCCGGAAGACCTCCACCTCCAGCGCGTTGCGGGACGACGAACCCTCGCGGAGATAAAACGACCAGCCATCGCCGTGGAGATATTTCAACGGAAAGAAGCCCTTGTCGGGATAGCTCCACGTGTCTCCGGCCTTGTCTTTGCCTGAAGTGTCCATGCAGGCCATCGCCGCGAACTTCGTCCCACCGCCGAAGCCAGCCCGGCCCATCGGGGGATTCAAGCACCAGCGCCGGTGCCCACGCGCCTCGCGGTTGTTGGCACCACCGTCGTTCATGTATTCCCACGATCCACCTGAGCTTGGCAAGTTCTACCCTGGAAACTTGGGATCCCCCTATTCTCCTTCCGCATCGCCATTCGCGGCGACCGGCTCAAGCTTGCGGAAATGCACCTGGCCGACGCGACGGCCGTCGGTGCTGGTGACCTTCGCTTCCCAGCCGTGGATCTCGACCATCTCGCCCACTTCCGGGAAACGCCCGAGCTGCTGGGTGATGTAGCCACCGACGGTGGTGACCTCGCCGCTATCGAGCTCGAGCTCGTCCGCCATTTCGGTGAGATCGTTGAGGGTCATCGCGCCTTCGATCACGAACTCGTTGTCGTTGATCCAGTTCGACTCCGGCTTCTCGTTGTCGAACTCGTCGTGGATGTCACCGACCAGCTCCGCGATCACATTGTCGAGGAAGACGATGCCGACCGGCGTGCCGAACTCATCGACCGCCATGGCAAGATGCGCGCGCTCCTTGAGGAAGAATTTCAGCAGGACATCGAGCGGCATGGTGTCGGGCACCATCCTCAGCTCGCGTTTGATCCGCATCAGGTCGGGGTCCGGCGTGCCGACCAGCCTGAGCACGTCCTTGATGTGGATCAGGCCGATCGCGTTGTCGAGGTGGCCGCCCTTGGCCAGCGGGAAGCGGGTGTGCTTGGTGCGGCGGGCGGTTTCCAGGGATTTCTCAAAAGGCTCGTCGGCGTGGAGCACGATGACTTCCTGGCGCGGCGTCATCACATCGCGGACCCAGAGTTCATTCAGCTCGAGGGCGTTGATCAGGATCTCGCGCTCGATCTCGGTGACCTCCTCGGCTCGCTCGCTTTCCGCGACCAGCAGCGCGAGTTCATCGGCCGAGTGGACATGCTCGCCCTCGCCCACGGGGTCGATGCGGAGGACGTTCTTCAGGATCCAGTTGGCCGTGCCGTTGAGTATCCGGATTGCCCAGTGGAAGGTCCGGTAAAACAGGTGCAGCGGACCCACCAGCAGCAGCGTGGTGGCGACGGACTTGCGAATGGCGATCGATTTCGGAATCAGCTCGCCGATCACCACGTGGAGGAAGGTGAACGAAGCGATCGCGAGAACGAAAGAGATCAGCCTCACCGGATGGATCGACAACCCCAGAAAATCGGCATCCAGCGGGACGCCGGCCATCAGCAGCAGCGGGGAGACCAGCGCCGCGACGAAAGGCTCGCCGAGGAAGCCGAGCGCCAGCGAGGCGATGGTGATGCCGAGCTGGTTGGCGGAAAGGTAGCCTTCGAGGTGGCTGACCACGTGCTGCGCGGTGGCGGTGCGGGTCGGCTTGTCCTTGGCCACTGCCTCCAGCTGGCTGGGCCGGACTTTGACGATGGCGAATTCCGACGCGACGAAGAACGCGTTGAGCAGCAGGAAAAAGGTGATGCCCGCGAGATAGAGCAGGCATTTCCCGAGCGAAGGGAGCTCGGTCGAAATTTCGGCGGACGACGCCAGCAGGAAAAGATCGGGGAGCGCGGTCATCCCAGTCAGAGCTTTTCGTAAACGCCTTGATCACGGCGTTCGAGCACGGTGAATCCCGCCGATTTGGCGTCGCTCACGGACAGCGGCTTTGCGATCCGTGGCGTGTTCACCTTGGAAATCACCTTGCGCACCGCGTGGCGGCAAAGCGGGCACTGCTCGAGTGCCGGGCGGTCGATCGGCCGCCTGAGTTCAAACCCCTTGCGGCAAACGCGGCAAGATCGCTCCGGATCTTCGGGGCTTTCGGAAAGGTATTCGTAGATGGGCATCGAAGGGACGGGAGGGCGAGCTTTTACCGCCTCCCGTCAACCGTAGCGGACGGCGTGCCGTTTTACCAGCTCGACTTCGTCACGCCCGGGATCATGCCGTGCGAGGCGAGCTCGCGGAAGCTGATACGGGAGAGACGGAAGCGGCGGAGGAAAGCGCGGCGACGACCGGAGTAGGCGCAGCGGTTCACCAGCCGGGTCGGGCTGGCATCACGGGGCAGCATCGTCAAGCCGATGTAGTCTTTCTCGGCCTTCAGCTTGTGACGAAGGTCGGAGTATTTGGCGACAGTGCGCGCCTTGCGCTCGTTGCGGGCAATCCAGCTCTTTTTAGCCATAATTCGGGGGGCGGTGAATACCCGCTGAGCAGACCCGTGCAAGCCCAAACTTGGGATTTTTGTCAGGGAGGCCCGATGAATCAGCATTCGGCGACAGGTGAATCTAAACACATGATTTTTATTGCATGTTTTGTAATTCCGTCTTCTTTCCCGGCCGCCGCCTGACCTGACCGCCATGCTCATCGATAATCTGCTTTCTCCCGTCGTGCTCGCCTTCCTGCTGGGCCTGATCGCCTGCCTCGCCCGGAGCGATCTCCGGCTGCCGGAACCGGTGTTCCAGGCACTCTCGATCTACCTGCTGTTTGCGATCGGCATGAAAGGCGGCGCCGCGGTGGCCGAGGCGGGCTTGGCCCGGGTGGTGGTGCCGGGATTTGTCACGCTGGGACTTGGCATCGCCACGCCGTTGATCGCCTTCTGGCTGATGCACACTTGGGGCCGGCTCGACCGCATCAATGCCGCCGCTGTAGCCGCCCACTTCGGCTCGGTCTCCGCAGTGACCTTCCTGGTCGCCAATGAGGCCGCCCAACGCTCCGGCTTGAACCCCGAAGGCTTCCTGCCCGCGCTGGTGGCGATTCTTGAGATCCCCGGCATCATCATCGCCCTCCTCCTCGCCCGCCGCGGCCCGGGGCCGGCCTTCTCGCGGGACGCGATGGCCGAGGTGCTGACCGGCAAAAGCATCGTCCTGCTCGCCGGGGGCACCCTCATCGGCTACCTGTCCAGCAAAGCGCAGTGGGAAAGCGTGAAGCCCTTCTTCGTGATTCCCTTCAAGGGCGTCCTCTGCCTGTTCCTGCTCGAACTCGGTGCCCTCGCCGGCCGGCGGCTCAAGGACATCCGCCATTCCGGGATCCGCCCGGTGATCCTGGCGATGCTGCTCCCGCTCCTTCACGGCGCGCTGGGCGTGGCCGGCGGCTTGCTGGCTGGACTTTCTCCCGGCGGGGCCGCGGTGCTCGGGGTGATGGCTGCCAGCGCATCTTACATCGCCGCTCCCGCCGCCGTCCGCATCGCCCTGCCGGAAGCGAGTCCCGGCGTGTATCTGACATTGTCGCTCGGGGTGACTTTCCCTTTCAATCTCGCCCTCGGCATCCCGTGGTGCCTGTTCCTCGCCCGCCACCTCGAACCCCTGCTGTCATGAAGGTCCGCCTGAAAAAAGTCACCATCATCGCGGAAAGCCTGCTCCGCACGCAGTTGCTCAAGCTCCTCGCCAGCCACGGCGTGACCGGCCACACGATCACGCTGGTCGAAGGCTGCGGTTCGCGGGGAGTCCGCGCCTCCGAATGGGAAGGCCGCAACATCCAGATCGACACCCTCGTCAACGACGCCACCGCCGACCTCTTGATGCAAGGAATCGCTGCGCGCTTCTTCGATCACTTCGCGGTGATCGCCTACTCCTGCGACGTGGAAGTGCTGCGCGGCGAGAAATTCGTCCCTCCCGCGGACTCCTGACCGGACCCGGGCGGCCCCTTCAGCAGTTCCAGCAACTGGACCAGCCGGACGTGCTGCTCGAGCGGATGGCGCAGCGGCGTGTCGCCGTCGATCTCGTAGTGGTTCCGCCGGCCCTCGCGGCGGCGGCGGATCACCCCGGCAGCCTCAAGTTCGCCGATGATCCGGATCACCGCCCGCTCGGTGATCCCGATCCGCGCGGCGATGTCACGCACCCGCAGGTCCGGCTCACGCCACAGCAACAGGATCGTGTGCGCGTGGTTGCTCAGGTAGGTCCACCCCGGCCCGCTCGATTTCATGCCCCGGGCTAACAAAAACCGGCGCGGAACAAACATGAAAATGCTTTCAGGCTCTTGCTTTCATCCGTTTTCCATCGACGCCTTCCATCGGCACTTGGCTCGACAGGGCTCGCGGCGAATGTCTGGATTGCCCTGTGAGTTCCATCGAAATCGAGGCCCCGTCGGTCGCCCAAGTCCACCGGGCGGCCATCGAGAAGGTCGCTCTCCGACTTGCTGCGGGTGATTTACCCCGGCGGGCTTTCGCGGGACTTCTTTTGGGTGGTCTCAGCGAATCCGAGCGCTCGGAGTTAATACTGGCCACCACGCTGCGGGCCCGCGAACTGATTGCCGGGAATCACCGGCGCAACCGCACGCTCGGTATCGTCTGGACGGTCTGCGGCCTGATCCCGCTGGTCTTTTTCACCCTCAACTGGTTCCGCCACGGCCACTGGAGCCTCGTCCTGCTCATCATCGGGCTGCCGGCCCTCGTCAAGGGCTGCCGGGTCCTCCGTCTCAAGCCGACGCAGCAGCCGGACCTCGATTGATGCGTTTCAGCGCCCCGCCACCGGTCGCGCCCAGAATCTCGATGGCGGCAGATCGTTCGGCCGCACGACGACGATCCCGGCATGCTTCGAGGAGCCGTTCAGGTAGTCGGTGATCGGGCGATCAATGATGGTCATGCGCCCTTTGTCGCGGTCCGACGTGGCGTGGGTGAAATACGCGCGGCCCTTGAGTTTCACGATCAGACCGACGTGCGAGGTGTAGCCGTCTTTCCAGTTCGTGGTAATGGCGCAGACGTCGCCATCCTGCAGATAGCCCTCGATCCCCTGGACCTTGTTCCTGGGAATGTGATAGACCGGGAGCTTCGACACCCGGGCCTCGATCCGGCCCATCTCCGGCAGCAACGAGGGGCTGTTGCGGAGATAGCGGTAGCTCTTCCACTGCACCGTCATCTCGCGGATCTCCCGCTTCAGGCGCACCGCCCCGGGGATGCGCGGTGTGATGTTCTTGGCGAAGCCGCGGCGCTCGTTGTCGTAAAAGACCTCCTCGAGGTGGTGCATCCGGCTGAGGTAGCCGCCGGTGCAGCGCCCGTCGCGGTAGCGCTCCACTTCGACCATGTGGAGCATGTCCTGCTGCGTGTAGGGCCCGGGCTTGTAGCGGAGCATGCGGGCGAAGGCCAAGGCGTTCTCGTAGTAGGTCCAGCAGTCCATCGCGCCGAAGTTCACGACCGGTGACTCGATGCGGTCGTCGACTTCCAACGTGTAGTTGACATACGGCGTCCCGACCATCGCCCGCGCGGCGCGGATCGTACGTGCCCCGATCGGCAACTGCCGCCAGTTCTCCTTCTCCGCCTGCTGGACGATCGCGCGGAACTTCGCCTCGCCCTTGAACACGGTCGCCATCGGCAGTCGCGGCGCGCTCGGCGGAGTGACCGTATGCTGCGCGGCTGCGGGCAAGGCGGCCAGCGCCAGGAGTGCGGACATCACCACATTTTTCATGGTGCAATCCTAGGCCCATCAGACGAAAAGCAAAGAAGCTTTCCCGTGGATCAATGCTTCAGCCGCAGCCGGATCGGTCCTTTCGCCGTGGAAGGATCGACCACACGGCCGCCCTGCACGATCTCGATTTCCCCTGCCGCGACCAACCGCCTCGCCGCCTGCCGCGCGTCTTCCATGCGATCCCGCCATCCGTCCGGAAAGACCGCACGTGCCGCCTCGCTCGGGCAGATCGTGGCCCCGCCGGCCCGCTTCGAAATCAACTCGACGATCGCCACTTCCATTTTCCGATCCGCGCCACTCGGCTTGCTGCGGCGGCAGGCATCGGAGCAGTACTTCACCTCGTCCCAACAGCGCTCCCACTTCTTCCGCCACTCGATGCGGCGGCCGCAGGTGGCGCAGGTCTTGTCGGGCGGCGGCATCGGTGGTGTTGACATAACCCGCATATCTCCGCAGACAAGGGCACTCCGAAAAATCCCTTGCGAAGCATCCTGATCCCGCAGCGCCGGGTCTTCCGCCTTCCGGCAGACCGGATGCTTCATAATCGATTGAGCAAAAGCGTTTCGGGACCGTCCGGGC
>NEUO01000117.1 GCA_002304315.1 Verrucomicrobiia bacterium Tous-C4TDCM
GAAGCCGACCGGTAACTCGGTGAACATCTCCTACCGCGACAAGCTCTTCCCGGCTCGCGTCACGCCCGGCGTGAACCGCGGCGGCGAGGGCGATCTCGACGAGAACGGCCACCTCAAGGCCGCGACCGCCGCCTGCGGGCCGGTCGTTTATCGCGGCGACCAGTTTCCGCCGGAGTTCCGCGACACCGCCTTCTTCTGCGAGCCCTCCGCGAACCTCGTGCGGATGCTCCGCGTCACGGAAAGCGACGGATTGCTGGCCGGGGAGACACCGCTGACCGGACGCGAGTTCCTCGCCTCCACCGACGAGCGCTTCCGCCCCGTGAACCTTTTCACCGCGCCGGACGGCAGCCTGATCCTCATCGATCTCTACCACGGCATCGTCCAGCACAAGGCCTATCTAACACCTTATCTCAAGGAGCATATCGCCCGCCGCAACCTGGAGAGCGACCCGCAGCTCGGGCGCATCTACCGCATCAAACACCGCGGCGGCCCCTTGAAGGAAACCCCGCGCATGCTCGGGAAAAGCGCAACGGAACTCGTCCCCTTCCTCGCCCACGCCAACGGCTGGTGGCGCGACACGGCGCAGCAACGAATCATCGACAGCGGCGACCTGAGCGCCGTCCCCGCGCTCGGCACGATGGCAACGGATAACACGAAACCTCTCGGCCAAATTCACGCGCTGTGGACGCTGGAAGGTCTCGGCGCCCTCAATGCCAAAGTCATCGCTGCCGCCTTGGATTCCGAAGATCCCTATGCCGTGGAAACGGCGATCCGCTTGGCCGAGTTTCTGCCTGCATCCGACGCCGCGGCTTTGATGTCGGCGCTGGAGAAGATCTCCGACCATCCCCACGCGGCGGTCCGCCGTCAGCTTGCGGCCAGCCTCGGGCGCTTGCCGGGTGATGAAGCCCTCATGCTGCTGAAGCGGATCCTCACTCGCGACATCAATCAGCCGTTTTTCCGCGAAGCCGCGATCCACGGACTCGCCGGACGCGAGGCGCGTTTCCGGCAAATCATCGGGTCCGACTTCGATGACGCGAAGCTCAACGGCTACCTCGACGAGTGCCTGCGGCCCAAAACCACCGCCGCCGCCTACCCGCCGCCGCGCAATAAGGAGCATCTCGCATCTTTCGAACGCGGCGAGGCGCTCTTCGTGAAGAACTGCATGGCTTGCCACGGCGCCGACGGCGGCGGGCTTGAGCTGTTAGGCCCGCCCCTCGCCGGATCGGAATGGGTCACCGGCACCCCCAAGCGCCTCGCCGCGATCCTGCTGCAAGGCATGATGGGACCGATCCGCGTGGCCGGGAAGGATTACAACCCGCCGACCGTGATGCCCGGCCTCAAGCAGAATCCCGATTTCAGCGACAGCGCTCTCGCCGACATCGCGACCTTCACCCGCCACGCCTGGGGCAACGCCAAGGACGCGGTGAAAGCCGCCACCCTTTCCGAAGTCCGCAAGGAACTCGCCGACCGCGACACGGTGTTCACATCCGGCGAACTGGAGAAAGCCTACCCGTAGCCCGGCCTACGGCTTCTTGCCGATCCGATAGATGTGGGACTTGCTTCGCAGATAGATCGAATCCCCGTCGAACGCGGGAGATGCCATGAAGCCGTCGTCCAGCGGATTGGTCGCCACGAGTTCCATCTTCGAACCGGGGCGGACCACCTTGGCCTCTCCTTCCTCGCTGAGGAAATACAAGTGCCCGTCGGCATGGGCGCCGGACGAAGAATAGCGACCGCCAAGCGGAATCGAACCCTCGATCTTGCCGCTGGCAGCATCGATGCGGCTGACGATGCCGATCTCGGACACGACGTAGATCTTGCCCTCGACGACCAGTGGCGAGGACAGCGTGGGGATCCGCTTGAAGGTGTCCCACTCGACATGCGACCGGGTGACGTCGCCCTTCAGTTCGCCATCCAGCCGGACGCCGAGCAGGTGGGCCTTGCCGAAGCCGGTGTTGATGATGGCCATCTTGTCCCGGAAGAAGACCGGGCTCGCGGCGTTGGAATAGCCGTCGTAGGTGATTTTCCACAGCTCCTTGCCGCTGTCAGCATCATAGCCATAACACGCCTTGGCCCCGGGGCTAACCAGTTGCACGCGGCCGCCGATGGTGACGAAGCCGGGCGTGGTGTAGGCCTTGCGGAAGTCCCCGTCGCCGCGGATCAAGCCGCCGGCCTCGACGTCGCCGAAGTCGGTGGTGCGGTCGGTCTTCCACACGGTCTTTCCCGTCTTGCAATCCAGCGCGACGAGATATTGAACGTCCGCGCCGTCCATCGTGAGGATCACGGTATCGCGGTGGAGCGCCAGCGAGGAGCCCGGTCCGCGGAAGTGGCGGCACGGGAGATCGCGGCGTTGCCAGACGACTTTCCCCGTTTTGCGGTCGAGCGCGGCAGTGCCGTAACTGCCGAAGTGAACGTAAGCGCGTTCGACATCGATCGCCGGCGAACAGGAGCCGTAGCAGTTCACGGCATTGCCCAGCGGTTCGGGTGCCTCGTTTTCAAAGAGCAGCAGGTCGTGAAGTGTGCGTCCGCTGGCCTTTTCGAGACACACCGCGGACATCTTCTTGCCATCCGCCGTGGCGTTCGTCAGCCAGACCTGGTCGCCCATCACGACCGGCGTGGACCAGGCCTTCCCGGTCACCGGGGTCTTCCACACGACGTTCTTCGTCTCGCTCCACTCGATGGGAAAACCATGCGGCGCGCCGTCTTCCCGCGTCGGATAGACGCTGTCGCCAGCCGGCCCGCGGAACTGAGGCCAATCCGCGTGGGCAGGCGAAATCGCCGCCATTCCGACTCCGAGGGAGATCCATTGTTTCAGCATCCGTGAAGGCTCTCGTTCAGGTTCCGGGGCCGCAAGGCGGAACTTGCCACCGGTGCTGATGCGGCGGGAACTAGTTCCGATTTCCGCTCGCAGGGGCTGCCCAGCGCGCGGCGTTGAGGACGACCCGCAGGCAGTTTTCGTCCAAGAACACCGGATAGGTTTCGTGCCCGGGTCGGAAATAGAAGACGCGTCCCTTGCCAACCTGCCACGCGCAGCCGCTGCGGAAGCGCTCGCCTTTGTCCCAACGTTCCTCGAAGACCACGGCATCGGGTGTCGGGACATGAAACGGCTCGTTGTACATTTCCGTCTGCCGCAAGCTCCACTTGGGCGGCAGGCCGGCGGCGAGCGGATGATCTGGCAGCAGGGTCGTCATATGGCTCGGGGCACCGTCGGGCCGGTAGTCGGGAAACACGCACTGCGGCAGCGTCAGCTTCCAGACCCCGTCCTCGTGGACCAGCGAAGGGGTGAGCGGATCCGAATGCTTCACCAGCTTGCCGACCGGCGCGGCATTCAGAAACTCCCATCGCGCGGTGGCCCGCTCCGCCTCCGGCAGCTTCGCCACGGCATCGGCCTTGGCCCGCTCCTGCATCAGGCTCACGAAGGGCCGCGCCCAATGGGCCGAGTGCAGCGGGACGAAGCCGAGCTTCCCGTCCATGACGCGTTTGACGACCTCCGCAGCGCGGGCTTCGGAAACGTTCATGTGCTTTTGATGACCCCACCAGACGACGACATCCGTGGCGTCCAGTGTCGCCGCGTCGAGTCCCTGCTCCGGCGAGTCGAGGCCCGCCGATTTTGCGACGATCCCGGGTTGCTTGGATAACCAGGCGGCGATGGTGTCCCCGAGGAAGGCCCCCGCGTAGGTCTTCTTTTGTTCCGGCTGGCGCTCGTCCCAGACCAGCACGCGGACCGGGTCGGGTGTGGCCGCCGCGGTGAGGGCGGAAGCGGCGAGGAAAACGAGGAGGAGGTTTTGCATGGCTTCCGTTCCTAACGTTGCCAAACGCGCCGGCATATCAACGAAGATCCGAGGAGCACGACACGACCCTCCACTCCGGAAGCTGTCACGAAAGCGGTGGTGACGTGGCGGAGACGCGGCGGGCGCGGAACCTCAAGGCTTCGGCGCCATCCGCGACATCGCGTCCTGCATTTTCTGCGCGATCTCCGGGTGCTTCGAAATGACCGGCATCGCCTTTTCCATGGCGGCCGACAGGCGGTCCTGGGACGGCTTGAGTAGTTCCTTCAGCTTGGCATCGACTTCGGGATCAAGCTTTTGGTCCATATCTTTCGCGGCCTTGGCGACAATCGCGAACTTCTCGGCGATCGGGCCGAGCTTGGCGATGGCCGCCTCGGCGCTGGCGGCGTCGGTCACGGTCTCCATGAGGGCGGCGAGTTCCTCCTGGATCTTCACGGCTTCCGCGGCGGCGGCTTCCGGTCCTTTGGCAACTCTCTCTTCAAGGGGGGCGGCGGGGCTTGTCGTTTCAGTTTCCGCCTTCTTGCAGGCGGCAATCGAGTACTCCGATGAAGGCGTGATGGACGATCCGCAGGTGGTCCAGCGTTGCGAAGGGACAGGTAAATTTCCCCCACCGCAGGTCGCCGGACAGGGGCTGTCCAACCCGATGCGCGACGGGAGCGGCGCACGTGATGAAGCTCAGCGGCCATGGCTCGTCCAACGGCCTGCCGGAATCGTCGCGGAACACGGGGACGTCGGGAGAAAGGATGCACCACTCCGTCGAGTCCGGGAGCGAACGCTTCGCGTGGGCCTCATACATGGCATCGCCTTCCAGCGTGAGATAAAGAGAACTCGAACGGCAGAGAACCTCTTCCTGCGCCTTCGAGCCGCTGAGGACACCTCCCCCGGTGGTGAGACCGTTGGCGAAGTTGAGGGCCAGCGGGGCAAGACCCTGGTCCCTGAGCCGCCGCGACGCCCCGAAAGTCGTCTCGTTGGTAATCTGGATCTGGGTTTCCGCGTGGAATGACTGCCTTGGCTCGGGCAATGGAGCACCTGGCGGAATGCTCACCTTCAACTCACACGCTCTCCGAACCGCCGCTTCCCATAAGACGCCTTCTCCAGCGGCATTCGTGTAGCGCCCCGTCCTTGCCAAATCGACAGCGGAATTCCCGAGCTGCGCGGCAAACTCCCGCGAAATGTCCAGCTCCCGGCGGCGGCTATCGGCCATCTCTTCGGAGTCGAGAGTCGGCAGGATCATGAGTTTGTTTTCAGTGCACGTCATTTTCAGAAATGGGGTTGGAGGGTTCAGGATGGCCTGCGGCTCCAATGCTCACGGGACCTCACGGCCCAGGCGAAGCAATTCGAGTGTCCTTACGTCTGGCTGGCCGCCGAAGAATCGATCAAGAATGCGGTGGAAGATCGAATCTGCGGGAGAGATGGCGGAGAACAGCGTCGCACATGATCGAAGCTTCATATCGTCCGGGTCCCCAAGGATCTCCCTGGCCGATCTGCCAGCGGGTGCGGAAAGGATCGCGTCCGCCGCCTCAAGTAGACGGGAACCGAGCACCGGATGGCGCACGTAGGCCTTCGCTTCGTCCACATCGGGGATGGCATAGAATTGCGCGGTGGCGCTTCGCCCGAGACCCGCCAGCTGGGGGAAAACAAACCACATCCAGTGGGTCCGCTTGCAGCCGCACCGCAGCTCGTCGAGCGCCTGTTCATAAACGGGTGCTTGGGCGGTCAGGAATCTTCCCAGCTGCTCGGCATCGGTTGGTGGCACAGGATCTTCGTTCATGGGGAAATCACGATATTCGGCAGCGAGGAAAGCATCCGGCAAACGAGCGGCACGTCGAGCTGGATCGGAGCCTTCCTCATGATCCGTTGCTATTCCGCAGCAGCCCCATCGACGGGTTCCAAATGCCAGACTTCCCGCGATGGGGTTGAGCCGAAATCCTTGGCGCAGGCCATGGCACCCTGCCGGTCTCGCAATCGGAACCTCAAGCTGCCCGTCCGCATCAGGCCCACCTTACGCCGATTCCCGGCTACCCGGGAATCCCCGTCCGGCCTGACCGCCCGCGACCGAGCGTCACTCTCCCCCTTCCCAGCCCAGCCGAACGCTCGCGGCCGGCCGCCGCTCACCCCACCGCCAGACGAGGTCTCGCTGATGCTCGCGCCATTGCAGCTCCCGCGCATCGATCCGCCGCTCCGCTTGTTCCAGAAGCATGGCGTTCAGCGGCCGGGCGAACGGAGAGCCGGTAGGGAATCAGCCGCGGCGAATAGCGTCAGCGCAGCCGAAAGAATTCGGACCTCTCTACCCACCGTTGTCCCACCCCTGCGTCGAGAGTCATCGACAACGAATCCGCCTTCCCCCGCCCACGAATCTCCGATACCCTCCCCACAGTCATTACCCCTTCCACATGCTCATTCGACTCCCGCTTTTGAGTTTTAGCACTCCCGCCAAAATTTGCCGCCTGGTCCTTTTTGTGACCATGCTACTCTCAAGTTCGGTCTGGGCCGCCAAGCCGCTGACCAAAATCGAGGGCTGCATCCTGATCCCAACGGAATGGGCCGACGGCGATAGCTTCTTGGTTCGCACTCCCGACAGGGAGGAATTCACCGTCCGGCTTTACGGAGCGGACTGCATCGAGTGGCACGTCACGGATGCCACCGACGAGCGCCGGCTGCGGGCCCAGCGGCGATATTTCGGGATCACTGCCATTGACCCCGAGGCGCGACGAGCAATCGAACTTGCCAAGGGCTTCGGTGAAGCCGCGGCTAAGCACGTGAAATCCGAACTCTCGCAACCCTTCACGATTTACACCGCGTTTTCCAATGCCCTGGGAGATGGGAAGCACAAGCGGGTCTACGCCTTTATTGAAACCAGCAAGGGAACCGATCTCGCGTCGGATTTGGTTCTTGCCGGCCTGGCAAGGGCCTTCGGGGTCTCCCGCCAAACCCACGACGGTCGGTCGAAGGACGAGTATCGTGCCCACCTCGACGACCTCGAGCTACAGTCCGTGTCGGCGCGACGCGGCATTTGGAGCAAAACCAACTGGTCGACTCTCCCCGAAGAGCGCCGAGCCCAACGCGCCGAAGATGAGGAGCTGGCCATCGCATTGGGGGATGCCCCTCTTGCCGTCGGCCAAACGATCGACCCGAACGCGGCCGCACGGGATGAACTCATGCTTCTTCCAGGTATCGGCGAGGGGCTCGCGAACCGGATCATCGAGCATCGACCCTACGCAACTCCTGCAGATCTCCTGAACGTCCCGGGCATCGGGCCGGCTACCTTGGCGAAAATCCGTCCACACTTGAGGCTTTCAAACCGTTAGACTTCAGCCCATCCTCCCCTCAACTTGCCTCCCATCATGACTTTCTTTGACCTCTTCGAATTCGTCTTTCGCTTCGCTATGGGAGCCTCGAGTATGGCTACATGGGTCTGGGTCGCCATCACCTTAATCGTATTCATCTTCCTCATAGGCTCGCTTTGGGGCAGGGCCTGGAACAAGGAGTGGAGCCTCACCCGACACGGCGGCTTTCTCGCGATGATACTGTTCTTCGCCTTTTCTGCCGCTTTTGCAGTCTTCAACCTCCGATCCATCGCCGGAATGGAAGATTGGTTCAAAGGGCAGCGGGCCACCCTCCCTCACGCAGTAGCCGACTCCGGCCGCCTCAAACGTTCAGTTATCGTCGAAACGTGGAGCAGATTGGAACCAAAGGAGGGCCAGCAGGACCTTACCAACCCTGACCAGTCTGGCGATCAAGTGCGCCTAAATACCCCGGAAGACGCAGTAGTGCTTGCGAGTGTCGCCGCAGAAGAGGCCCGCGGGTCGCTGCGAACAAAGCCACCATTTGCCTTCGGAGCCCCCCTCAACACCAAAAGTCCCGACGACATCGCATCTGAAACCGTTGACTCATTAAAACTCGATCCCTCGTCATTCCCCAGAACCGTCTCCAGCGAGAACGAGTGGACTGCCACCGCAGCGACTCTTCAAGTCAACCACGCACTCGACACGGCGCAGAGCTTGCTGGAACCGAAGCTAGCCGACCTCAAGACCGTGTGCCTGTGGCTGCTCGGCCTTTCAATCGCAATCCCCTTCGTCTTTGGTGCCATCCGCGCCATCGAAGATATAAAGGTCGATCCCAAGCCCTAATCCAGATCTTCCCCCATCATGAAAAACCATCTATTCATCGGTCTCGGAGGCCAGGGCGGCAAGACGATTGCAGAACTCAAAAAGGTCTTCGCGAGCCGCGATCGGGATGCGAGCCAGCTCAAGGAACTCGGGCTGGCCTGTGACTTTCTCTACATCGACTCGAGTCGTGATGTGACTGACGAGAGGCGAAACTGGTTTCACTACGGAAAGGACCTTTCGTTGAAGCCGGATTCGTTTCTCTACCTGAAGGAAGGGGGCGAATCCATCGATGTCGCCTCCATGGCGGAGAGGCCGGATGTCGCTCCTTGGATCGGCGACAAGGACAAGCTCCAAGGTTTCCTCGAAGGGGTTCAGGGAATCCAAGGCGCGAACCAGCGAAGGAGACTTGGGCGGCTACTCTTCGCTCGGAATGCCGAGCGAATCAGAAAGGCGGTCTGTGAAGACAAGATCGGGCCGATGCGAGCCAACTCGAACCAGTGTGCGGTACATGTATTCGCATCCCTCGCTGGTGGCACCGGAAGCGGATGCTTGGTGGATCTGGTCACGCTGATTCGGTCGGAATTTCCCAACGCCGCCGCGACCGACGGATTCCCGATCTTTCTCTATGTCTATGTCACCAACGAGAAGTTCCAAGCGGCCCAAGTAGGGTTTTTCCACGAGAACCAGGCGGCCACTCTCCGGGATCTAAATGCGCTGGCATGCGGAAAATACAAGCCGACGCTCTTCGGCACGGCGCGCGGCAGCAGTGTGTTCAGCGGGGACGAACCCATCGCCCAGATTCTCCTGAGCACTCACCTGAGCAGCAAAAACCAGAGGCTGAGCCTTACCCAGCAGCACCAGATCGTCGCGGAGGCGGCTTTCGAGCGCATTTTCAGTTACGCCTCGGGCAATCTGGACACCACATTCCAGAAATCGCTGACCGGGGAGGACTTGATGGCAGCATTCTCTGGAGAACCGATCGGCAATTTGTTGCGTTCGTTCAGGTTTGGCAGCGTGGGCATGCGTCGGTGGGAGGTTCCTATTGATGAGATCCGTGAGCTGCTGGCGAAAGACCTTTTCGCGTGTTGTTGCCGCAAGCTGCTCTTCCAGAATTGGAGCGATAGCCGGGGACCCGTGGGTGAAAAAATACCTAACAACATTCCGGGATTCTCCGAAGCACTCGGACAAATCACCGCTCTTGTCGACAGCGAGCTTCTTCTTAAAAACCAAGCGAGCGAAATCATCAGAAGCTTGGAAGCGGAATTCAACCGCTACCATGCGGGGAAGACCAAGGAAGGCTTCAAGGAAACGGACCTCGCCGGGTATGAAGCGGAACTCCAACAACGCTATGATCAAGAACTCAATGGCGGCGGAATCACAGCGATCTTCCGTGAGTTAGAGGCGGGGAAATCTCAGAGGCTCGAGCGCATCGAGGCAGGGGTTCAAAGCATCATCAAAGCGTCCTGGCTGAGTAGCGGAGGGCGTCTAGGGCTTGCGTACATGGACGAACTCCTGTTGAAAGCACAGGAGGCGATTCGGAACCGGATCACCGAGAACGCCGCAGTTCCAAACGGCCAGGACACGGTGCGGTTGCGAATGGAGAAGCGAAAGTTCGAGTGGGGGAAAATAACGTTCCTATCACGTCCATTCCGCCAGACGAAGCTCGCATTGGCCCACCAGAACGATCTCGCCAACCTCTGCCGGGCCGACATCCGTCGACGTGCCGAGGTTGAAGACCGAAAGCTGCAAGACATCGTCGGGCAACGTTTGGGAATGCTGGCATCGGAATTCCAACGGGCGGAAGGCAAGGTGGCCGAATGGGCGGAAGCAGCCCGAAAGCGGCGGGACGGCTTGCTCCAAGATTTGAGGGCACTGAAGGAGAAGGGGCCGCAAGACGACCAGGACGTTGTTGCCAACAAGCCCGAATTCTCACTCGATGATCTTGAAGCCCACTTGAAGGATCAAAGCTTGGAGGCGACCCACATCGAGAATTCCTGCGACGAGCTAATCCACCGTTCATTCGCGGAGGCTTTGGGAAGTGCTCCTCTTACGAATCTGGGCAGACTTTCCGACGAACAAGAAACGCTGTTCATCGAGAGTTCTGACAGCGTCGTTTACAGAAAGGTCGAAGAGATTCATAAGTCCATCCAGCAGCGGACGCACCGCGATTCCGTCCTCTCAGGAAATGTTTTGGACGTCCTGCAGCTGCGCCACAGGGAGGATCCCGCTCGCTTCATCAACGAGCTTCGCCAATTCATTGACAGCGCGACTTGTAACATTGAAAGGGCCAACGGTGAGCTCCAGCCTCGCGATCTGAAGGGAGATCCAGGCATGCCATCCATGCCAAGGGCCGGACTTCTCATCGGCGTTCCAAGTGGACATCCGTTTGGAACCGAACTCAAAGGCATGATCAGGCCACTCCTCGCGGCAGGTAGTTCAGAGAGCCAAGGAGTCTATTTCCACGACGATCCGACTCAGATCCGATTGCTGTTCGTCAACTACTGGATGGCGGCCCGTTTTGCAAAGGTTGTTCATCACCTCGAACAGATGTACCGGGAGTCGCTTCAGCACGACCATGCCGGCGACTTCAAGTATTTTACCAATCTCGACCCCAGCGGTGAACGTGGTGCTCGGCCTTCATTGCTGCGACCATCGCCGCAGGAATCCCTCAGCAGCATGAGAGCGGCACTTTGGCTGGGTAGCCGAATCTCGGGTCCCAATGGAGCTGGAGCCCTGGTTCAAGACACGGAGAACGGAGCCATTCTGATCGAGTATCAGGATGACGGTATCGTGCCGAGGCGGATTGGTGACAGTATCCTGGCGCTCAGCTCTGCCTCGGATGCGGTGACGACCGCACGCGTGACAGATGCGGTGGCAAGTCAGGTTTCGATGCTTCCCGACGATCGGATTGAAGAACTCAAGGCGACTTTGAAAAAAGACGACAGTGAGAAGCTGACGACGCAGGGTCCAGGCAGCAGTCGGTTCATCGAATGGACCAAGGACAGGGAACGAATCCACGAACTCCTGAAACGATGATCCCTCGATTCTTCCGCTGCGGCGATCCCGCCAAGAAGTGCCCTCTCGCGGTCACCCGTGAGATTGCTAAGGATCATCCGGGTTTCGCATGCCCGTGCCAAAATGAGCAATGCTCGATGGATCGCGAGGAAGTAGGCTTGATCGATGGACTAACCAACGGTCGTTCCAAACTTGTCTACGCCGGAGCCGCCGCACTCGCAGTAGTGTTACTGCTCGCCCTGATAGCGGGCGGTGGAGATCCGGCGGCGAAAGCGATCGCGGATCTGCGGGCACGTCTGACTCCCCTGCGGTCCGAGCTCCAGCAACTGGAGAATAAGGTCAAGGGAGCGGTGTCGCAGGAGTCGATTACGACAGACCCCAAACCGCTCCAAGCCACCGCTGCTGAGATTGAGAAGTTGGCGACAGGCGCCATCGCGTCGAAAGACCCGATGCAAGTGGCCAACGTTCAGAAGAAGATCACGGCCCAGACGACTACTGTCCGCGGTGCCATTGAATCATTGGATCGTCCGAGGGAAGGTACGGGAGTCATCGCGGCCGATGCAAAGAGTCTCGTGACGAAGCTCATCCGCTTAGAGGAAGATGCCGAACTTCAGATCGAACCCATCATCGCCAGGTCACCCCAATCAGCCGAGATTTGCGAGGACTTCCTCTCCGAGGTGAGTGACTGCCAAGCCCGGGCCCGACGCATTGCCTCGCCGGCAGCTCCGACTGAACCCGGCCCTGCGAGCAAGGCCATCAGGCAGAGCCTCGACCAGATTCTCGCTCGCCTTGGCG
The DNA here is from genome assembly GCA_002304315.1 of Verrucomicrobiia bacterium Tous-C4TDCM. Taxonomy (GTDB): domain Bacteria; phylum Verrucomicrobiota; class Verrucomicrobiia; order Verrucomicrobiales; family Akkermansiaceae; genus Haloferula. The sequence goes on from NEUO01000117.1 coordinate 11,708, forward strand.
CATCTCAGGAGAAGCTAGGACGATTCGCACCACCTCCTCCACTGCCGTTCCAACCGGACGAGGCGGATCTTGTGATTGCCGCATCTGGAAACCTCGCGGGGGACTTGGTGGCTCCGCTCGCTGCAGCATGGTCGAAGAGCGACATCGTCCCCGCCGAGGACGGAAATTACTACCTCACCGGCAAAGACGGCGCTCGGATTCTTGTGAAGCAGGCCCCCGGGAGCACGGGATTCAAGATGCTCGCGGATGGAAACTGCGCCGTTTTCTTCGCCGACCGGTCTCCTTCCACCGCCGACCTCAGCAACTTCGAAGGTGATTTCCGGGAGAGTCGTTCCGTTGCAGAGGTAGTGGCCTTGGACGCCTTGACCCTTCTGGTCCACCCCGACAATCCGTCATCCACCGTAACCGTGGGTTCCGACCTCTCGTCCCGGATCGCTGCCGGCCCTGAGAACTCGGCAGTCAGAGAGAAGGCCACTCAGTTTGGTTTCCCCGTCAAAGGAGCTGGCGAGGCGGCGGGGGAAGAGGCCGCACTTGCCGACCGCGAACTGCTCAGTCTCGGCCTCTATCATGAGGAAGGAGCCAACCTCCGGGCCAAGCGCCTCGCCGTTCAAGCAACAGCGGAAACGCTCGCACTCAAACCGAGCCCCTTCACCATCGCGACCGAAGACTACCTCTACAGCTTCCGGATTGTCGCCTGGACCGCTCCCGGAGCCGTCGACGACGCACTCCAACTGGTGAAATTCACCACTAGCAATGAGGGACAGGAAATCGTCGCGAAGCAAGGTTTCGTGGATCTCCGTCTGACAGGCAGCCAAGGAGATGTACCGCCGGAGATTCTAGCGGCCTTGGGGAATGCGATCGGCTCGGACACGATTAGCTCTGCCGTAAGACTCTCCACCAACTTCCGGTTCGAGGTCGGCAAGTCCCACCTCGACCTGAAGGCGCAGGCTGACCTCGAGCGCTTGCCTCGCTTCGTCTTCGATAAATATCCGACCCACAAGGTGGTGATCCTAGGCTTCACGGACAGCGACGGCGGGCCGGAGATCAACATGCCGCTCTCCAAGGAGAGAGCGGAGACCGTGTCCACTGAGCTCCGTCGCTCCAAAGTGGACGCTCGGTCCGCTGGACTTGGCCCCATATTCCCTATCGACACCAATGCGACCGAATCCGGCAAGGCGAAGAATCGCCGGGCCGAGGTCTGGGCTGTCCGACCATAACTGCCAGTCTTCCCATGGATCCTATTCTCGCCCAGATCGCCACGTCCCAGTGGCCCATGATATTCGCTGTCGTCGCCGGGCTCATTGGGTTTACCGGCTTGATTACTGCTTTCATGGCCCATGCCTCGATATCGAAGGACATTTCCGCGATCAAGAGAGCTAAGACGATGCTGGCTTCCGCGGAAGCTTGGGAAGGTGCCAAGGCACACTCGGAGCACGAGCTATCCGAGTGGATGCGGAGCCGATTGATTCATCCGGAATCAGGAGTCGCCGACGTCATTCGTGCTTGTTGGTCTGCCTCGTTGGGTTCGAGGGCTACGTCACTCACCGAACTTCATGTTCTCGTCGCCCGTAGGGAGCGATCGAAGGCCCCGGCCCGACTGAGCGCCGGCATCGCCGCCGTGCTCCTGATTATTGGCATTGTAGGCACCCTGTCATCAGTCAAACCCATCCTGGAGGCATTTCAGTTTCGACCCAGCGCCCCGGAAGGAGTGATCCCTGCCGACGACGCCCCTTCTTTAGTGAATGTTGAGGACAGCGCTGCGCTTGTGAACTCGCTCATGCACAGCCTCGGCGAGGCCTTCCTCCCGAGTCTTGTTGCATTGATCGCCACGGTCATCGTTGTATTCGTAAGGGGCATCTACTCCCTCGGCTTGCACCGCTACACCCTTCAGCTTGATCGCTTCGCGATGGGGACCGTTATGCCCCACTTCCGGCCTCGCTCGATCTCTGATGAGTACGAACAGGTTCGAAAGACTTTCGGTGCACTCGCAAAGACAATCGGCGAGAGGGAGGCGAAGATGGATGTGGTCGTGGCTCAGCTCACCAAGTTCGTCGACAGCGTTGGCCCTACCTTGAATGGACTGGACAACGGCATCGGCAAAATGACCACGGCAGCAGACGCGTTGGCGTCCAAGTCCAACTCGATTGCCACTACCCTCACACGTACGCTCGGGAAAAAATCTCCCCTCTATGAGGCGGTGAACGGCTTTGAGGGCATATTCGCAGCGACCAATCAGCGGCTTGAGCAACTCTCAAGTCACATTGAAGGAATTCGCGCTGAGCAACAGGAACACCGAACAGCCATGCTTGGTACATTGGAAGAAATCTCCGGTGTCATTAGCCAGGTCTCGGGCGACCACCAGCGTGATCGCGAGAACGCATTGAAGGCCATCACCGAACTCGAATCCGTGGTGGCAAAGGTTCCAGCCAAGCTCCTCGATTCCGTGCGAAAGTCATTCGACGATGGAATTGTCGGGATGCGCGCGAAGTTGAGTGAGTCCGTGGAGCAGCAGGCAAAGGAAGCCTCGGTCACCCATCGGGACATCCGCTCCAAGACTCAAGAGACCTTGGACTTGATCTCGACCACGCTCACCGACACAACCGCCAAGATTAACAACTCATTAAAGGCGATACCAGATGCGGTCAATCGGCTGAACGAGTCCCTGAAAGGGAAGTCTGACCTCGAAAGGGCCGCGGCACAGGCTATCGATTTACTGGCACGAGAAGCCAAGGATGGCATTCGCAGTGCATCCGACAGCGCTATCCGGAATCCGCCGCAGCCGCTCATGCCAGATGAAGGGGCTGAACCAGCACCCTCACGCAAAGCTTCTCGAGGATCTGCATTAGTCCGGGTGGATCCGCAATTCACACTCCCCAGGACCGTTCCTGATTCCCCGCTCGGACCTTCCACTCCACTTACGTTCGACCGGCCAGATCCAACCATCCCGGGGCCCCGGATTGTTCCTGATGCCCCAGCCGAACCTTCCAATTCACCCGCGTCCGACCGACCCCAACCACTTCCGCCAGTTCTCCCAGATTCGATAGGGCCATCGCCGCAACCCTCCCCTCGAGTCGCATCCGAAGCGAACAACGCAAAGCCTAAGCGTGGATTCTTCGGTGGAATCTTCGGGAGATGGAAGCCCTGACCTGTTATGTCTGAGTCCGACGACGACGTCCCCACCCAGAGCTACTGGCCGAGCGTCACCGACCTCTTCCTGACACTCTTCATTATCGCCATTGCGATTGTGGCGGTGGTGTTCTGCGCCCTCCTGCCGACTAATAACGTCGGTAAGGACCGAACCTTGGTTATTGCCGTCGGCAACGATCTGCGCCACGTCCGGGAGCCGATGAACCGCCTGCGCACCACGCTTGATCTCGAGCCCGTCGAGTCGAACGCCCGCCCCTCGGCAGTGATCTCCGCACTTTCCGAGACTTGCGACACGGCCGTAACCCAAATCAAGTTGCTGCAGGATCGGCTGGACCGCTTGAAGGGATCAGATGATCTGAAGGCGGAGGTAGAACGCCTGCTCAAGGAGAACGACGCTCTGAAGCAGCAACTGCAGAAGCTTCAACTGGATTATGACGAGCTACTCCGCACTTTGGGAGGAGATCCTGAGCTGCTCAAAAAGCTCATCAAGGAGATCGACGATCTCCGCCGCCAACTGCACGACAAACCCCCAAACATTCAATTTAGCGAAAGCGAAGAGGGAAAGAAAACCTACCGCTTCGACTCCGGCAGTAGCGTCATGAATCCCGATTTCATCAAGGGACTTCGCCAGAACGAGTTTGCCCAACTGGCTGGCGAGATCATCGGCCGGGAGGAGGAAGGCCGAGTCAAAGTGGACACCTTGGAAATCATCGGACACACCGACGGGGCTCCTCTGTCAAGCGATGGGAACCTGGATCAGAAGCTCCCGGACGTTCTCGCTGGCCCCCTCGCCAAGATTTCGTCCCTCACGCCGGGCTCGAACAACGACCTGGGGCTCCTCCGCGCATTGGCGGTTCGTGAGCAATGGGAGCAATTCATCGACTCCCATGAGCAAGGTGAGATCCTTCGGAAAATTCAAATCCGTTGCTACTCAGCCGGGCAGACCATTCTGCCCTTCGCCAAAGTCGAGCCGGGTGCCGGCGACTTCCGCAAGCCGGACGCCCGAGCTCGCCGAATTGAAATGCGTCTCACCCGTCTCTTGGAACAAGGTGTCCCCCCTCAGCCCAAAGCTGAATAGCAACCTACTATTCCGTAAAACTCAAATCGCCGGATAGAGCGACTTGAGTTTGATGCGTGCTTCTTCGTTGGTGAATTGCCATGAGATGGGTTTGGGGAATTGGTTTTTCCATTTTAGATATGCCTTCACTTCGTTTCTGAATTCCTCTTCGGAGCCGATCCGCCGGTCGAGACAAGTCCGGGCCAGCATTCCGATCTCGATCTCGGCCATGTTGAGCCAGCTGCCGTGC
>NEUO01000118.1 GCA_002304315.1 Verrucomicrobiia bacterium Tous-C4TDCM
CGTCCCGTCCCAGCGCGGGAGAACATTCGGAGCTTGCAACAGAGATCGGATTCTCCTATCGAATGTCCATCAGCCAGCACGCTGAGATTTTAACGTTTTAACGGAAAGAAAAATTTCCCCTGTCACGAAGCGGTTCCCAGTAGCCGGGGCTCCAGCGGTAGCGGGATTCGGACCAGGCCCATTGACCGGGGATCCACGAGTGATTGGAGGAAGGGGCTTCGACGTTGGGGCCGGCTTCGACGGACTTGGGGGGTGCCGGGAGATAGGTCACCTCCGTCGAGCCCAGATCTTCCCAGTAACCGGAGACCCATTGATATCTGGATTCCGTTTCGTTCCAATAGCCGGGGACCCACTCGCGGTCCGGCGGGATATTGCGCCAGACGCCGCTGATCCAAAGGAAATCGTTCTGCTCTTCGTCCCAGGCCCAGTAGCCTGAGATCCAGCTGACATTGTCGCCTTCCAGTTGTTGTTCCGGCGGCAGTTCGTCGATCAGTTCCGGAGGCTGGGTGTCGATCAGGATGCCGGCTTGAGGCTCGAAGTTAATGGAGGCAGCGAAGGCTTCGTGGACCGGACCCCGGGTTAGGATTTCCTGTTCCTGTTGTCCTTGTTCCTGGGCTTGCGCGATTCCCACCATGGGGAATAGCAAGGTCCCCCATGCGGAAAATGCGGTGATGGTCGCCACCAAGGCGTGTCGGGTTGTGTTCATGACGTGTGAATTTAGCTTGTTGCGCTCCCATTGGACGCGGATGAGACGATGGGATTCGGAAAGCTTTTGGGTAAACTGTTAAAGCGTTGAAGGCCAGTGGTATCTAAGTTTTTGAAAGGAAGGTGTGGCGACGATTCAACGCAGCTCTCTGCGTGAGCGTTGCGGAACCAGCAGGCAATTTGCACGATCGTCCGGGTTATTTGCGCGGAGATCGACCCGGGGATCCGCAAGACGTGTCCGGCGCTGCGCTTTGACTCCGACTAGCGGTATTCGAGCTGGGCTCCGACGGTGGCTTCCTTGTCGGATTTGAAACGAATCCAATAGGCGGAGAAGCCATTGGGGAAGTCGTGCTTCAGCGGGGTGCCGGCTTTGACGGGGAAGCTCTGGTAGGTGACCCAATTGCCGTCGCCGCTGAGGTCGATCTCGGCGGTGAGGGTGGCGTCCTGGTCGGCGGTGAGGGTGAGCGACTTCTGGTCGTAGGCGGTCATCAGGTAGGGATCGGAGACCGTGCCGGCTTTCACCGCGGTGTCCTTCCATGGGCCGCCTTGGCCGCGGGGCTTGCCCATGCTCCAGATGTCGTCGATCGCTCCCGCCCAGAGCATCGCTTTGCCGTCGGCGGAGCGGATGAGATGTGGATTACCGGGCGGTGCGTCGGCGGCGATGCCGGTCATGAGGAAGAGGCCGCGGAACGAGCAGAAGTCATGAACGCGGAAGTTATGCGTGGTGACCGGGCGGACCTTGGCGAAGCCGCCGGCATTGCGGGCGGGGAGTTCGTAGAAGGTGCCGTGGGCGTGGAAGAGGTCGCGCTCGGTGGCGACCTCGCGGGCGGCGCGGCTGTCGCCGAGCGGGCTGGCCGTGTCGAGAGCGGCGTCGCCCTTCGGCAGGCGCCAGCGTTTGCCAGCGTCGTCGATGAACACGACCGAGGCTGCGTCGGTCCGGACCACGCCGACCGGGATCTTCGTGTTCTGGAGGGTGTGTGTGTGAAGTGCTGCGTCGTTGGCCGGCTTGAGGTTCAAGGCGGCATCGAGCTGGTAGCAGCCTGCGTCCTTGCCATCCGCGTCGACGGCGGCGACGGCGAGGTTGCCGCTATTGCCGTCGCGGGCGCGGATCAGGCCGCCGCTGATCTTGGTGTCGCTTGCCTTGGCGAGACCGGTGAAGATCTCCGCGGGGGAACTACTGCGTTCGTCGGAGTTGGAATATTGATAGGAAGCGGTGACGCCGGGGGCGTCGGCATCCGGGGTGATCCGGATCCACGCGCCGACTTGTTCCGGGGTGAAGGCGAGCCAGCGGTGCTCCTTGGCCGGGACGGTGATCTTGGTGAGCGGGGACCAGGTGCCGTTGCCGGCGAGGTCGGCTTCGAAGGAGAAAGTCACCGGAGAGTCGCCGGTGTGATGGAGGTGGACCCCGCGGCGTGAGTAGCCGGAGAAGAGATAGGGATCGGAGGGCACGCCGGCCTTCACGGCTTCATCGAGCCAAACCGCGCCGCGGCCGATGGCCGGGCCGAGCTTGTCGATGGCCGCAGGTTCGACGAACCAGAGGTTCGACTGCGAGCGGGGCGCGGCGATGTTGCCCTTGGCCTTGCTCTTGTTGAGGAACTCGGACTTGGCGGTGTCGTCGCAGCCGAAGACGACGCGATTTTTCCAAAGGGCGAAGTCGCCGATGACTTTGAGATAGTTCGAGCGCGGGGCGATGCCGGCGCTGTTCTTGAGCGAGAAGGTCTTCGGGAATTTCCAGAAGGTGCCGTGCATGGTGGCGAGCAGTTGGTCGCCTTCGCCGATCTCGCGGATGCGCGGCCACTCGGTGTTCCAGCCGTGGGCACCGTCGTAGGAGTGAGAGCCCTTGGGCAGGCGGTAGGCGTGCGATTTGCCGCCGTCGAGCAGCATCAGGATGAGCGAGCGGTGGTCCCAGCCCATCGACCAGACGGGGTCGGTGGCCGGGTTCTTGTTGCCATGGATGCCGCCCGGGCCGGTGACTTCGGTGAACTGATTGCGGCGAACGACTTCGAAGGTCTCCGCCTTGCCGTCCCACGTGCCGAGGACGCCGGACGGGGTGGCGGGGTTGGTTTTAGCCGCGCTGCCGGTTTCGCCGTTGTTGGCGTAGATCAAGCGGCCTTGTCCGGAATAGAGGCCTTTGCCGTGGTAGCCGGGTAGGCCGGCGACGCGGCGCTTGCTGGCCGTGTCGTCATAGTGGCCGATCTGGCCTTGGTTGTCGGCGAACAGCTCGGTGGGCTCCAGGGTCTTGACGTCGACTTCGTAGATGCCCTCTTCCATCGTGGCGTAGTAGATCTTACCGGCGGGATCGGTGAGGTGGCGGGCATTGCCGGTGGGGCGGCCGAGCATTTTCGAGTAGGGAATGGTGCGGACTTTCCCGTCGGCGGAAATGACATGCGGCCCGATGAAGAGCTGCTGGGATTCATCGTGGATCATCCGGTTGGCCGGGGTTCCGCCGATGGATTCCGGGCGGATGATCTGCTGGAGGTCTGGGGTGATCTCGTAGAGCTTGTCGGACGAGCCCGTCGGCTGGTGAGGGGCGTAGGTCACGACCCAGAGGCGGTCCGCCCAAGGAACCACGGCACCGGTGCCGCACTCGCCCTCGTTGTTAAACATCGCGAGATGCGGGTAGATTCCGGAAATCTGGGGCGATTCGGCGGACAGATTGGCGGTGGCAAGGGCGGCGAAGAGGAGGGTTCGGGTCATCGGTCGTGGCTTGGATTACAGTGTCGGATGCTTGGCGTCATCCGGGAGCAAGTTCGCTCCCAAGACGCTGGATCATCCCGCGAAGCTTTCACGCGAAATGAAGAATCCTACCCAGCAGATTGTGAATCTGACTTCGATCTTGAGCCGCGTCTCATCGCCGATTGGCCACGCGGAACTCCTTGGGCGTGACCCCGAGGCGCAGGCGGAAAAGGTTCACCAAGGCGCTAGCGGTGCGAAATCCCGAACGCTCGGCGACTTCCTGCAGTGACAGGTCGGACGAGGAAAGGAGGCGCATCGCGAGGTCAAAATGGGCGCGCCAAATTTCGTCATGCAGCGTGCGGCCGATCAGCGAGTTGAAGCGTCCCTCAAGCGAGCGGCGAGAGATGGTGGTGGCGGCCACCACGTCGCGGACCTTGATGGATCGGTGAGAGTTCTCACGGATGAAGCGGAGTGCGGCGACCAGATCCGGGTCATTGAACGCGAAGACATCGGTTGAGCGGCGTTCGACGACATGGGCCGGGGGGATTCGCATGGGTTCCTGCGGAGGAGCTGCGCCTTCGAGCAGCCGGTCGAGCAACTCGGCGGCCTCGTAACCACGGCGCTCCATGTCGACTTCGACGCTGGAAAGGGTGGGGGAGCAGAGTTCGCAAAGCTGCTTGTGATTGCCGGCTCCGACCACGGCGATTTCCTCAGGCACCTTGAGATCCGCCTTCCAGCAGGCTTCCAGGACCATCGCTCCGATCCGGTCGAGCGAGGTGAAGATGCCGAGCGGCCGGGGCAGGCCGGCGAGCTTCGCGATCAGGTCTTCGTCGGAAGGATTCGCCGCGAGATTGATCTGAGTGACCTTCCAGTCGGCTTCCTCAATCCGGGTGCGGAAGCCTTCGCCGCGGTCTTGGGAATAGCGGGTGCTGTCACGGCGGCGGATGTAGGCGAAGTTCGTGAAGCCGCGGTCGAGCAGGTGCTCCGCGGCCATCTTGCCGATCGAGCGGTCGTCGCTCAGCACGCTGACAAGCTCCGACCCGTCGAGCAGGCCCGCGACATTGACGACCGGGATTTTGCGGCTGGCAGCTGCGTCGTGGAAGCGTTGGTCGACCACGGTGCAGATCATTCCGTCGCCTTGCCATGACTCGACGAGGTCCGCGAGCTCCTTGCGCTCCCGGTCAAAGTAGGCGATCCGCCAGCCGGGTTTGCGCTGGGCGTAGCGGCTGATCCCGTCGAGGATTTTGATACCATAGCCGCTCAGCGGGTCCACCATGAGGCCGATTTGACGAAAGTCGTTCTTCACGGCGGGATCGTCTTGGGATGTGGGATGGTTGTAAATGCGCAAGGATGAAAGCGGTTGCGGTCCTATAAAATGTAGGGTTGCGAGGATTGTATTTTTTAAAAATAAACTTACATGAAAGCGCAAGAAAGGGTTGCCCGGGCGGCGCGGGCTGGCATCCTTTGCAGAATGGCAGGCCGCCCCAAGACGGTCTTTCTAGGAATCCTCCCGGCCAAGATGGTCGCGCAGGATCGTTCCGCGACGCTGGAGTCCATCCCGAATCCGGCCGCAAGCGCGGGATGCCATCCCGCTGGCTTGAAACCCGCCCGCCCGTCCCCGAACGTCCGCTGAGTTATGACCATCCGAGGATTGCGCTGGTGGATCGTTGTTCTGGTTTTCCTGGCCGCGGTGTTGAATTACGTTGATCGCCAGACGCTGTCCGCCCTTGCACCGACCATCCAGGCGGACTTGAAAATGGACGACCGCGAGTATGCGAACATCGTCAATTTGTTCCTCGTCGCCTACACCGTGGCCTACTTGGTTTCCGGCAAACTGGTTGATCGCTTGGGCACCCGCACCGGCACGGCGGTCTTTGTGATCTGGTGGTCGGTGGCTAACATCATCACCGCCTGGGCCCAGGGTGTGCGCTCGATGGGTGCGTGCCGCTTCCTGTTAGGCCTTGGCGAGGCAGGCATCTGGCCCGCCGCTTCGAAGGCGGTGTCGGAATGGTTCCCGGCCCGGGAGCGGGCGCTGGCGATCGGCTTTTACACGATGGGTGCGACGATCGGAGCGACGGTCGCGCCCTACATTGTGATCAAGCTGGCAAAGTTCGACTACGCCGGAAACCTGCCCTTCATCGACGCGGTCTTCCAGCATGGCACCGGCTGGCGGATGGCCTTTCTGATCACCGGAGCCGCGGGATTTTTCTGGCTGATCCCATGGCTGATTTTCTACCGCAAGCCGCGCAAGAGTAAACTGCTCGCGCCGGCCGAGTTGGAGCTGATCGAGGATGGCGAGGGCGCGCCGGTCGAAGGGGAGAAGGGCTGGAGCTGGAAACAGGTTCTGACGTTCCGCCCGGTCTGGCTGCTCTTGTTTGGGCGTCTGATCACCGATCCGGTGTGGTATTTCTATCAGTTCTGGTTTGCCAAGTATCTCAACGCCGACCGCGGAGTCGGGCAAGAGGGGCTGACCATCACCTGGGTGGTTTACGCCGCCGCGGGCGTCGGGTCGCTGGTCGGCGGCTGGCTGTCGGGAGTGCTGGTCAAGAAGGGCCATAGCCCGGTGAAGGCGCGCCTGTGGATCATGCTCGGGGCCGCCTGCCTGATGCCCGTCTCGCCCTTCATCGCGCGGGCCGCGGGAATGCCGGTCACCTTGACGCTGACCGTGGTCGCGGTGTTTGCCTCCCTCGCCTGGCTGATCAACATCAGCGCGATCGTGGTCGATGTGGTGCCGAAGCACTCGGTCGGCACCGTGTTCAGCGTGGTCGCCGCGGGCAGCACGCTCGGCGGCATCGCCATGAACATGATCGTCGCCGCCATGGTCTCGGGCCCCTCGTCCAAGCCGGCCGGCTTCCTCGACCAGGGCTTCAAAACGCTCTTCGGGCCGCTGATCGAGGCGGTCCAGGGGAAAGGCTATGAACCTTGGTTCATCGCGATGGCCTTTCTCCACCCGCTCGCCTTGCTCTTCCTGTGGGCCGGCGGTATTCATCGCCCGCGTCCCGCGACACCCTGATTTTTCCCATGTTGATCGAAGCACCCGCCGACAAGCGCTCCCTGAATCTCGTTGAAATCGACGCCGGCCTCGTGGTCGTCGGCGGCGGCCTTTCCGGGGTATGTGCCGCCATCGCCGCCGCCCGCCACGGGGTGAAGACGGTGCTCGTGCAAGACCGTCCGGTGCTCGGCGGCAATGCGTCGAGCGAAGTGCGGCTCTGGGTGCTCGGCGCGACCTCGCACATGGGCAACAACAACCGCTGGTCGCGCGAGGGCGGGATCATCAACGAGATCCTGGAGGAAAACCTTTACCGCAACCGCCAGGGCAACGCGCTGATCTTTGACACCATCTTGTTAGAGAAATGCCGCGAGGAATCGAATCTCACGCTGCTCCTCAACACCGCCGCCTACGAGGTGGACAAGAGCGACCCCGACACCCTCTCCGCGGTGCACGCCTTCTGCCCGCAGAACTCCACCCGCTACGTCTTGCGCGCGCCGCTGTTCTGCGATGCCTCGGGCGACGGCCTGGTCGGCTTCATGGCCGGCGCGGCCTTCCGGATGGGTGCGGAATCGCGCGAGGAGTTCGGCGAAGGCTTCGCGCCGGATGCCGAATACGGCCAGTTGCTCGGGCACTCGATGTATTTCTCGACCAAGGACGTCGGTGTTCCGGTCAAGTTCACCGCGCCGAGCTGGGCGCTGAAGGATATCACGAAAATCCCGCGCTACCGCCAGTTCAACACCAACATGCAGGGCTGCAATTTCTGGTGGATCGAATACGGCGGCCGTCTCGACACCGTCCATCAGACCGAGGAGATCAAATGGGAGCTGTGGAAGGTGGTTTATGGCGTGTGGGATTACATCAAGAACTCCGGCAAGTTCCCCGAAGCGGAAACGATGACGCTTGAGTGGGTCGGTCACGTCCCCGGCAAGCGCGAGAGCCGGCGCTTCGAAGGCGACTACTTGCTCCGCCAGCAGGACTTGGTGGAGCAGCGGGAATTCGACGACGTGGTCGCGCATGGAGGCTGGGCGGTCGATCTGCACCCGGCCGATGGCATCTACTCCGAAAAGAACGGCTGCACCCAATGGCATGCGAAGGGCGTCTACGGCATCCCGTGGCGCTGCTACTACAGTCGTAATATCAAGAACCTCTTCCTGGCCGGCCGGATCATCAGCGCGACCCACGTCGCGTTCGGAGCGACCCGGGTGATGGCGACGTGCGCGGCCGGTGCTCAAGCGGTCGGCACCGCCGCGGCAATCTGCTCCGAGCAGGGCTGCCTGCCGGCCGACCTGGGCTCCGGCGAGCGGCTGCGCGAACTTCAACTCCGCCTGCAGCGCGACGGCCAGTTCCTGCCGGGGATGACGCTCAAGGATCCCTCCGATCTCGCCGCGCGGGCGACCGCCAGCGCAAGCTCCCGGCTGGTGCTCGCCGAACTCAAGCCGAACTCGGCGTGGGTCCGCCTCGACCACGCCTGGGCGATGCTGGTCCCGCTGGCCGGCGGGGCACGTCAGGGCTTTTCATTCGGAGTCTCCGCCGAGCAGGCGGGAGCCCTGAGAGTCGAGCTGCGGCGCTCGCTGAAGTCCGGCAATTTCACGCCGGAAGAGCTGGTCGAGGCGCTCGACATCCCGTTCAGCGAAGGCGAGTCGCGGATCACCGCCCGCTTCGCCACGCCGATCACTAAGGACGGCTACCATTTCATCAAGTTGTGCGAGGATCCTTCAGTGCGAGTCCGGGTGAGTGATGAGCGCTTGACCGGCGTGCTCGCGGTGACGAGTGCCTTCAACAAGGCGGTCGCCAGCTCCAGCGTCCAGGAGCCGCCAGCCGGCATCGGCATTGACCGCTTCGAATTCTGGCTGCCCAAGCGCCGCCCCGAAGGCCGCAACCTCGCGATGACCTTTGAGCCGGCGATCGATCAGTTCGGCCCCGCCAACGTTACCGGCGGTCCGGCCCGCCCGGTCGATGCCCCGAATGCCTGGGTGGCCGATCCCGCCGACCCGCAGCCCGAGCTTCATCTTGACTGGGAATCGCCGGTCGAGCTCGGCCGCGTGAAGATCGAGTTCGACCCCGACTGGGATCATCCGATGGAGTCGGTGCTGATGACGCATCCGGAAGAAGTGGTGCCGTTCCTGGTGAAGAATTTCGACCTGATCGACGATGCGGGCGGCATCTTCCACTCGGTCCGCGAGCACCGCGGTGCGTGCTACGAGTGGCTACCGGAAGGCCCGCTGGTCATTAGGCGGCTCACGCTGCGGGTGCTGGCGACCTACGGCGCTCCGGCGGCCGTGTTCCGGGTGAGCTGTTTTTCCCGCTGACGGACCGGCGGGAGGGTGGCGTCCCTGTGGCAGGGAGAAATTTCGGATTTCCGAAAGGGTTGGAATCGGATTCAATGGCGCCACCTTGATCCAGATCTTCCCAACCCTGGCCCATCCCCTTTGGTTCGTGCCTGCCTTTCTCATTGGCGCATGCATCGGGTCCTTCCTCAATGTCGTCATCTACCGCGTGCCGCTCGGCCTGTCGGTGAACGAGCCGAAGCGCTCGTTCTGCCCGAAGTGCAAGGGCGACATCCCGATGCGTCTCAACGTCCCGCTGGTGAGCTGGCTGTGGCTGCGCGGGAAGTGCAAGAACTGCAAAGCCCCGATCGCCTTCCGCTACTTCGCGGTCGAGTTGCTCACCGCGCTGCTGTTCACCGCGATCTGGGGATTCCTCCGCTCCGCCCTGAATCTCGGGCCCTTCCTCGAGCTCGAAATGGCGGCGCTGCTCCCGCTGTGGATCATGGCCGCCTTGTTCATCGCGATCACCTTCATCGATGCCGAGCACATGGTGATCCCGACTTCCTTCACCACCGCCTCCACGATCGCCGGCCTCGCCGCCGCCGCGCTGTGGCCGAAGCTGCCGGACCTCGCGCTGTGGGCTTCCGGCGATCCCTTGCTGGCCGACGGCATCAAGCAGTCGGTGATCGGGTGGATCATCGGATTCTGCGGGCTGTGGATGGTCGTCCGGCTCGGCAAGATGATGTTCGGCAAGAAGAAGATGGAGTTTCCCGCGCCGGTGGAGTGGCGCCTGATCGAGCCGGAGAAGGACGAGGATCCGATCTGGTTCGAGATCAACGGCGAGCGCACCGGCTGGTGGGACATCTTCTTCCGCAAGACCGACCGGCTGGAGATCGAGGCCACCGAGGTCCGGGTGAACGGTGAAAGCGTGCAGGCCGGGAGGGTCATCATCCGGGAGGACGGGGTCGAGCTGCCGGGCGGGCGCATCGTGAAGATCGAGGAGTTGAAATCGCTCGAAGGCAAAGCGCCGCGCGCCGTGATCCCGCGCGAGGCGATGGGGATGGGCGACGTCCATCTGATGGGCGCGATTGGTGCCTTCTTCGGCTGGACCGGCGTGTTCTTCAGCCTGTTCGCGGCGTCGGTCTACGCGATCGTCGCCGCGGTGCTCGGGCGGGTCGGATTCGGCATGCGCTTACCTTTCGGACCCTTCCTGATCCTCGGCGCGCTGACCTGGATGTTCGGCGGCTGGAAGATCGCCCAGTGGTACTTTGACAGCCTGTTAGGCGGGCTGTGAGGGATCCATCGCACCGGCCGCGCGGTCCAACGCGTCGATCAGCCGCTGCCGCAGCGGCGCGGCCTTCGCGGCGAGCCTTGCCTGCTCCTGCTCGTATTCGCGGCGGCCCTCGGAGGTCTCGATCCGCACCGGTTCGAGCCCGAAGGCAGCCAGATCGTAGGGACTGGCCCGCATGTCGAGATCGCGCAGTTCCATCGCGAGCTCGAAGCAGTCTAACAAGAGATCGGATCCCGCCCAGGGCATCGCCTTGAAGGTCCACTTGTAGAGATCCATGTTCGCGTGGATGCAGGCCGGTTGCTCGAAGTCCCGGCGGCCCATCAGCGACGGTTGCAGGCGGTTGAGCGGTTGCGCGTCGGGGTGGAAGAAGCGGAAGGCGTCAAAGTGCGAGCAGCGGACGGGCCGTGAATCCACCAGCGCGTCAATCTCCGCTTGTGGCAGCCGCAGCGGGGTGGTGCCGGCGTGGCGGACCTGTTCGCCGCGATAGACCATGGCCCACTCGTGCAAGCCGTGGCAGGCGAGGATCGGCGCGCGGTCGCGGGTGCCGACAAGCAATTCGCGGAGCCAGTGCAGGCGGGCCTTTTCCTTGTCGGCGAGCAAGGCGGGATCGGCGAAGACCGCGCGGCCTTCCTGGCGATAGGGCGGCTTGGACCAGCAGGCGGGCAGGGGATCGGCGGCCTCCAGCGCGGTGCCGGCGGGCGGATGCCATTCCTCCAGCTTCGCGAAGGAGAAGGGATAGTAGGTGAACAGGAAATCCTCGACGGGATGCGGTTTGTTGGCACCACGCCGCTTCCGTGCGGAGACGGTCCATTGCTCGGCCCGGGCACGATGCGCCGCGGTCCGCGACCGCCAGTCGCGGACGTCGAGCAGGGGGGGCACCGGTGCTTCGGACATCGCGGCGGGAGGGAATCACGGCATCGCCCGCTTTTCCAGCAAAGGGTGGCGGGTGGAAGCCGGGGGCGGAATTGGAATCCGTGCCGCATTGACGCGATGCATCCGTGGCCGATAGGTTCGTCTCACTCATGAAGCGAAGCACCGCATCGATCCGCCCCGGAGGCATTCTCCGCTGGTCCACCTTCTGCATTTTGGCGGGCGTCGGCCTGACCAGCTGCGACCGCGGCTACGTGGCCACTCCGAAGGACGAGCAAATGGCCGATACCCAGAAGCGGCTCGACGACCTCGACGCCACGAAGGCGAAGCTGATGGCGGGCGAGCTGCCGAACAATTTCCAACTCGAAGGCGTCGGCTACTACCACGCTGCGGCCCGCGATTTTTTCCCGGAGCGCTACGGTGCCACGAGCACCCAGGGCTGGTTCGTCAACGGGAAGTGGGAGCTCAATCCCGGCCCGGACACGGTGGCCGACAGTCGCCCGACACCCGAGGCATTGCAGAAGGTCGAGGCAGCGCTGGAAAAAGAGCAGCAGCTCCTTGCCAGCCAGCCGGCGGGTTCCACGGGCGGCTCGGCCCAGGGTCACAGCCATGGTTTCGGGATGGGCAACGCGCTGATGATGTACTGGCTGCTTTCCGGCAACCGCGGCTTCTTCTCGCCAGGCGCCGGATTCCGCAATGCCAGCACGCAGGCGTCCGGCTGGCAGGGATCGGTTGACAACCAGCGCAGCGCCGTGAATTCCCACGCCGCCGCCAATCCAGGCTATCGCCGGATGGTCGATCAGAGCCGGGCCAGCGGAGCGCCGGTGCGCGCCGGCCAATCGGTGCGCGGTGGATTCGGCAGCAGCCGCAGCAGTGGTGGATCCTCCTTCGGCGGATGATGAAATCCCCGATTCGTCTTGAAACCCGCGCGCCCCGGCCGGGCTGGCAGGAGCGCGTCGAAGCCGCCGGCCTGATCTGGCACGGCGCGGGCGGCGAGCCTTACTGGACTGAAGACAGCAACCTCGTCTTCACCCTCGAGGCCGCCGAAGTGCTGGAGGACGCGGCCAACGAACTCCACGCGCTGTGCCTTCATGCCTGCGGCGAAATCGTGCGCCGGGGCTGGTGGGAGCGCCTGGCCATCCCGGAGTCCGTGATTGGCATGGTCCAGACCTCGTGGCTGGTCGGCGACCCGGCACTCTACGGCCGTTTCGACCTCGCATGGGACGGCAGCGGCACGCCGAAGCTGCTCGAATACAACGCCGACACCCCGACCTCGCTGTTAGAAGCGGCGGTGATCCAGTGGCAGTGGCTGGAGGACGTCGCGCCGGAAGGCGACCAGCTCAATTCCTTGCATGAGGCCTTGGTCGAGCGCTGGAAAAACTTCGCCGAACCCAGCGTCCATTTCGCCTGTGTCTGGGAGAATCTGGAGGACCGCCAGACCATCGCCTACCTCGCCGAAACCGCCGAGCAGGCAGGGAAAAGCGTCGAGCTGCTCGACATGTCGGAGATCGGGTTCTCCGAAGAAGGTCGCTTCACCGATCCGTCGGAAAAACCGATCGCGCGGCTCTTCAAACTCTACCCCTGGGAGTGGATGGCGGCCGAGCCGTTCTTCGCGGAAATCGGGCAGGAGCGCGCGCGCTTCACCGAGCCGGCGTGGAAGATGATGCTCTCTAACAAAGCGATCCTGCCGATCCTGTGGGAGCTTAATCCCGGACACCCTCTGTTGTTGCCGGCCTTTGATTCGCGCGACGCACTCGGGTCGGTCGAACGCTGGGTCGAGAAGCCGTTCTTCGGTCGCGAAGGGTCGGGTGTGAGTGTTCATTCACGCGGTCCCTACCATTCGCCCGCGAACCCCGGTGTGCAGACCGTTTACCAGCAGCATGCCCCGCTGTTCCAAGCCGGCGGGCAGCACGTGGTGTGGGGCTTGTGGATGGTGGGCGACGAATGCCGCGGCCTTTCCGCCCGCGGCGACGCGTCCCCGGTCACCGGCAATCTGAGCCGATTCCTGCCGCACCGGATCGAAGGATGAAGGAGCTGCAAAAAAGCTCTTGCACCGCGTTGCGATCCGACTAGGGTGCTGCCCCGCATCGAAAGGTGCCACATAATCGCGGGATGGAGCAGCCAGGTAGCTCGTCAGGCTCATAACCTGAAGGTCGTAGGTTCAAATCCTACTCCCGCCACTTCTATAAGAGCCGTAACCTGAAAGGGTTGCGGCTCTTTCCTTTCCGGTTGGCGGAGACCGTAAGCAGGAAGTGTAAGCAGAAAATTCCGGGTGTGCTTTGCGTCTGTCTGTCGCTTTCAGGGAAGGTCGCTCGCGTTCGACTCGTCGCTCAGTTACGCCGGCTTCACTGCTTCTCCCGAGGAGTGAGGCGGCCTCATCCTTCGTTGCCCGGATTCTTGATTGTTGGTAGCTTCACGCCTGACGTGATCGCGCATGCAGAGGTCGTAAGGTGCTCCGAAGAGGAATGGGCTGAATTCCGCCGGATGGCCCAGCACGGGATGCTCTTTGAAATCATCAAGTGGATTGACGGCGGTCGTCCCACGCTTCGACCGTTGAAGAAGCACACGACCGCCTTCGGAGACGCCGTGGCGGCCCCGAACTTGAGCCTCACCCAAGTGTTGTGGGAGCGGGCCTGGCAGGACCGGGAGGAGGCCGTTTCAGTGCTCGGCTCATCGGCCTACATCCGCAACAGCATCGTCGTGATGCGCTACCTGCTGGAACACGGTTGCCCGGTGGACCACGTTACGGGTCTCGACCTCTGCCTTTTTCATGATCTTGAGCTCATTAGAATCGGCATGGCGAGGGGTGTGAACATCCTCGAGCCCGATGGCTGGGCGGCGGCTTTCGTCCATGTTGGCAGTCATCCCTTGATCCGGTTCTACATTGAAGAGAAGGAGCGAATCCCGGGACTGAAGCGGGACGCCGTGCAGGCGCTCTGCCGTTGCATCGAGGAATCGAGACTCCGGGCAGTAGGCCTTCTCAAATGGGCGGGAGTGGATCCTTTCGCCAAGGCACCGAAATACGATTACTGGGAAGACCCGGAAGAAGAATGGGATGGCTTTCCCGCACTACGTCTTCGCCAGGCGAAAAAGGCTGGTGAACTTCTGAAGCTGCTGAAACTGAAGCCCGGGGTAGGGGAGTGGTTCCAGTTGTTGGAGTGCATGGCCTCGGGGCCGGGGGACGACTTTGCCATCGTCTATAATCTCGCGAAGGATCCGGATTCGGTCATCGTGAAGAATCCCGCACTGTCAGAAGCGCTCCTACGCGGGCTCTTGAGTTCCATCGGCTGGGGATGGGGCCGGAACCCGGACCGGAGCGAGCGTCTGGTCGGCCTTTGCTTCCGCTTGATGGAACTCGGAATTTGTCTTCGGTGGAAGGACATGGATGGCATCCATCAGTTCCGTCGGGATGTTTTCCGGTGGGATTCGAAGGCGGACGTTTTCAAAGTGTTGTCGAAGGCGGCCACCGTGTCAGATGACCAGTCCCGAGCAGGCCTCGCGGAACTCGTGCGAACGCCAAAAATGCGGGAACTGGTGATTTCCCATGACGCCAGGATCTTGTCGCGGCTGGGGATTCCCGGGCCTGCGGATTACCTGGATATTCCCACGTCCCAAGAGGCACGGAATCGCCGGAGGTTGCGGGCGGGCGGAGGAATGTTACCCGAGCCGGAGGCTGCGGCGAGCGTCCACTTGCCGGTCAGTGAGGTGGGATCGGGTAGAGTAAAGGTTCCAGTGATTCCTCCTCACGCCATCAAGCGACGTGGCGGCCGGGTCATCTCACGCCAAGAAATCTACGGCAAGCTGTGGTCGGCGCCGGCCTGCCATGTTGCGAACGACTACGGCATCTCGGGCTCCATGCTGGCCCGGATCTGCACCAAGCTGGATGTTCCAAGACCGCCCCGGGGCTATTGGGCACGGCCTGACAAATGGCGCAAGGTGCACCAGCCCAAGCTTCCCGAGTGGAAAGGTGGAGCTGCCGATTACTGGGTCGTCAATCCCACCAATGTGAAAGCCCAACGACTCGCGAAGCGGGTAGCCGGCGGGGAATAGTGTTGATTCGCCGTTCCGGTGGGCTGGCTGTGATAAACCAGCATTCTGATCTGGATGCGCTCAGGGTGGATCTCCTTTTGCCGGTCCAGCTCGGCTGCTCGCTAAAGCTCGATGACCAACTCCGGATTGAAGTCGTCGTTTGGACCGTCCGTATACCCCCGCGGGTTGCCGAATTGGGCCGGAGGCATTCTCGCGCTACCGTCGGCACTGATCAATACCGCGTCAGACCGATCCCGTTCTCAGGGTTTGGTCGTCTGACACCGGAGAATCTCCGCCCGGGGCAATACTCATGGCCCAGGCTTCAGGTCGCCGAAATCCCGTCAGAACCTCGACAGCCCGGCGATCATCGTGGTAGAGGATTCAACTCTCCATGCCCCGCTCACCCCGCCCCCCAGCTCCGCCCGTCACCACCTCCACCCTCGCGGAGATCGCTGCCGAACTCGGGCGCGACCGGCTTTACCTGCTCGGCTGGATCAAGCGCTTCGAGCTGCCGCCCGGCCACGGCAACCGCTACCCGGCTACCTACCTTTCGTTCTTCCGCACGGTGGTCTTTCTCCGGCTCGCGCAGATCCCGGAGGAGAAGCTCGTCGAGCTGTGGACCCTGGAGAAGAAGCTCATGAACCTGCTGCACGTCGATACGTCGACCTCGCCGACCTGGATGATTGACGGGCACGCGGCGGCCGGGAACGACTCCCGCCGGCTCTTCCTCAGCCGCTTCGACATCGGTACCGACTTGCAAAGTGCCTGCGTCCAACCGGGTCTGGATTTCTCGCCGGCACCGGCGGAGCTCTTCGGCGGCCGGGACATGGGCGAGGATGCCCTGAGGCTGCTGGGGATCTACCTGGCCGAGTTGAAGCCGGTGCTGGCCACTGTGGCCTCCCAGTCGGCCCAGCTGGGGGAAGCGGCGCGGTGGGCCGGCCGGATGGGAAAGCGGATTTGAACGATGTCCTGGATCCGGTCACGGGCCACTCCCTCTCACGTGCGGGCGCGCGTTCTTTGATAGTAAGGCGCAATTTTCGCCGCCGAACGAACCATGAACACCATCACATCGCTTGCAGCACTCCTCAAAAGCACCACCTACGAACTCTGCCGCCCCGAGGGCCGGGTCGTCGGCACTCCCGGCCACGCCACCGCCGAGCGCTACGTCGCCCTCAGCCTGACCGAGATCGGCTGCCGCCCCTACCGCGGCACCTCGTTCGCCCTGCCTTACCGGCGGGACGGGATCCGCTTCACCAACTTTGCCGGCGTCATCCCCGGCAAGGACCGCTCGCTCGCCCCGCTGC
>NEUO01000119.1 GCA_002304315.1 Verrucomicrobiia bacterium Tous-C4TDCM
CCGGGATTTGTCGGACCGCTGGGGGTGGATGCGATGGTGTATCGCGGGGCGGACGGCAGGCTGGCGTTGAAGCAGGTCGTCGAACTCAACGTGCGGATGACGATGGGCCGGGTGGCGCTGGAGCTGATGAAGAAGTCCGCGCCGAACCGAAGTGGGAGGCTGAGGATTTTGCGGAAGGCGAAGGTAGAGGATCTCGCGGAGTTTCGGGGTGGAAGTTTGCAAGGCGGCAGCGTGATTTTGAACGATCCGGCGAGCGCGCGTGAGTTCGTCGCGGTGTGGGAGGTGGGGTGGTAGGGCGTTTCGATCCCGGAGGGATCCCAGCCCCGGTAGCCGGGGAGCGAGCGAAGCGACCTCCCCGGATGCCGACCGCGTTGAGGTTTTTCGATCCCGGGAGGGATCGCAGCCGGGGTGGACGTCATCGCGGCTGCGGACGCTGCTGGCACCCCTTTGGGGAGCCAAATCCGTTTCGTGTGGGTGTCCGGGGGTATCGCGTTGCTCAACCCCCGGCTACCGGGGCTGCGATCCCTCCGGGATCAAGAGGGGTCGCGGTTTGCCCGCTATTCTCCCTGTTCCCGGTCCTTGCGGCCGAGTGACCATTTCAAGGCATCGAGCACTCCGGCGTAGGGCCTTTCCCGGCCGGCGTAGTGTTCGAGGACATAGAAGAGGAAGTAATAGAAGCGGCAGAAGGCCCAGATGGCGATGGCCAGCAGGGCGAGGCGGCGGAGGCTGAAGTCTTCCGCCAGAAGGAGTCCGCCGGCGACGAGGCCGAGCAGGAGAAAGAGCCAGCCCTTGGAGATCAGGGCGGCGGGGCTTTTGAGGTCGCGGTTGAGATCCATGGCGGCGGGAAGAAAAAAGGCCGGATGCCGCGGGGGCATCCGGCCTGTGAAGAAGGGGCGCGATCAGTTGCGATTCATGAACAGGCGCAGGACGTAATAGAACAGCAGGGCCACGCTGGCGAAGAGCGAGAGCGACGCGGCGACGTGTTGGCCGGGCGCGTAGTGAAACATGATCTGGCTGGTGTTGTAGAGGATCGAGCCGGAAGCCAGCAGGATCATGACCAGCGAGAACCACAGGCCCATGCCGCTGGCGAGGCCGGGCATGAAGATCGAGGCGACGATCACGCCGAGGGCGATCAGGAAACCGATCTTCAGCATGCCGCCGAGGAAGCTGAAGTCCTTCTTGGTGGTGAAGGCGATGGCGGTCAGGCCGAGCACCATGAAGCCGGTGACCACACCCGCCTTGCCGATCGCGGCGGGGTCGTAAAGCGTGGCCATCATCAGCATCGGCAGGAAGATCACGGCTTCCGCGACAACGTAGAGTCCGAGACCGGCGTATTGCATGGTCTTGGTGGCACCGCCGTAGGCCCACTTGTTGGCGAGCCAGGAGACGCCCATGAAGGCACCGAGCACGACCAGCCAGGTGTAGGGACTGGATTGTAGCAGGCTGAAGATGGCTTGCGGCGGGATGATCTGCAACAGGACCCATTCGAGCACGGCGAACACACCGATGGCGCCCGCGAGGTGGGTGTAGGTTTTCCGGACGAATTCCGTGCGGGTCTCCAGCGGCGCTTCGGAAACCGAGGCGACGGCGTAGGGATTGAAGGAAGAGTTCATAAGTCGAAGGATGTATGATGGATGAATGAAAGGGAGGCAAGGAGTTTTCCGGAGCTAGAACAGCTCTCCCTGAGGTGAGGGCGGCCGGGGTTTCTTCAGCGGGTTCACGGCGTCGGCGACCTGGAGCGACGCCGGCAGCGGGGCGAAGCGGCTCATCTCCCCGGCGAGGAAGGGCGCGATCTCGTGGTCGGCGAGGACGGCAGGCATCCGGTCGTGGATCGGCTCCATCAGGGCGTTCGGCTCGGTGGTAATCATCGAGAACACCGGCTCGGGATCGAGTTCCCACAGCCCCGCGATCCACAGCAGCCCGCCGCCGGGGCGGGTGAAGCGATGGGTCCGTTTTTGGCGATCGGGGCCGGACCATTCGTAAAAGGCGCTGGCGGGGATCAGGCAGCGGCGGTGTTCGAAGGCGTCCGACCACATCGGGGTGGCCAGTTTGTCGGCGCGGGCGTTGTTGATCGCGTTGCTCCACGGGCGGCGGAAGCCCCAGCGCATGTCCTTCAATGCGAGGTCGCCGGTGACCACCGGGGCGGAATCGGTGCGGCGGATCAGCCGCGGCGGGAGCTTGGCCAGCGCGGCGATCAGGTCCGCGAGCTGGGGCGCTTCCTGGCGGCTGGCATTGCTGCCGATCTCGTAGGCGGTGCACATCGGGGCGGGGCGGGTGGATGGAGCTTCGGCGGGGTGGGAAGCCGATGCAACCCGGATCCCGGAGTTAGCCCGCGGGGAAATCCGGTCTTGCGTCCCGGGTCTTGCCGTCTTGAGTCTCTCGGGCATGGCAACGCCCCTCGTCGGGATCATCATGGGCAGCACGTCGGATTGGCCGACGATGGAGCACGCGGCACGCACGCTGGAGGACTTCGGCGTGGCGTGGGAAGCGCAAGTCGTGAGTGCCCACCGCACGCCGGACAAGCTTTTCAGCTATGCCACCGAAGCCCGCGGGCGTGGCTTGAAATGCATCATCGGCGGGGCCGGCGGGGCCGCGCACCTGCCGGGGATGACGGCGGCGATCACCGACCTGCCGGTGCTCGGCGTGCCGGTGGAATCCCATGCGCTCAAGGGCATGGACTCGCTGCTTTCGATCGTCCAGATGCCCGGCGGGATCCCGACCGCGACCTTCGCGATCGGCAAGGCCGGCGCGATCAATGCGGCGCTGTTCGCAGTGGCGATGCTGGCGGGCGAGGACCCCGCGCTGTTGGCAAAACTGCAAGCTTTCCGCAAGCAGCAGAACGAGACGGTGAAGGCGGCGGTGCTGCCGGAACTGGTCGATCCGAACTTCGGATGAATCCGGATTTTCGAACAACGAAAGGGACGAAATCCCGCGAAATGAAGAAGCCGGATTCTCTTCCTTTCGTTCGTTTCGCCGATTTCGTTGTTTCCCCTTCTTCTTCCGCCTTGTGACTCCCACTCCCATCATCTCCCCGGGCTCCGTGCTCGGCATTCTCGGCGGCGGCCAGCTCGGCCGCATGTTCTGCATGGAAGCCCGTCGCATGGGCTACCGAACCCTGGTCTGGACCGGCGGGCTGGAAGCTCCGGCGATCGTGGTGGCGGACGAGGCGATCGACGCGCCCTTCGACTCTGCCGAAGCGCTGGAAGAGTTCGTGTCGAAGGCGGCGGTCGCGACCGTGGAGTTCGAGAACATCCCGCGCGAAACCTTGGAAGCGGTGGTCGCCAGGATCCCGCTGCACCCTTCGCCGAACGCGGTGGCGATCTGCCAGCACCGCGAACGGGAGAAGGCTTTCCTCAAGCAGCACGGCATTCCCCACGCGCCCTTCGCGGTGGTGGCCTCGGCGGAGGAACTGGCGGCGGCGATTCTTGAAATCGGCACGCCTGCGGTGCTCAAGACCGCGGCTTTCGGCTACGACGGCAAGGGCCAGCTCAAGTTGACCGGCGGCGAGGATCCGGCGGCGGTGTGGGCGGCCTTCGCGACCGACCGGGCGGTGCTGGAAGCTTTCATTCCCTTCGAGCGCGAGTTATCGGTGATGGTCGCGCGCTCCGCCGATGGCTCGGTGGTCGCCTACGACCCGGCGGAAAACCGGCATCGCCACCACATCCTGGACCTCTCGATCGTCCCGGCCCGCGTCAGCGCGGCGGTGGCGGGGGAGGCGAAAGTGATCGCTTGCCGGGTGGCCGAGGCGCTCGACTACCGCGGCATCATGGGCGTCGAGTTTTTCCACCTGCCCGATGGCTCGCTGCTGGTCAATGAAATGGCCCCGCGACCCCATAACTCCGGCCACCACACGCTGGACGCCTGCGCGACCTCGCAGTTCGAGCAGCAGGTGCGCGTCATCTGCGGGCTGCCGGCGGGATCCCCGCGGCTGCTGTCGCCGGTGGTGATGCTGAACTTGCTCGGCGACCTGTGGCCGGACGAGCAGGTGGCCCCGGACTGGACACCGCTGTTCGCGGACGGCTCCGCCTTCCTTCATCTCTACGGCAAGCGGCGGGCGATCGGCCGGCGGAAAATGGGCCACGCGAATTTCCTCGGGGCGGATCTCGATGACGCGCTGAAACGGGCGGAAGCGATCAAGTCGGGGCTGCTGAAAGGCGGGCGCTGACGGGCGGCGAACGAATTCCTGCGGCTTCCTTCTGCAAACGGGCAGGACGCCAAACGATGCCTCAGATCACGGCTTCCGGGTTCAGTCCTGCTTGCCGACCGGCGGGGGCAAGCTGTCGTCAGCGGGGTTTGGCGGGAGTTCCGCACGCATCACGGCTTCGAAAATCCGCTGCGATTCACGGGCGGCATTGAGGTAGGTCTTCTGATCGTGGCGGTGCTTGGCGATTTGCCGCACGAAGATCTCGTCGGCCTGGCGGTAGAGCGTGGCGGCACGAAGGGCGGCATCGGCGGGCACGCCGAGGGTGGGACGGTTCCAATTCCAGGCCGACGAGGAACAGCATTATGACCACGCCGAACTCCGCGAAGTGGGTGACCTGCTCGCCCTCGCGGCCGATCCAGCCGAGACCCCACGGGCCGATCAGCGCGCCGGCGATCAGGTAGCCGAGCACCGCGCCGAGCCCGAAGCGCTTGCCGACGACGATGGCGACCAGCGCCGCGGCGAGGTAGAGGAAGGCTTGGGCGAACGCGCTTTCGAAGGCCATCGGTCAGGAATTGTTATCCGCCCAATCCTTGGCGGCTGCTTCCATTTCCTCCGGAGAGACGTCGCGGACGTGGGCTGCGAGGGTCCAGCGGTAGCCGAAGGGATCGCGGACGGTGAGGGAGGGCGTGACAGAGCGATAGCCCTGGGGAGTAGGAAAAGCGCTCATGACAGGGCATCCATTCGCATGGCGGCTGCCCTTTGGCGAGGCGGATCGTGGCGCGATGTCGCCGATCCCGCGGCTAGTGCGTGATGGTCACCGGCGTGCCTTCTTTCACCACCTCGAACAGGATCGGCGCGAGCGGCTTCGGCAGGCGGATGCAGCCGTGGGAAGCGGCTTCGCCGGGCTTGGGGATGACGCCGGCGTGCATGCCGATCCCGTAGGAAGTCAGGCGCATCCGGTAGGGCATCGGGGCGGGCATGTAGCGCTCGCCCTCCGGGACCGGGGTGCTCGGCTTGGCGTCGCCGTTGGTGACATTGCCCCACTCGTCCTCGATCCAGCCGTAGCGGTTGGAATACTTGTCGACGATCTTTTCGGTGATCCGGTAGGTGCCCGACGGCGTGCCGTGGCCTTCCTTGCCGGTGGCCACGTAGGACCAGCCGATTTCCCGGCCGCCGCGGGTGTAGGTCGCGCGCTGCTCGCCGAGGGCAATCTTCACCTTCACCTCGCCGGGACCGTAGTCGTCGTACCATTCGTACATCACATGTTCGGCTTTTTGCGGCGGGCCTTGCGGGCCGAGCGCGCAGGAGGCGAGGGCGAGGCTCGACACGGCGGCGAAAGGACGGAGCAGTGGGATCAGTGCGGAAGACACCATGGGCGGTCAGGCTGTGGTGCGTACCTGTTAGCACGGATCCCGCCGCGGGCCAAGAGCTTCGGTGAAGGTGGGGCTACTTCAGGGACGACAGGAACTCGACCAGGTCGCGGAGTTCGGCGGGCTTCAGGATGGCGTCCATCGGCGGCATGGTGCTGACCGGGGCGGTCCGGGAGGCGATGTCGGCAAGCGGGATTCCCAGCTTCGAGCCATCGGGCTGGGAGAGGACCAACTTGCCGTCCTTTTCTTCCAGGAAAGCCCCGGCGGCGACCGTGCCGTCCTTGCGGGTGGCGGTCATCAGCCCGAAGCCGGCGGCGACCTTGGCCTGCGGGAGAACCAGGGATTCGAGCAGGTGCTCGCGGCCTTTCGCGCCGACCTTGGCGAGGGCCGGGCCGACGTTGGAGCCTTCGCCGTCGATGCGGTGGCAGGCGGTGCAGTTGGCGGCGAGGTTTTCGGCGAAAACCTTCCGCCCTGCGTCGGCGTTGCCTCCTTCGAGGGCGTAGGACCACTTGCCGAGCGGGCTTTCGGCGGCGAGGGCGGACTCGATGGAGGCGACGGATGACGGAGCGAGCACCCGGGCGGCGTCGAGGATTTCGAGGAGGCAGGCCGGGTCTTTGAGCGATGCGAGATAGGGTGCGAGCAGTTCTTTCGCGGCCGGGGACTTGAGGATGGCAAGCAGGTGGAAAGAGGCTTGGCGTTCGGGGAGGTCTTTGGATGTCAGGCCGGTGTTCTTGAGATAATCGACCACTGCTTCCGGTTTGTCTGCGGCGAGGAGCGTGGCGACTTCGGGACGCAAGGCGGGGAGGTCTTGCTTCAGAAGGGCGAGGGCGGTTTCGGTCCACTTCGCGTTTCCGCTTTCCTTCAAATGGCGGAGGGCGGAGAGGCGGAGAGGAGGATCGAGCTTCGGGTCGAGCGCTTGGCTTGTGAGAGCGGCGGCATCCTGCTTCACGCCGAGGGCGTCGAGGGCGGCGGCGGCTTGGCGCGAGAAGGCCTTGTCCGCGGGGGCGGAAACGAGAAGCAGGGCCAGCCGGGTGGCGAACGCAGGGGAGAATTCGAGCGGGTTAAGCGGCGCGTAGTGACCGTCGACGGCATCGAGCGGCTCGTTGGACTTTACGCTGGCGAGGGCTTCGAGCGCGGCGATGCGGAGCGGCTGCGGGCGGGTGGCATCGGCGGCGAAGACCGCGAGGCGGGTCAAGGACGCCTCGTCGCCGAGGCGGCGGTTGGTCGAGATCGATCGGCGGACTGCGGATTCGCGGGCGTCGGGGCTGTTCTCCAACAGGGCGGCCAGGGCCGGATAGGCGCTTCCGATGCCGGGGTCTTCGCAAACGGCGCGAGCGGCTTCCGAGACCACGGAGGGCTCGGGGTCGAGGAGCAACTTTTCCAGCAAGGCCGCGTGGCGCTCGGGGAAGCGACGCTCTGCGCCAGCCCCGCCGGTGGGGATCTGCCGGAGATGGTCCTGGACGATGTCGCGGAGCGCCACGGTGGCGGCGAGGCGGACGACCGCCGATTTCGATCCGGCAATCGCGCGGAGCTCATCCGGGTGACCGGCCCCGGCGCGGCGGAGCGCATATTGGCCGGCGTGGCGGAGCATCGGATCGCGGCCGGCATTATCCTCGATCATCCGGACCACGGCGGGCAGAAGGACGTTTGCGCGAAGCCGACCGACCGCCATCGCGGCATGGTAGCGGACGCGGGCGGAAGGATCGGCGAGCAAGGGAGCGAGGTCGGGCACCGGTGGACCGCATTCGCCCGCCCATTTCGCGGCTTGGGCGCGGAGTTCGGGGTTCGGGTCCTTGGCCAGTTCCGCAAAGAGCGCCCCGCCGAAAGACTTGATCTGCGAGAGAAACCAGAGGGCATGGACCTTTGCGATGAGAGAGTCGGCTTTGAAAACCCGGGCGAGGTATCCCGACGGGGTTGAGGACCAGAATTTGGAGCGGGTCGCAAGGGTCCATTGCGCATCGAGCCGGACGCGCTGGTCGGGGTGGGCGAGACGTCGGATGAGTTCTTCGTCGTCGACTTTCGCGGTGCCTTCCTTGAGCATGGCGGCGACTTCCTTTCTCACCGCGCTGCCTTTTTCCTTCGGGTCGTCGATCTTCCAAACCGCCCCCTTTTCCTTCAGCGGATACCCGCCCTGCCAGTCGGCGACGTAGAGCGCGCCATCGGGTCCGAAATTGCAGCCGACGAAGGGCGTGCCGCCGGCCATCCCGTGGTCGCCGGTCATTTTGAAGGAGGCACCGTCGGGCTCCATTTTGAAGGCGTTGATCTTTCCCGCCGGGAACTGGGTGAGGAAGAAGTGGCCGCGGTAGAAGTCGTTGAGGGCGGTCCCGGGATTGTAGGCGAAGCCGCTGGGGCCGTCGTGGTAGAGGGCGAGCGGCGGGAGGATGGAGGCGGGCCGGTCGTCGCCGTCGGGGAAGGCGATGCGCTCGGCCATCCACGGGTTGTACTTCGCACCACGATATTGGTAGTAGGCGCGCCAGCCGTGGTCGGAGCCTTCGGGGATGAAAAGGAGGCGCTCTTTCTCGCCCTTTTGGTCGGAGTCATTATCGACGCCGAAGATGTTGCCGTAGTCGTCGAAGGCGATCTGTTGGACGTTGCGCAGGCCGCGGGCGAAGACTTCGAATTCGGTGCCGTCGGGATTGTAGCGGAGCAGGGCACCTTCGTGGGGGTAGAGCCACTGGACACCGTTGGCGGTGACGTTGGTGCCCTTGTCGCCGATGGTCCAATACACCTTGCCGTCGGGCCCGAAGGTCAGGCCGTGCATGTCGTGGCCGGCGTAGTTGATGTGGACGCCGAAGCCGGTGACCAGGGATTTGCGCTGGTCGGCCACGCCGTCGCCATCGGTGTCGCGGAGCTTCCAAAGGTCGGGCGCGATGGTGGCATAGACGTCGCCGCGGTAGGCCATCACGCCGGCGGCGATTCCGGTGACCTCGGTGTTGAAGCCCTCGGCGAACACGGTGGAGCGGTCCGCCATGCCATCGCCGTCGGTGTCGACCAGGCGGTGGATTTTCTCGCTGTGGACGGTGAGGTCTTGCCAGTCGATGCGGCCGTTCTTGTCGTGGTCCTTGAGCGAGGGGTGCTTCTTGAAGCGCTCGGTGGTGATGTTTTCGCGGAAGAAGCGGCGCTTGTCCTCGACGGAGGTGTGGGAGAGATCCTCGACGACCCAGTTCATGACTTCGCGGATGTCGAGGTCGGCCTGCTTGCGGCGGGTGGTCTCGGTGACGTAGATCGTGCCGTCGACATCGACCGCCACGGCGACCGGGTTGCGGAACATCGGCTCGCGGGCGACCAGCGAGCGGACGAGGCCGTTTTGACAAGGATGGCTCTCCGGGGCCGCGGCGAGAGGGGCGGCGAGCAGCGGGAGGAGGGCGAGGGATCGGGCGGCTCTCATGGTGGCGGGTGTTACGGGGGAAGGCGTGGCGTTCTCGCCTGCAGGCTGGAATGGGCTGGGTGGGTAGTGGACCGCGGATTTTTAGTCCGCTTGGACGGTTGGTGGATTTCGAGCGGACTAAAGTCCGCGGTCCACTACACGAACCGGTTCCGCGGAGCACCAAGCTCAATCCCGCCGCGTCAGCTCGACGAACACGTCTTCCAGCGTCGCGTCCTTGCGGTGGAGGCTGCGCAGCGGCCAGCCGTATTGGGCGATCAGTTCATGGATCCGTTCACGGGCATCGACCCCGGAGTCGACGAGGATTTCGTAGTGGACCCAGCCGTCGGCTAGCGGCTGCGGGGTGACGCGTTTGACGTGATCGAGCCGCTGGAGGGCGGGCGCGATCACTTCCGGATCGCCGGAAATCTCGGCGTGGATCCGGCCGGCGGCGCGCATCCCCGCGACCAGGTTTTGCGGGGTGTCCTGGGCCTTGATGACTCCGCCATCGATGATGATCACCCGGCCGCAGGTCATTTCGACCTCGTGCAGGATGTGGGTGGAAAGGAGGATCGTGTGCTTTTCCGACAGATGCTTGATCAGGTCGCGGATCTGGCGGATCTGGTTGGGATCCAGTCCGTTGGTGGGTTCGTCCAGGATCAGGAGCTGGGGCTCGTGGACCAAGGCGTCGGCCAGCCCGACGCGCTGGCGGTAGCCTTTGGAGAGGACTTTGATCATTTTCCGGCGGGCCCAGCCGAGGCCGCAGATGTCGATCACCTCGTTGACCCGGCGGCGGCCGTCGCGGTTCGAGAGGCCCTTGAGGGACGCGCGGTATTTCAAATACTCGCGGACCCGCATGTCGTCGTAGAGCGGGACGTTTTCCGGCATGTAGCCGATGCAGCGGCGGGCTTCGAGCGACTGGCGGAAGATATCGAACCCGGCGACCCGGGCGCTGCCGGAAGTCGGCGGCAGGTAGCCGGTGAGCATGCGCAGGGTGGTCGTCTTGCCGGCGCCGTTCGGTCCCAGGAAGCCGACGATCTCGCCGCGATCAACGCTGAAGTCGATCCCGCGCACCGCGGTGTGGCGGGCGAAGCTTTTGGTGAGTTCGCGGACTTGGATCATGGAAAAGGGATAGACGCCGGATTTCCCCGTAAAAACCGGCCTTGTGCGTTGACGCGTCTGGGGCGGCCTCATACCTAAGCGCTGCGCGCAGGGGGCCAAGCGGGAATTTCCCCAAACCACCTGCCGTCACCCGAACCTACCGCTCATGAAATCGTCGGTTTCCGCCCGCTTTAATGCGGACTTGCTCGAGGAACAATACGCGCTGTGGTGCGCGGATTCCCGCTCGGTCGATCCCACGTGGTCGGCCTTTTTCGAAGGCTTCGAGCTGGGAGTGGCCCAGCTCAAGCCGCGCTCAGGGGAATCCCCGGCCGCCCCGGCTTCCGTCGCGGGGACTCCGCCGGCCGACGCACAGGATTTCTACGGGAAGGTGGTCAGCCTCGTGTACAATTTCCGGGCGCTGGGCCATACCCAGGCGCACATCAACCCGCTCTCGGAGCGCCCCGAACGCAACCCGCGGCTCGACGTTTCCCAATACGGGGTGGTCGAGGCCGATCTGGATCGGGAGGCTTCCAACCCGTTGTTCCGCGACGGCGCAAAAATGAAGCTGCGGGATATGGTCACCGCGCTGGAGGCCACTTATTCCGGCTACATCGGCTTCGAGTTCACCCATATCCACAACACCACGGTCCGCAACTGGGTGCGCCGCAAGATCGAGGACCACGCGCTGCGCGAGGCCGATCCGGGCGACCGCAAGGCTCGCGCGCTCGGCTGGCTGATCGAGGCGGACAGCTTCGAAAATTTCCTCGGCAAGAAATTCCTCGGTGAGAAGCGCTTCTCGCTGGAAGGCGGCGAAGGCGCGATGGTGCTGCTCAACGCCATCCTCGAGAAATGCCCGTCCGCCGGGGTGCTGGAGATCGAGATGGGCATGTCCCACCGCGGTCGCCTCAACGTGCTCGCGAATTTCGTCCGCAAGTCGTTGACCACCATTCTTTACGAGTTCACGCCGAACTATGAGCCCGACCTTGTGGCGGGCGATGGCGATGTGAAATACCACCTCGGCTACGAGAGCGTCCGCGAATTGCCCGACGGCAAGGTCCGCGTCAGCCTTGCCGCCAACCCGAGCCACCTCGAAGCCGTGAATTCGGTGGTCCAGGGCAAGGCCCGCGCCCGCCAGCGCATCCTCGGCGACGACGGCGTTGCCACCGACCGCAAGCGCGTGCTGCCGATCCTGCTCCACGGCGACGCCGCCTTCGCCGGCCAGGGTTCGGTCGCGGAGTGCCTCAATCTTTCCCAGCTCCCCGGCTACCGCACCGGCGGGACGATCCACCTGATCATCAACAACCAGATCGGCTTCACCACAATGCCGGCCGACGCCCGCTCGTCCGCCTACGCGACCGATGTGGCGAAGATGGTCGAGGCACCGATCCTCCACGTGAACGGCGAGGCCCCGATGGAACTCTTCTGGGCCGCCCAGTTCGCGCTCGAGTTCCGCCAGCATTTCGGCCGCGACGTGGTGATCGACATGTACTGCTACCGCCGCCAGGGCCACAACGAGACCGACCAGGCCGCTTTCACCCAGCCGCACATCTACCGTCTGATCCAGAACCGCGAAACCATCGGCCAGATTTACAAGAAGCAGCTCGTCGAACAAGGCGAGCTGACGCAGGAGCAGGCCGACGGGATCGAGAAGGAAATTTGGGACCGCTTCGAAGCCGGCCACACGAAGATGCTCGAAATGGAAGCCACCGGCGACCGCAGCGTGTTCAGCGGCTCGACCGCCGTCGCGCAGCCGGAATACAACCATGCACCGGTGCCGACCGGCATCTCGCGGGATCTCATGCAACACGTCGGCAAGGTGCTGACCACCGTGCCGGACGGCTTCAACCTGCATCCCACGCTGGCCAAGCGCTTCATCCCGCGTCGTGAGGAAGCCCTCCAGAACGGCGGTCCGATCGACTGGGCCTTTGCGGAGTCGCTGGCATGGGGAGCGCTGGTGACTGAAGGCCATCAGGTCCGCCTGTCCGGCCAGGATTGCCGCCGCGGCACCTTTTCGCAACGCCACGCGGTGTTCTACGATTCCGAAACGCGCGCGCGCTACATTCCACTGGAGCACGTCAGCCCCTCGCAGGCGAAATTCTGCGTTTACAACTCCTTTCTCTCGGAGTTCGCGGTGCTCGGCTTCGACTACGGCTACTCGATCGGCGCGCCGAAGATGCTGACCATGTGGGAAGCCCAGTTCGGTGATTTCTCCAACGGTGCGCAGGTCATCATCGACCAGTTCATTTCCTCCGCCGAATCGAAGTGGCAGACGCCCTCCGACCTCGTGCTGCTCCTTCCCCACGGCTACGAAGGCATGGGCCCGGAGCACTCGAGCGCCCGCCTGGAGCGCTTCCTCCAGCTCTGCGCGGAGAAGAATATGGTCGTCGGTAACTTCACCACGCCGGCCCAGTATTTCCACGCCCTGCGCCGCCAAAAGCTCCGCGGATTCCGCAAGCCGCTGGTCCTGATGACGCCCAAAAGCCTGCTGACCCGGCCGGAAGCCGTCTCGACCGAGGCCGATTTCCTCGAAGGCTCCTGCTTCCAGGAAGTCCTGCCGGATCCGCACCACTTCGAGGATCCGATGCAGGTCAACCGCATCGTTTTCTGCACCGGCAAGATCTACTACGACCTCGCCGCGTATCGTCAGGAAAAGGGCATCACCAACACCGCCATCCTGCGGATCGAGCAGCTCTACCCTTTCCACAAGGAACTCGTCGAAGCGCTGGTCAGCCAGTATCCGGCGGCCTCGAAGTTCGTCTGGTGCCAGGAAGAGCCGCTCAACATGGGCGCCTGGTCCTACATCGCCCCGCGCCTCGAAAAGGTCCTCGACCGCCGCGTCCGCTACGCCGGCCGCGGTCGCGCCTCCAGCCCCGCCGCCGGATCGAAAGCGATGCACTATCGCGAACAAAAGGCGCTCATCGACGCCGCGTTCACCGTCGCCTGAATCCGCCGATGGAAGAGGGTGGATGGCCGATAAAACAAGCGCCGCTTCCCGATCCTTCCGATCCCAGTCCCTTCTCACACGTCCCTTCTCATGTCCCTCGAAGTCAAAGTCCCCGCCGCCGGTGAATCCATCACCTCCGCCAATGTCGCCCGCTGGCACAAGGCGGAAGGCGAAAGCGTCCGCAAGGGCGAAGTCCTCGTGACCCTGGAAACCGACAAGGTATCCACCGAACTGGAATCGCCCGCCGACGGGATCCTGCACATCGTGGTCGGCGAAGGCGAGGAAGTGGCCATCGGCACGGTGATCGCCAAGCTCGACGAAAGCGCCGCCGGGAGCGCCGGTCCTCAGAACGGCAGCCCGTCTCCTGCCGCGGTTCCTGCTGCCGCTCCGTCCCCCGCCGCCGCTGCCCCCGCCTCCGGCCAGGTCTTCGACGTGAAAGTCCCCGCCGCCGGCGAGTCCATCACTTCCGCGAACGTCGCCCGCTGGCACAAGGGTGACGGAGCCGCGGTCGCCAAGGGTGAGGTCCTGGTCACCCTCGAAACCGACAAGGTCTCCAGCGAACTTGAAGCTGAAGTCGCCGGCACCCTCCAGATCCTCGTTTCCGAAGGCAACGAAGTCGGCATCGGCACCCTGATCGCCCGCATCACCGCCGGGGCCCCCGGGACCGCCGGTCCTCAGACCGGCAGCCCAACCCCGGCCCCCGCGACCGCCGCCGTTCCCAAGACCCCGGCACCTGCCGCCGCCCCGGCCCCCGTCGAGGCTCCGAAGCCCCGCACCTTCGAACTGCCTCCCGCAAATCCACCATCCACCATCTCCCATCCGCCATCTTCTTCCTCCGACGGCCGCACGACCCGCAAGAAGATGAGCATGATGCGCCGCAAGATCGCGACGCACCTCGTCAACGCCCAGCAGACCGCGGCGATCCTCACCACTTTCAACGAAGCGGACATGTCCGCCGTGATGGACCTGCGCAAGGCGGTCCAGGAGGAGTTCATGAAAAAGCACGGCGTGAAGCTCGGCTTCATGTCCTTTTTCGTGAAAGCGGTGGTCCAGGCGCTCAAGGACGTGCCCCAGGTCAACGGGATGATCGACGGCCAGGACATCGTCGAGAACCACTTCTACGACATCGGCGTCGCCATCGGCACCGAGAAGGGCCTGATCGTCCCGGTCATCCGCGATGCCGACCAGAAAAGCTTCGCCCGGATCGAACAGGACATCCTCGACTACGCCAAGAAGTCGAAGGACGGCAAGATCGCCATCGAGGACCTGCAAGGCGGCGTCTTCACCATTTCCAACGGCGGCACCTACGGCTCGCTGCTCAGCACGCCGATCCTCAACCCGCCCCAGAGCGGCATCCTCGGCATGCATACCATTCAGCAGCGCCCGGTCGCGGTGAACAACCAGGTGGTCATCCGCCCGATGATGTATCTGGCGCTCAGCTACGACCACCGCCTCGTCGACGGCAAGGAAGCCGTGACCTTCCTGATCCGCATCAAGGACTGCATCGAGAATCCGACGCGCTTGATGCTCGAGATGTGAGGGGGCAAGAAGCAGGTCCGGCCCCCAGCTCGGATCAGGGTTCGCTGGTCCGCAGTCTCGCTATCTGCACGGGCGGATCGACCGGGGTGCCGTCCGGCAGGTGGTAGGTGCTTTTGAAGCCGATCGGAGGAAATCATTGGCTCGCCGCTCAAGGGATCGTAGCCCGCAAAGGAAGGCGGCCAGGCGATCCAGGAACCGGGGTTGGGGGTCGTGTAGAGCACTTCCGGGACATGAATCCGGTAACCCGCGCCAGGGCTTTCGACGATCGCACCGGGGAAGCCGGCGCCCCGGAGATCCTGCTGGAGTTCGGCGGCTTGGAGCGGCAACTGGTAGGGAGCGCGCGGAAGGTTGACCGTGACATCATGGATGCGGACCGAAGTGATCAGCCGCGACCACCCCTCTTGCGCAGTCAGGTCGGCGAGGCGGATGCTGGAAAGGACCGGCATCTTGGATCGGGCAGTATAACGCCAGCCGCCGGAGACTTCGACCGGTGGGCCGAGATCGGTGAAGCGAGCGGCGTCCCAGTTGACAAGATCCTGACTCCATTCGAACCCGACGGTTTGACCCGAGTGGGCGGAGAAACCGCCGGCGGCATTGCCGACCAGCAGTTGGCAGGAGACAAACGAGACATCGAAGAACTTCTCGACGCCGATCATGGTAATGCCGTGGTCCAGGATCTTCGGTGCGGGAGGCGCGACCGAGGTGCCAAGGATTTCTTCCAATTCGGCCGGGCTCAGTTGGGGATTCTTCGAGAGCTGGTAGATCGCAGCGGCGGTGGCAATGGCGGTCGCCGGGCTCGTCCCCGTCATTCCCTGGAAGCCGCCGCGGGCTGGCAGTGGGAGGGCGAGGGTCTTGACGCTTTCGCCCGGCGCCACCAGATCGACGGCCGGACCGACATTCGACATCGGGAGGGGCTGAAGGGTTCTTCCGTAGGCACCGACGCAGATGACACCGTCTTTACTACCGTATTTCGAGGGGATGAAACTTGAGGCGTTCTGCCCGGAATTCCCGGCGGAAACCAGGACCGGGATGCCCGCCTCCACCGCGCTATCGATGGCGCGTTCGAGGATCGCGCTGGTCTCAAGGACCGGGGATCCGCTGGCCAGGCAGATGACTGCCGGGATCGCCGGGTTGCCCGTCTGGTCCTCGAGGTCGACCGCCTCGAAAACGGCGTCCGCAACGGCACCGACGGTTGTTGAAAGTCCATCGGCGGCATAGATGTTCATGCTGATCACCTCGATCGGCGTGCCGGCGACCGCACCGCTTTCCGGGCCGGCGATGATATCTAGCATCCTCGTTCCGTGAAGCGTGGCAGTTGAGGTGGGGAGGGGTGCGTATGAAGGTCCGAACTGAAGTTTCGGATTGCGGGAAAACCACTCAGACTGGTGGGCGATCCCGGTGTCGATGAGGTAGAGCCGTACGGGATGAGTCGTCGGAGGGAACACCATGTAGCGGGTTCCCGCGTCCGAGATAATATCACTGTTGGGAATTAAAATATCATTCCAAATCTCCGTTCTAATATGATTGGGGGAATTTTTCTTTCCGTTAGAATGTTAGAATTCCGTCGGTCTGGCTGACAGACATCTGATAGGCGAATCCGATCTCCTTGGCAAGGACGGGCTGCTCTCCCGCGCTGGGAAGGTCCGGC
>NEUO01000012.1 GCA_002304315.1 Verrucomicrobiia bacterium Tous-C4TDCM
TCGCTGCCGGTGCGAATGATCGGGGAGTCCGGGGCCGGTGCGGATGATGTCAGTTGCATACACAGGTATGTATGCTGGTGATGCGGCGAGACGGCTAGTGCCCGTCGATTGAGCGCTTACGGCTCCGCTACTCGCCGGGGCAGCGCCAGACCTTGCTGGACGCCTTCGACCGCGGCGGCCAGAGCGCCCTGGCATTCTCCAAGCACCACGGCGTCTTTTATCAGACCTTCATCGCCTGGCTGTGCGGTAAGCGCTCCACCGGCGGCCTCAGTCTGCTAGGAGCATGGGTAGCATACAGACCTGTGCATGCTTTCTCTCGCATCCGGCCGGTCAGGCGCAGCGGGCAGCCTCCGTGACGGTGGCCGCTTGCCAGCGGGACGGGAGGAGTGCCCCGAGGTCGTCGCGGTTGGTCATGCGGGTGAGCCGGTCGTCCTCGGGGGTCAGCCTCGGGGGTCAGTCCTTGAATTCTGAATTTCAGCCTCGGGGGTCAGTCCTTGAATTCTGAATTTGCTAACCCTGATTCCCCTCTGTCCGTTGCATCCCGGGGATTGCCGCCAGCAGCACTTCTTGAAATTGCGCCCGCTCCCGCACGGACAGGGCGAGCATCGGCGCGCGGGAGCCGCAACGCACGTAGGGGAAGACCATGCGATAATGCATGAATGGGGTCGCACCGGCGGTAGGGTCGGACGCCCTCGGCCGACCGGCCTGCCCTTCGTAACTTCAGCGAAGAAGGGAACGGTCCCCGACGGCCCGCTTCATCCCCACGGCAGGAGCCGGCTTCCCCCGTGGCTTAGCGGACGAGCGAGCCTGCCCACCGTAGCCTTGGCGAAGGTGGGGGCGCGTCGTCCCTACCTCGCGCGGATCTCAAAGCGATACCGCCCGCTCGCCACATCCATCCGGTGAACCGCCCCCTTCCGCAACGCCACGCCCGGCGCTTGCGCCAGCGGCTTGCCGGACTCCGTGACGATTTCGCCTTTCGCCACCGGCAGTTCGACCGTCGCCTCGCTGTCCGGCGGGATGACGATCTCGAATTCCTTCACCCCTGCGGCGGTTTTCCAATTCGACTCGATCATCCCGCGCACGCTGCGGTGCGACGACTTCACCCATTCCAAGCCGTGGCCCGTCTGCGGGCGGATGACGATGCGGTCGAAGCCGACGGCATCGTCCGCCGCCTGGATGCCGCCGAGATGGCGGATGAACCAGGCCGAGATCGAGCCGAACATCGGGTGGTTGTGCGAGAAGGTGTTGTCGCTCTCCTTCCAGGTCTCCCACAGCGTCGTCGCGCCATTCTCCAGCATCCAGCCCCATGACGGGAAGGTCTTGCGATCCGCCAGCGCGACGGCGAGATCGTGCCGGCCGCGGCGCGTGAGTTCTTCCAATAGGAAGCGCGTGCCGAAGATGCCGGTGCTGAGGGAAGGACCATGCGGCGGCGCTTTGAGATCCGCGACCAGCTTGTCGAACACCGCCTGGCGCGCGGCTTCCGGCACGACGCCGAAACCGAGCGCCATCACTTGCTCCGATTGCGATCCCCCGCCGACCTTGCCGGTCTTCGCATCAAGAAACGCCTTCACCCAGGCGGCGTTGGACTCGTCCGCCATTTGCTCGAAGCGCAGCGCATCGTTTTCGCCGCCGACGACGCGCGCGAGCCGCGCCATCCGCCGAGCGGTGTCGATGAACATCGGCGTGGTCAGCACCGGACCGGCGATCCTTTTCAAGGCCTCGTGGTCACCCAGGCCGTAGGTCACGAGACCGTCCTTCCGCTTGGATGCTTCCAGATCGAACCAACGGATCGCCGCGGGGAGCTGCTCCGCGACCAGCGCCTTGTTGCCGTAGTGCTGATAGAGCTGCTCCAACACCAGCGGATGCGCCATCGCCCAGCCGACACCGCAGTATTGCACGCCGACGAAGGGCGAGGTGTCGGTGAAGTTCCCGTCCGGGAGCGCGCCGTCCGCCCAGTCGCGCACGGTCTTGGCATAGAAGCCGGCCATGTCGAAGTTCATCAGATACGCCTCGCTGGTCACCGCGATGTCGCCACCGTAGCCGAATCGCTCGCGATGCGGGCAATCGGACTGCACGCTGACGACGTTGTTGCGGAAGGTATTCCGGGTGATCTTCTGGATCCGGTTGAAGAGCTCGTTCGAGCAGGAGAAAGACCCGGCATCGGGCAGCTCCGAATGCAGCCGGATGCCGCGGATGCCATCCAACTCCGGTGCTTCTAACAAACCGGTGACCTCCATGTAGCGGAACGCATGGAAGGTGAAGTCCGGGCGATAGGTCTCCTTGCCGCCGCCCGAGGTGTAAATATCCTGCTGCCACGCGATGGCCGGCGCACCGGGTCCGCCGATCGGGCTCTCCACGCCTTCTTTGTTT
This sequence comes from Verrucomicrobiia bacterium Tous-C4TDCM, assembly GCA_002304315.1. Classification (GTDB taxonomy): domain Bacteria; phylum Verrucomicrobiota; class Verrucomicrobiia; order Verrucomicrobiales; family Akkermansiaceae; genus Haloferula. The sequence goes on from NEUO01000012.1 coordinate 2,371, forward strand.
TTGCGCATGCCCTTGATCTGACCGCAGACGCTGGTCAGCGGGTTGAGCGTGCCGTCGGGATTCAGGATCTCGCCGTAGCGCAGGACGATCCGGTCCCCCGCCGGGACCTCGCGGTCGATCTCCGGGATGCCGGTGAAATTCGTCCCGAAGTCCACGATGAACACGCCCTTGGCCGGCGTGGTGACCGCCACCGGCCGGATCGTTTCGGTCGCGCGCACCGGCGGCATGTCGAGGATCGGCTTCAGTGGTTCCAGCGGTGCCTCGCTGACGCGGACTGCTTTCCAGGCGGAGGCGTCGAAGCCGGGCTTGTCCCAGCCGGGGATCTGCAGCCGGGCATCGCGCTCCTCGCCGAGGAAGACGCTGTTTCTAACAGTCGGACCCTGCGCGACCTTCCAACCCGGGCCGGTGGTGATGGTGGTGCGTGTGCCGTCGGGATGCTCGACCACGAGGCAGGCGATCGCCCGCGGCCGGCCGTTGACAAGCGCTTCACGGATGTTGCGGCCACCCCACATCCGCAGCGGCAGCGGATTGAACCAGCCGTTGCCGAGGGAGATGCCGAGGCAATTCGCGCCTTCCGTCAGGGCCCCGGTCACATCGTGGGTGCGGAAGAGGATCCGCTTGTCAAAGGCGGTCCACGGCGGGTCGAGCGCCTGGTCGGCGAGCCGCCGGCCGTTGAGGCTGGTCAGCACGTAGCCCACGCCCGCGACATGCAGCCGCGCCCGCAGCACCGGCTTCGCCAGCGTGAATTCCTGCCGCAGCAAGGGCGCGGGATCGGGCTGGTAGAAATCCTCGTCCTTGGCCGGCTGTTCGCGGCCGTCATCGATCCACCGGGCGCCCGACCAGTCGGCGGGCGTCACCGGCGCGATCTCCAGCACTGCCGCTGCGCTCCAGGCCGATGGCTGGCCCGCCGCATCCCAGCAGCGGATTTTCCAATGATAGACCTTCCCCGGTTCCAGCCGCTTCCCGCCATAGCCGGCGGAGGGCGAGCGCGCGGTGGCCTGCTTGCCGGAGTCCCAGAGATCGCCCTGGTCCTTGGCGAGGATCTCCGCGCTGCCAGCCACGAGAATTTGCCAGGCCGACTGGGATTGCGCCCGCTTCTCCGACTCCACCCGCCACGACAGCCGCGGCTGCGACGAGGCGACCGGCTGCCCGCCGAGCCCGTCGCTCCGCAGGTCCAAGGGAACCAGCTCGGCCCGTCCGATTCCATGAACGCTCGCGATCATGACAGCAAACGAAAACAACCTGACGGGAAGAAGGGAAGCAGCTTTCACGCCGGTCGTTTAGCAACCCGCGACGCAAAGGCAAGGCCGGGCGGAGATCTCAACGATCGGGGTCGGAAATCCTCCTTTCGCCGTGCCTGCAACCTTGGTAGATTCCCTCCATGGCAAACCTCGCAGAATTCAAGGAGCAAGTCGCCGCGCTGCCTGTCGAGCAAAGAGCCTCGCTGGCAAGTTTTCTTCTCCATTCGCTGCCCGACCCTGATTACGACGTTTCCGACGAGGAAGTAGCCGAGAGGGTCCGTCAGATGAAATCGCGCGAAGTCGGATCCATTTCCATGGATGAGTTGCGCAAGGGAGTTGCTTCCGACCGGGGCCACTGATGCCGAGGTTTCACCCACAGGTCCGGCGCGACGTGGCCATCGCGATTCGCCACTATGACTCGATCAGCGATTCGCTGGGCGACGATTTCTGGACGAAGTTCGAACAAATCTGCTTCCTGGTGGATGCGCACCCCGAGCGTTTCCATTTCGACCCGAGCGGTTGGCGACGCGCGCCTCTCGAGAAATTCCCCTATCACTTGTTGTTCTATGAAGAACTCGATGGCGTTCGGATTATGACGCTGCGGCATGATCGCCGGAACCCGCGCTTCGGCTTGCGGCGGAAATAGAGTTCTATTCCCCATTCATTTCGGTCCGTTCCAGGTGATCCACGACTTCGCGGCGGCGCGGATGACGTCGAAGTCCGGCTCGATGTCGTTCTGATGCTTTTCGAAGTAGGGCAACATCGCCTCGAACACCACCGTTTGGGGAATGAAGTGATCGATGTTGTTATGAACCAGGACCTCCAGCTTGCCGCCGCAGGCCTCGGCGGTTTTGATGAATTTCAGCCTCGAATCGAGGCGGTCGGGCTCGTCCTTCGCACCCTGGATGATCAGCATCGGTTTGCCGAGCAGGTCCTCCTGGCGCTTGACGTGGTGGAACCAGCCAGCCCTGCCGCAGGAGGCGGCGGCAAACTCCGGGAAACAGAGATACCACAGGGTCGTTCCACCGCCGCCCATCGATTGGCCGGTCACGTAGATGCGCTTGCGGTCGATGTGGAAGCGCTCGCAGACTTCCTCCAGCGCATCGAGGATCTCGAGGACATTGGAGGTGGTGCCCCATGAATTGACGTTGTGGTTGGTCGCCACCGGCGAAACCGCCACGTAGCCTTCCTGCTTCGTCCATTCGCCGAGAGCGATCTTGGCGTATTCGTCCGCCTTCTCGAACCCGCCGGAGCCGCCGCCATGGAGCGAAAGCACCAGGGCGTTGGCCTTGCGCGGCGAATAGCCGGGCGCGCTGACATAGAACAAGGCATCCGGACTCTTCCGCGGACGGAACGCATACATGCTGCCGAGCTCGTCCATCCCATCGAACGGCCGCGCCGGGTAGTCCCGCTCGATCTTGTTGCGACCTTCCGCCAGCGCACGGTGCGCCTTGATCCGGTCCTGCACCGAGCGGATGTTGATCGTTTCGTTGATCAGCTTCTCCCGGGCCATCCAGCCACCCTCCCATTCGACGTGGCCCAGCGCATGGCGCACCGGAAGGTAGGCCGGTTCCAATTCGAGGATCGACTCCCCGAGCTGGGTCGCCGGACCGATGAACGTCACCTTCTGGTCCTCGCACCACTTGAACAATTGCTTCATCATCGCCAGATCGTCGGGCTTCAAGCGCTTCTGGTGCTCGGCGAACTTCAACTCCGCCCACAGGCCGAGGTATTTCTTCTCTTGGTCGGGCAATTCCAGCTTCGCGGCCGCCTCCCGCAGTTCCTGATAGCTGGCTGCGGCCGGTTTCGCAGGGAGCTTCGCTTCCAGGCCCGCGAAGACATGCTTGTTGTATTCCCGCTGGTGGTAGCCGTATTTCGACGGGTAATTCCTCCGGCACCAGGAAGCCAGGTTCTTGTGCCCCTCCGGACCCGCCGCCAAATCGAGCTTGGCCAGCCTCTCTTCATACTCGGCCTTGGGGTCCTCATCGGCGCACGCCGGCACCGGATGCATTGCGAGCATCAGTCCCGAAAGCAGAATCCACCTCACTCTATCACCTTTTTTCATTTGTACAATTTTTCCCTCCCGATGGAAGTGGCAATCCGAAAGCGGTGTGCTTGAAAGGCAGGATGATTCAGGTCGCGGATGGATCTCTGATGGAGGAGCCCTGGCCCTGCCGCCCCCAACCCTGTGATTGTCACAGCCCGGATGCCGCGTATAGTGCCGCCGTGGACGACGGCTATTCATGGCGCGAGATGCGCGAATCGACTCCGCTGCGCTTGCCAGGACCCGACAACCTCGGCTGGTGGTCGGCGGTGGCGTTTTTCGTCGCCGTGATCCTGCATGTCGCGGCCTTCTTCGCGCTCGGCCACATCAAGATCGCGCTCGGCTTCAGCGAGTTCGAGGAATTGCAGACCGCAGCGATCAACGTCGAGCAGGTCGAGGTGATGCAGCCGGACTACGAGATGCAGACGCCGGACGACGAGGTGGAACCGCCGCCGCCGGACGCCGCCACTTTACTCGAGGAAATCGATGTCCTCGCGAAACTGCCGGAGAACACCGAGCTCGACCTCCGGCCGGACATCAACGACCCGGTATTCGCGATCAAACTCAACAATCCCGCCATCGAAGGCGATCCGGCTGGGATCCAGATCGATCCGGCGGCGGGTTTCGATCTCGACACCGCCTTGCCGGACATCGGCCGCACCGAAGAACCCCTGCCGCTGGCCGCCGAAGCGCAGACGATCGTCGATCCCGGAGCGGTCATGGCCGACGACACCAACCTCGACCGCTTCGCGGAAGACCTCCTGAAAAAGGGAGCGGGCGGGCTGGTCGAAGCCGGTACGCTGGACGGCATGGTCACCCTCGACGACATGGTGGGGCTTTCCGCCGACGTGTTGATCGGCAAGAAAACGATGCTGCCGAGCGACCTGCTCTTTGAATACAACAGTGCCGAGCTGCGCGAGAGCGCGCGGGTCGGCATGATGAAGCTGGCATTGATCATCAGCCGGAATCCCAACCTCTACTGCTGGATCGAAGGTCACTCCGACCTCTTCGGCGCGGATGCCTTCAATCTCGAACTCTCCAAGCGCCGCTCCGCCGCGGTGAAGGAGTATCTCACCGGCACGCTTCGCCTGAAGGCTGACAAGATCGCGACCCGCGGATTTGGAGAATCCAAGCCGATGGTGCTGGCCGGCACGGTCGACGAGCAGGCGCCGAACCGGCGCGTCGAAATCCGGATGCGCGCCGATTCCCCGCCTGCGGAAGAAGCGGTGCTGGTGAAGCCCAACGTTCCGCCACCCGTGGAAGAAGTCCCACCGAAGGCGGAACCGGTGCTGGTCAAGCCGATGCGCGCGCTGCCGATCGACGAACCACCTGCGCCCCGTGCCAATCCCGTGCCGGAACCCGCGCCAAAGGCCATTCCCGTCGAGGAACCGGCACCACGAGCGCTGCCGCTGGAAGAACCGCCCCGCGCTGGCGAGGTGGCGGAGCCGCCCTTGCGCGCCGAGCCGGTCGAGTGACGCATCGCTTGACCCCCGCCACAGGTCCGCTATGCCCGGCCCGTGAAGCCGCTCGATCCACTCGCCCTGCCGGGACACATCCTGTCCTTTGATTTCGACGGCACCCTGCACAACCCCGCCGAGGAGGACCCGGTGAGCCCTCGCCTGTTCGAGACCCTCGAACGCCTCCGCCGTGAAAAAGGCGCGCTTTGGGGCATCAACACCGGCCGCTCGATCGCCCACGTCGTCGAAGGCCTCGTCGAGAGCCGCTTCCCCTTTGCCCCCGACTGGGTCGTCGCCCGCGAACGCGAGATCTGGCTACCGAACCATGTCGGCCGCTGGACCGCCCACCAGCCGTGGAACCATGACTGCGAAAAGGAGCAAACGCGATTTTTCAAAGAAGTCCGCGGCACGCTCGACACCATCCGCCACGAGGTGGAGGAGCACACCGGCGCGACCTGGATCGACCAGCCCGGCGACCCCGCCGGCCTGATCGCCCGCACCGAGCAGGAAATGGCTTGGATCATCGGCCGGGTGGAAGCACTCGCCGCCTCGGTCCCGATGCTCGGCTGGCAGCGGAACTCGATCTGGCTGCGCTTCGGCCACAAGAACTACCAGAAAGGTAGTAGTTTGTCGGAAGTCGCCCGCCATTTCGGCCTGGTGCCCGCCCACACCTTCGCCATCGGCGACAGCCACAACGACTTCGAGATGCTCCACCCCGCCGTCGCCGCGATGTTCGCCTGCCCCGGCAACGCCGTCGCCGACATCCGCGAACACGTGGTCTCAAATGGCGGACACGCCTGCCAGCACGGCTACAGCGAAGGCTGTGTGGAGGCGCTGGAGCACTTCTTCGGTGCCTGAGGCAGGTGCTTCCGCCTAGCCACCGGCGCGTGGACCCCGGTCAAGGGAGCACGAAGCCGATTTCCTTCAGAAATTTTCGTGACAAGGCATTCTTCGTGGATGATTTGCACGGAAAACCATCGATGAATCACCCGAGCTTCCCAACCCGCGCGATGGGCGTTTGCCCCCATTCTCAGACGACCGCCACGGAATGCGGACTCCGTCGCTGGCTCCGGCTCGTCGGTGGGGCCTGTCTTTGCCTGATCGCGACCAGTGCCGTGCGGGCCGATGTCTTCAGCAACGTGCCCGAGGCGGCCGGCTACAACCTGGCCTATGAACTGGCCATCCCGGTGAACGGCGCGTTCCAAGGCGCGACCGCCGTGCCCTATGCCATCAACAACGCGGCCACCGCGGCGCCCGCTGGCTTTGACCGGGTGGCCTACTATCTCGAGCTCACCAACGCCGCGGGAACCACCACCTGGGTCTATGCCTCGATGGATGCCTTCACCACCGCGGTCACCCAGACCGGCCTGCCGCACGCCACGAACAACAACGTTTCCTTCCAACGCAGCGTCACCCACCTCGAGGTCGCCTCCAACGTGGCCGGCGTGAAAACCGGATCTTTCGATCGCTGCCAAATCGAAATGTGGCACCACAGCTACTCCGCCGCGGATCCGAACACCGTATTCGGCTCAAGCAATACGCTCTTCGACTGGGGTGACACCCTCACCACCGCCTCTCCCTCGGGTTATGGCTCGTTTCAGATTCACAACACGGTCGGCAGACAAGTCGTGCTCGCTTACAACCGCTGGGCTTCCAACAGCACAGTCGACGACGACGACGTCGGCATCGGCAGTTCCAGCGGGGCTCAACCCGATTGGACCTTTGCTGCGAACGCCGCCACCTACACCAGCCGCAAGCTCGTGGTACTCGTCCGCCCGAAACGCTTCACCGTTACCTTGACGGCGGTGCCCGTGCACCAACAGGTCACCCCGAGAAACGTCGCCACCAATGCCGCCATCGTCCCCATCACCGGCACGGAAACCACCGGCGGCTTCGAAAAGGCGGTCCTCAAGGTGCTTCGAAACGGTGTCCCCTACGGCGCCGATCTCGAACGGACCCTCACCTACTCCGGAGGATCCGCCGCCTTTTCGTTCAGTCCTTCCATCACCGCGGAACTCGCGAACTACACCTTCGAACTCTATCTCAAGCAGGGCGCGAACTCCTATCTCGTCCGAAGGATCAGCGGCGTCACCGCGGGCGATGTCTTCATGTGGTACGGCCAGTCCAACGCCCAGGCCAGAAACTTCTCGGGCAGCGCCAATGCCTACGCTTCGCCGTGGATCCGCACCTTCGGCATGTCCAGCGACAACGCAACCGTCACCCAGGCCCATCCGTTCTGGGTCGAGGCGAACGGCGACGGCAGCCTCGAAATCCCCGCCGGCGTCGGCCAGTGGCCGCTGGTCGTGGGCCGCAAGATCGTCGATACCTACAGCATCCCGGTGGCAATCCTGAACGGCGCCCGCGGCGGCTACTCGATGCTCCGGCTCCAGCGCGACGATGCCAACCTGAACAACCTCGCCGACACCGGAACCACCACCTACCGCGTTTACAACCGCCTCCGCTACCGCGCCCTCCAAGCAAAGGTGAATACGGGTGTTCGCGCCATCTTCTTCTATCAGGGGGAGAGCGATGTGAACAACACCGCGCAGCACATGAGCGGCTTCGGTTCGCTGATGGCCGACTGGCAGGTGGACTACCCGGCGGTGGAGAAGGTCTATGTCACCCAGCTCCACGTCGGATGCAGCACCAGCCGCGAACTTCCGGCCCTGCGCGATGCCCAGCGCTTGATCCCCGACATTTATGACAAGGGGCGCATCATGTCCACCAACGGACTGACCGCCCATACGGACAACTGCCATTACCCATTCACCGGTGGTTATGAGACGCATGGCATCAACGCGTTCCGGCAGGTCGCGCGTGATCTCTACGGCGCGCCGGACGCCCCCGACATCGACCCGCCGAATCCGGCGCGGGTGGAGATGGCAAACGCCGCGGGTGACCGTCTCCGTATCGTTCTCAGGAAGCCGGGTGCCACCATCACGGTGGATCCCGCGGCCCTGGTGGACTTCCGACTGAATGGCTCGCCCGCGGTGCTCCTGTCCTCGTCCGTCACCGCCACCGGCATCGAGCTTCAGTATGACCGCCCGGTGACCGGAGCGACCAGCCTCGACTACCTCGCCCACATCGGCAACGCCCCCGGTTGGGTGCGCAACGGCAATGGCATCGGCCTGCTCACGTTCTCGGAGCCCGTCCCTGCAACCAGCCACCCGGTCGTCACCCTCGTGTCGCCCACCGGACCTGTTGAGTTCGCCGCCGGCACCACCGTGACGCTGCAAGCCACGGCGGTGACGCCGGCCGGCACGATCGCCCGTTTCGAAGTCTTCATCAATGGCATCCTCCACACCGCCGTGAATTCCGCCGCCACGGTCACCGCGAACTGGAAGGTGCCGGCCTCGGGCAGGCACCGGGTGCTCTTCCGCGCCACCAACAGCGCTGGCGAGACCGGAGAGGCCTCCGTGGTGGTCTTTGCAGGAGCCACCGCATCACCCGGCGGGGTCGGCAACGGCCTGAAAGTCTGGCTCAGGCCGGAAAGCGGCATCGTCCGGGACAGTGCGGGCGTGGTCACCGCCTGGCAGGACAGCAGCGGGAATGGCAATCACTCGGTCCAGACCAACCCGATCGCCATGCCCGACTATGCACCGCAACGGTTCGAGGTCATGCCCGGTGTCGCTTTCGACGGCGACGACTGGCTCACCGGCGCGGCAGGGATGAGCACCGGAAGTTATACCAAGATCGTCCGGGTCCTGTTGTCGGACTTTGCTCTAACGGGAAACATCCTTTCGTCGTCCGCGGCATCGGGCACGCGCCACGCCCTGTTCATGTCGACGAGCCCGCAGCCGCGCCTCTGGCACGGCGCGATTTTCGTGACCTCTTCCGCTTCGATGACCGCCGGTCAAGGGCACCTGCTGACCGCCACCTATGACTCGGCCACGAAGATCGGCACTCTCTACCTCGACGGCACGCCGGTGGGCACGGGAACGGCGACTGCCAACACCACCGACCCGACCTATCAACTGGGAGCCATCAACGGCGCGAACTTCATGCGCGGCGCGATCGGCGAGGCCATCATTTTCGACCGGGTGCTCGGCAGCACCGAACGGGCCGCCGTCGAAGCCTATCTCGCCACCAAGACCCAGGCTCCCGCGAACGCCCCGCTCGTCAGCTACTCCGCTTGGAGCACGGCGAACCTTTCCTCCCCGGGCAACAACGGTGCCGAGGACGATGCGAACGGCAATGGCCTCGCGAATCTGATCGAGTTCGCGCTCGGGATCGATCCCGCCAACTCCGCGGCGCCCAAACCGCTCGAATTGACCATGAACCCCGGTACGCTGACGGTCCGCTATTCGCGCCCGACCGACAGGACCAGCATCAGCTACCAGTTGATGGAATCGCCCGATCTGGTGAGTTGGACTGCCGTGGCGGATCAGCGGGGATCCGTCACGGGCGGGATCGAAGAACGGTCCTATTCACGCGTCATTGGTCCGCTTCCGAAGCTCTTTTACAAGCTCCGGGTCGTCCTCGCGCCTTGAGCCGGGGAGGGAGAGCCCAGAGCCCAGAGTTGAGAGTTGGCCCAGAGGACTTTGCGTCGGAGTCGCGCCTCATTCGCTGATAAGAAAAAGCGGCGCGACAGGATGGAACCCGCCGCGCCGCTGTGAGGAACCCGTCCGGACTGGATCCGTCGGAGTTCGGATCAAATCACTGGCCGGTGACCTTGAGGCGGGCGAATTTTTTGCCGCTGAGGGGTCCCGGGAAGGTGTATTTCACATCAGCAGCGGTGTCGGTGATGTTGCCGCCACCGAGGGTTTCCGCCGTCCACACGCCGCTCAGCGTGGCGGAGGTTTCCACCACGAAGTGGGTGTTGTAGACTCCAACATAGCCGACGCCCTTGGGCCAGGTGATGCTGAGGCTACCCATGCTGTCGATCACGCCGGGCAGCGGGGTGAAGCCGGTGGTGACGGTGGTTCCGCCGATGAAATACTCCACTCCGTTGGTCACGCCGTCGCCATCATGGTCGCCGTCGAGGTTCAAGGCGGCCCCGTTCAGGAAGGCCCACTCGCCGAAGCCCGTTCGCACCAGTTTGAGGGTGGTAAATCCGTCCACCTGGAGTTCATAGCCAGCGATCGGCGCGGCCAGCACCGGGGGGATCCCGGTGAAGGACAGTGCCGTCATCAGCGTGTAACTCACCACCGCCGGACTCGGCGCGCCGGTGATGGTGACCGTCGACCCCGTGTCAAAGTTGACCGTGCTGGTGGAGGTGGTGGTCGAGCCCACGGTGAATCCCAGCGATGCACCGGTGTTTACCACGATCGCCGAGGACTGGCTGCCGCCCACCAACGCGAGGACGCCATTGTTAACATTCGTATCACCGGTGTAGGTGTTGGCTCCGGCGAGGGTCAACGTGTTGCTGCCGGATTTGGTCAGCCCGCCGCCGAGGGAGACCCCGTCGGTCAGCAGGTTCTGGGTGATGGTGATGCTGCCGTTGGTGGTGTTGATCCCCGCGCCGCCGTCCTCGATGAAGGCGTTGGTCAGGCCGCCCATGTAGGTGGCGCTGGCAGCGGCGGGCTTGAGGGTGCCGCCGTCGAAGCGAAGGGTGGCCGTGGAGGTGGTGCCACGGGCGGTCGGGAATGCCGGCAATGTGACATCCGCGGTGCCGCCGATGGTCATCGTGACGGTGTTGGTGTTGCCCAGCGCGAGCCGGTCGAACGCCGTCGCCGCAAAGGTTCCTCCGGTGACGCCGAAGGTGACCGTCTGTCCGAGTCCAGTCACACCGTTGCCGCCCACCCTCAGGGTTCCGACCGTCGCCGTGCCGCCGGTTTGGTTATAGATGGCGGTGGTGGTGTCGGCCGCAGAATCGGAACGGCCGACCTGCAAGGAACTGAGGGGAAGGTCCAGCGTCCCGCCGCTCACGTTCAAGGTGGCTGACGTTCCGGTATTCACGCCGATGATCACGCCGCGCGTCGTGGAGCTGTAACTGCCGGTCGAAATCGTCCCGGTTCCGCTGAGGTTGTAAACGCCCGTGGCGCTGCCGTTGCCGATCAGCAACCCGTTGCCACCGGTGAACGAAATGGTGCCGCCCGAGTGGTTCACGGTTCCGGTGAAGCCCGCCGTGGCTCCAGCACCAACGGAGTAGGTTTGGGTTCCCAGCGCGTAGGTGCCGGCCGTGATGTCCAGCGTGGCGTTGTTTCCGGTGCTTCCGACGGTGTAGGTACCGACTGCCGTGATGTTCGCGTTTCCGCTCAGGGTAAGCGTGCCGGCGTTGACCGTGGTGGCACCCGAGTGGGTGTTGGCTCCCGCTAGGGTCCAAGAACCGGCGCCCGACTTGGCGATGCCCACAGCCGCCGATCCCACACCGGCGATCTGGTTGTTCTGGATGATACCGGGAATGGTGTTGGCAGCCGTGTTGGTGCCGCCGAGGGTCAGGGTGCGGGCCGGACTGGTGCCCGTCAGCGCATCGGTCGGCGTGTTGAAGTTCGGCGCGTTGAAGACCAGCGGGCCGGTTCCATTGTTATCGATTCCGCCGCCGCCGGTGTCTCCCGCCGCCGGAGTGGGGGAGGTATTGTTGCCGATCTGGACGTTGCGGTCGGTGGTTTCACCCGCACCGTTGTAAACCAGGGTTCCGCTCCCATTGATGTTACCCAAGATGAGCGTTCCATTCGCTGCGGTGACGGGTGCGCCGAGGTTACTGCTGGCAGTGCCGCCGACCACGTTGTTGATGGAAGTTGCGACGACCGGGCCGCTCATGATGATCGTGTTTCCGGTGTAGGTGTTGGCACCGGAAAGGATGACGGTCGCGGTGGCGCTTTGTGGCCGGAAGATGACCCGGTAGTCGTTCACGCCGTCGTCGATGACACCGGACAATTCAAGGGTGGCACCGGTGGTCGCACCGATGCGGGTCAGGTCGGCATCGACAGTGATAGGCCCAGCCCACACGCTGGTCCCACTCCGGCCATTCAATGCGCCGAGGTTATTGCCGCCCGCACCGGCGACCGTGATGGCTTCACCCGTGACGGTGAGATTGTCGAGTTCGACGCGGGCGAGGTCGGCCACGGTGGTGCCGGCGGTGGTGCCGGACAGGGCGCTGGGATTCTGCAGGACCAGCGCTCCCGCGCTCACCGTGGTGACACCGCCGTAGGTGTTCACTCCCCCGAGGAAGATCGTGCCGGCACCCTGCTTGGTGAGGGAGAAGCTACCCCCGTCCTCGGAGATCGGCGCGTTGATGGTGGAGGAGCCGGTGCCCCCGATCGAGCCATCGGCCTTCAGGACTACCGACGAGGTGACGTCGAGCGTGGTGTTGTCCAAGCGCAAGGCACCAAGGCTCTCGCTGTTGCCGGTGCCGGAGATGTTCACCGTGATTCCCGTTTGGGCCGCGGTGTTGTACCAGGTGCCACCGTTCGCGATGTTGACGACGGTGCCCGCACCAAACGAGGAAGATCCTCCGGTGGTGGCCAGCTTCGAATTGAATCCGCCGCTCGTGCCGACATTGACCGTGCCGGTGAAGCCGCTCAGGTTGCCGAGCAAGGTCAGATTGGAGCTGTTCGCGGCGAAGGGATTCACGCTGAGCGTCCCCGCTCCACTGAGGGCATTGTTCGCCGTGAACGCACCCGCGCCGGCGGGCGAAAGCGCAACGGTCCCGACGTTGACCGCCAAGGTGCCGGTGAAGGTGCCGCCCCCCGTCAGGGTCAGGGTGCCGGCGCCCAGCTTGGTGAGATCGACCGCGCCGCCGCCGATGATGCCACCCACCGTCAGGTTGTTCGCGCTGACCGTGACCGTGCGATTCCCGCCCAAGGTCACCGGACCGGTGCCGAGGTTCAGGCTCTGGGTTCCGACGAAGGTGAAGTCACTGTTCCACAACTGGGCGTTGTTGCCGGCGTTGACGAGATTGGCGACCGAGCTGTCAAGATTGCCACCGCTGAGGGTGAGCTGGCTGGAGCCAATCGCGTTCCCGTTGCCCAGCTGCAGCGTGCCGGCGTTGAGGACGGTGCCACCCGGGTAGGTGTTGGCGTTGTTGATCGTCAGCATGGCAGCGCCGTTCTTGACCAGCGAGCCGGACGAAATGCCGAAGCCGCCGGTGCTACCGAGAACGTAATCCTTGGTGGCGTTGTTGAAGACGGTGCTGTTGGGCGCGACGTTCGCGAGATCGATATTGACGAAGATCGGCCCCGCCCCGCTGGCGTTGTCGTTGAAGAGGGCGTTGTCGTTGGCGAGAAAGAGCGTCGGCAGATTGTCGGAGACCTTGCTCCAGTTGTTGACCGACGCGATGTTCCAGGTGTCGTCACCATCACCCTTCCAAAAGGGGGTATCGCCCGTGATCGTCAGGGTGATCGCGGTGCCGGAATCGACGAGAGGCAATGCCACCTGACGCGCCGAGAGACCGGTGACAGCAGCCAACACGAACTGGGTGGGGCCAGCGCCGCCGACGCTGCCACCCCCGTAGCTGATGAGGTCATGGGTCACATTGTCCGCCCAACCGGGAGAGGAGGCATTGATGGTCACCGTTCCAGCGGCATTCGTCGCGAGGGTGGTGGTGGCGATGGGAGCGGTGGGGCTGTTGCTGAACGTATTGACCGTGGCCGCGCCACTGAAGGTCAGGGCGCCGATCGTCAGCGTCGCGCCTGCCGCGCCGTTGTTGTTGGAAATGATTCCGCCAGCAGCGGCTCCGACGTTGACGGTATTGATGGTTCCGCTGCCCGTGAGAGTGCCCTGCGTGAGGGTTACGGTCGGAGTCGCCGCAACGCTGCTGGCTTGCAGAAGCTTGGCGCCTGGGGCGTTGACGGTGATGCCGCTGCTGCCGTTGATGCTGGCCGACCCGACAAGCGCGAGCCCGCCCCCAGCGACCGCTGTCGCCCCGGTGTAGGTGCTGGTGCCGCCGAGGGTCCAGGTTCCGGTGGAGTTGACCGTCAGGGTTCCCGCTCCGGTTTGGAGGCCACCTCCCACGCTGCCGCCCGCGCCAGCCAGCGTGAGGCTGGAGTTCGTCCCGACGATCGGACTTGTGTTGCTCAGCGTGATCGTGCCGGTGCCGCCGATTAGGAGGGTCGCATTGCCAAATGTCACCGGACCCACGAAGGTGCCAGGCGTCGCGCTGCTGTTGATCAGCGATCCGCTGCCGCCGATGCCCGTACCGTTGAGCGTGAGGGGGTTGGCAATGGTCATGTTGGCACCGTTCAGGTCCAGGACCGCATTATTAGCGACAGTAGTGACGGCGCTGCTGGCTCCCAACGCGGAGGGATTGCCCACCATCAACGTGCCCGCAGTGACACCCAGAGGCCCGGGGAAGGTGTTGGCGGCGGAGAGCAAGAGTGTGCCTGTGCCGGGCTTGTTCAGACCGGCAGTTCCTTGGATCACCCCGCGGATTTCAGCGTCCACCGAGCCCAGCCCTTTGTTCACCTGCACGTCTCGGGTGGCGGCCCCGACATCCAAAGAATTCATGAATATGACTTTATGCGTGGCGGTAGATGCTCCCAAAAACAGCTTTTTTCCGTTGAAGCTCGATATAGCCGCGAAGGTGGTCGATCCGATTCCCACATTGCCTCCCGCACCACCGATGTTCACCATGCGATCCGCGCCATAGGCCGCGAAGCCGCCGTCGCTGTTGAAGTAAAAAAGACCGGCGGCAGGAGTAGCGGTTCCGGAGAGGCGGGTGAAGTCGCCGAACTTGAGACCCAGAATGCCGCCGCTGCCGAAATTCATCCCAGTTCCGGGAAGTGCGTTGGCACTATCGAGGACCAGCACTCCACCAGTAATTTGGGTCCTGCTGAGGTAGCTGTTGCTTCCGGAAAGATAGAGCGTGCCCGCGCCGGTTTTGGTCACAAGGGAAGTTGCAAGCCCGCCGGTAAGATTGGATGCAATGGTAGAGGGAGCAGTGGTGCTATTGACCACGAGGTTTGGCCCTGTTGCCGCGTTGGTGAGATTGATGGTCCCCCCGGAGAGGAGAATCGCGCCAGAGCCAGCCGCAAACGTCATGTTCCCCGAGGCCACCGTGCCGCTGACGGTGATGGTGCCCGCGGCGAGACCCGTTGTGGTATTGCCGAAGTTCACTGCGTCAACGGTCGCGCTGGTCCCGAGGGTGGTGATGCTCCCGGGCAGGAGAACTCCGGTGGTGGACGTGCTCCAGCCTTGCGTCGCATCACCCGTGGTCGGTGCGGCCCATGTCCCGGCCGCCGTGCCGAAGCCGGCCGTGGTGCCGTCGTTATCCCAGTAGTAAGTAGCCGCAAATGCCGAAGGCGCGGCGAAGCCGATGGAGGCGAGGGCGGAGAGGAGGAAGCGGTTTTTTTTGTTGGTTTTCATCGGATGACGAGTGCGGGTTGATGCAGGCAGCAGTGGTTCGAAAATCGTTGCCGACTCACTTTCCCACTCTATACCCGCAGGCTATCTCCCCCCGCCTCCCTGCCAAGCTTGTTTTGACTGCAGTTTGTTAGAACTCAGTTTTCCAAAACAACCAGGATGTCCCAACCTTCGGACGACCTCAGGAATGACCTCGCGCGCATCCCACCTTGCGTCGGAAGCGACTTCCGCGCTTCATGAGGTCCGCCATGTCCGTCCTCTCCCGCGTTTTCAAACTGGTCCTGAAATACCCCTGGCGTGCGGGCATCTCGCTCGCCATGGCGGTGGCCTGCACGCTGCTGGTCCTGGTCCTGCCCACCGTGACCCAGGTGCTGGTCGACGACGTGATCGGCAAGCGCCGCGAGGACCTGCTGTTCCAGACCGCCGCCCTCGGCATCGGCGCGATCTTCATCCGCCAGGTCCTGTTCACGCTGCGCACCTACGGCAACAACGCCCTCGAGCAACGGCTGATCCACGACCTCCGCCGCGCGCTCTACGACAAGCTGCAGCGGCTGCCGATCAAGTGGTTCGACACCCACTCCTCCGGCGAGATCATGTCGCGCGTCGCCAGCGACGTGCCGTCCACCGACCGGGTCATCGTCGAAACCATCGACCAGGCCATCCCCGCCGTCCTGCAGTTCTTCATCATGGCCGGCTGGATGTTCTACCACAGTTGGGAGCTCACCCTGGTCACCCTC
Source organism: Verrucomicrobiia bacterium Tous-C4TDCM (assembly GCA_002304315.1). Classification (GTDB taxonomy): domain Bacteria; phylum Verrucomicrobiota; class Verrucomicrobiia; order Verrucomicrobiales; family Akkermansiaceae; genus Haloferula. Next base: position 18,092 of record NEUO01000012.1, read on the forward strand.
GCCCCGCTGCCGATCATCGGCCTGATCACCACCCTCTATTCCAAACGCGCCGAGCCCCGCTGGCGCGAGTCGTCCGAAGCCTCCGCCGCCCTCAACGCCCTGCTTCACGACAACCTCGCCGGGATCCGCCAGATCAAGGCCTACACCGTGGAACCCGAAGCCCTCGACCGCTTCGACGCCGCCAGCCGCCACGTCGGCGAAAAGCACATGCGCGTGATGAAAGGCCAGTCGATCGTCTGGCCCGGCGTCTCGCTGCTCGCGGAGTCCGGTATCATCCTGATGCTCGGCTGCGGCGCCTGGTGGGTCCTCCAGGGCAAGATGGAAGCCGGCACCCCGATGGCGTTCCTGGTCGCCTGGGGCTTCCTCTTCGATCCGATCTCGCGGATTAACAACCTCACCCAGCTTTACCTCGGCGGCAAGGTCGCCGCGAAGCGCGTCTTCGACATCCTCGACCTGCCCGACGAGACTCACCTCACCGAAGGCGAACGCCCCGCCATCTTCTCCGGCCGCGTCGTGTTCGAAAACGCCGGCTTCTCCTACGACCCGGACTCGCCCGCCGTCCGCGGCATCTCGCTGGTTGCGGAGCCGGGCATGACCGTCGCCCTCGTCGGCCCCACCGGTGCGGGGAAATCCACCGTGCTCAACCTGCTGACCCGCTTCTACGAAACCGACCAGGGCCGCATCCTGCTCGACGGCCATCCGATCGAATCGCTGTCGAAGGAATGGCTGCGCGACCACACCGGCTACGTCACCCAGGAAAGCTTCCTCTTCAACACCAGCCTGCGCGACAACCTCCGCCTCGCGAAGCCGGACGCGACCGACGACGAGATCTGGAGCGCCCTCGAAAGCGCCAACGCCGCGCATTTCGTCCGCGAGATGCCCGAGCAGCTCTACACCGTCGCCGGCGAGCGCGGCGTGCGCTTTTCCGGCGGTGAAAAGCAGCGCCTCTCGATCGCCCGGGCGCTGCTGAAGAATCCCCCGCTCCTCCTGTTAGACGAGGCCACCTCCGCGCTTGATAATGAGACGGAACGGCTGGTGCAGCAGGCGCTCGAAACCCTGCGCGCCGACCGCACCTCCTTCGTCATCGCCCATCGCCTGTCAACCGTGCGCAAGGCGGACCTGATCTGCGTGCTTGAAGACGGCAAGCTGGTCGAAAGCGGACGCCACGACGATCTGTTAGGAAGAGGCGGCTTGTATTCGCGGCTATGCGAAGCTTCCATTCGCGAGTAACCTTGTTCACGCCCGCTGCCCGCCCCATGGAAACCGTCCTGCAACTCCCCGAATCCGAAGATCCCTGCACCATCAAGGATGTCGTCGAAGCGCTCCGCAAGGAGAAGCTCTTCCCCAGCCACGAATCGAAAAACTGGGGCGACTGGATCCATTTCGAAGGCGAGCGCACCGTCATCAGCATCGAATCGCTGCGCGGCCTGACCAGCTCCGCGACCATCGAGCACTCCGAAGACGAGAGCGAGGAGCTCACGCCCGCCATCCTCCGCGCCTTCGGCCGACTGAAGTGGGTCGGCATCGGCGAGGACGGCGAGTATCCGCTGGATTGACCGCTCCGTCATCGCGTGCTTCACGCTGGCTTGATCGGAGAGGGTGAGTCTCGCGCCCTCGACCTAAGCGCCGTGATCGGGGGCGCGAGACGCACCCTCTCCGCCCACTTCACGCTTGGCGTCCCGCGATTCGGAAGCATCGTCCCCCCATGCTCGACCGCCGCCGCTTCCTCAGCACCTGCACGGCCGCCGCTTTCGCGCCCTCCCCGCTTTTCGCCCAGGGCCAGCAGGCCTCGACGAAGAAGGGCTGGGCCGGCGGCGATGCCAACATCCACCGCCTGTTCGGCGCGCATTGGTATTACACCTGGTGGACCGGCGGCAACGGCTCGAAGGACGCGAAGTTCGTCCCGATGCTCAAGCGCGCCCAGGACATCGGGAAGCTCGGCGAGATCGAACGCTTGCAGGCCATCGACCACATGCTCGGCTACAACGAACCCGAACGCAGCGACCAAGGGAACACCACCCTCGAAAAGGGCCTCGAACTCTGGCCGAAGCTCGTCGCGCTCGCCGAAAAGAAGAACCTCCGCCTCGGCTCCCCCGCCCCATCTTCCGACGACAAGGGCATGAAGTGGCTCGACGCCTTCATGAAGGAGGCCAAGCGCAAGAAGCTGCGGGTCGACTTCATCGCCATCCACTGGTACCGCAGCCGCGATGCGGGGGCCTTCGAAGCCTTCGTCAAGGACCTCGCCAAAAGCTACCGCCTGCCGATCTGGATCACCGAGTTCAACGGCTGGACCGGCCCGGAGCGGGAGAACTACGACTTCCTCAAAAAGAGCCTGCGCTTCCTGGAGCGCAGCAAGGACATCGAGCGCTACGCCTACTTCGAACCGGGCAAGGGCAAGGAACACAGCCTGTTCAAGAAGGACGGCGAGCTGTCCCGGATGGGCGAGCTTTATCGCGACGCGGGGACCTGAGGCTCGTCGCTCAGCGCCTTCAAGAACGCCACCGGCGCCTGCTTGTCCTCGTCGCTCAGCCCCAGACCGTCGTGGCTCAGATGCTTCGCGAGGTGGGGATCCAGCGTGGCACTGCTTTGGATGGGGTGGTCGTGGTGTTCGATCACTTCCTCGAGCGTGGCGAAGCGGCCGTCGTGCAGGTAAGCTGTAGTCCGCGCGGCGGACGCGGCTTGGAGCAGCAGTCAGAGGACGATGAAGACGCGCGGCATGGCTCAGTTCACGGTGAAGGCCTCGGCGATCGTGCGCTGCGGGCCGGTCGCGCTGTTGAAGCGCACGCTGACATTCCGCGCGCCGGGAGACGCCAGCGGATCGATCGCGAAGGTGGCCTGAACCAGCGTCTGGCTCGGCCGGGTGAACGCGCTCGTGGTCACGCCACCACCGGCAACGGTGACGGAGAAGACGGCGACATTTGCGGGCGGCAGGTTCGGGGTCAGCGCCGGATCCAGCTCGATGACCACCGTCACACTGCTGCCGCGCGCCCCGCTGTTAGGAGTCACGGTGTTCGGTCCCCCGCCGGTGACCGGCGAGGAAGAAGCCACCGTCCCCGCGAAGCCCGTGCGGTCGTAGGTGGAGATCCCGGTGCGGGTCGCCCGGTAGAAGCGCTTCGTCGCCGGCGGCTGGACCACGTTGTTCTCTGTTAGAACGCCGGTGTCATCGCCGCTCGCCACCACGCCGGCCGCGACCGGAGCCCAGCTTGTTAGATTCGCCGATGCCTCCACGGTGTAGATCCCGCCTTCCACCGCCTGCCAGGTGACCGTCACGTCGTCGCCATTCACCGATGCCCCGCCCGCCTTCTCCGCGGTCGCCGGCCCGCCGATGAAGCTGGTCGTCACCGGTTCCGTGTCGCTGGTCACGACGCCGCCGACCGGATCGCCGTAGTAGCTGCGGCCAACCTGATAGGGAAACACCGGCAGCCCGTCCGCACCGATGCACAGGAAGTAGGCCCAGGTCCCGGCAGGAAACTCCGGCGTCACGCAGAAGCGGACATTGTATTCGTTCAGGTCGAAATCGTTCGCCGCGGCCCCCGAAGCGATCTGATAGGGCTGCCCGGTCCCCGGCTTGATGACGTCGCCCTTGTAAGCGTTGTCTTCCAGGTAGCGGCCCAGCGGGTATTCGGTGCCGACCGGCGGTCCGCTCTGCGCGGCGGCCACGTTGTAAGCCCGCACCGCCCACTGCGGCAGCGTGGTGCGGCCGGTGTCAGTGCCCGCCTGGCCGTTGCGCGGGAGGAAGCCACTGACCATCCGCCGCACCCCGCTGTTGGGATTCATCGCCTCCGAGTAGCCGTAGGGTCCATAGATCGGCAGGCCGTCGCGGACCCAGCCGGCGATCGGCGAGTGCTTCGTCACCGGCGTCGCGCTCTCGCTGTAAAGGTTCGCCGCCTCGTTGTAATCGACGTGGTCGCCCAGCCGGTGACGCAGGGCGATGGGATTCGAGTGGTAGTGATGGTTGTTGCCGGCCTGGTGCGCGCCCGCGTTGTCGAAGGTCACCCGCTCGTTGACATAGGCGTCGCGGTTCCAGAAGCCGCTGCCGGCCGCGTCCGCGGTGCCGTTCCAGAAGAAGGCGTCGCGGATGTCGAACACCGACACGCCGTCGACGAAGTAGCCCACCGTTCCGCCGCCGAACAAGGTCTTGGTCGTCGGGATCACCGGCACCCGCGGAAAGCGGAAGCGCGCGGCGGTGTTAGACGGGTAGTTCGGGAAGAGGTTGGTCTTCTGCGCATTCAAATACCACGGCCCCATCACATGCCCCGGCAAGCCGGTGCTGCGGATGTAAACCCACTGGTTGGAGAAGTCGATCTGATGCACCCCGTTGTAGGTCGGCGACGCCTGCACTCCGGCACCCCGGTTCCAGGTGCTGGCCGCGTTGCCGTTGTTCATGTCCGCCAGCGTCGGGAACAGCCGCGCATACTGGCCGGAGTCGCGGGTGAACCAGCTTGTCAACAAAGGCTCGTCCGGCGTGTCGGTCCCCCGCACCTCGGCCATCTCCAGCTTCAGCGCCGCGTACGCCGCCTGGTCCGCCGCGCTCAAGGCCACGTTGCCCAGCAAGGTGGTCGTCTCGTTGAGGTCAGTGCCGGTTTTGTAGAACTCCTCGTGGCCGTCATCGAACTGGATCAGCTTGTAACCCGCCGCATCGACGATCGCCTGCCCCGACTGCGCGGTGGTGAGATCGGCCCCGAACTGCTGGAAGAACGCGTGGCGCGGTGTGTCCGCGGTGTTCGCCAGCACCGGCATCACGCTGTGCGAATCGATCGCCTGGCCCACCGGTTGGGTCGCCGCCACATTGATCCCCGCCAGCTCCAGGATCGTCGCGTAAAGGTCGACGCTGTGCACCGGCACCGCGCTGCTGCGGTTCGGACTCGCCACCCCCTTGCCGGCGATGATCAAGGGCACCCGCGTCCCGCCTTCATAGAGCGTCCCCTTGCTATGGGCCGCGGTATAGGGCGGCTGGATCACGTTCTGCGGCGTTCCGTTGTCGCCGATGAAAATCACCGTGGTCTTCGTGAGATCCACCTCCGCCAAGAGACGGCCGATCTCCGTGTCCATCGCCTCGCACATCGCTTCGTAGAGGTTCCGGTTGGTCGCCGCCGCGGCATCGTAGCCGTGCAAATTCAGCGGCGGCTGGTGCAGCGGCGCGTGCGGCGCATTCAAGGCCACCCAGGCGAACCACGGCGCGTTGCCCCGCGCGGCGATCCAGTCGATCGCATCGTCCACCGCATCGCTGGTCGCGTAGTCCGTCGTCGCCGCGGCCACCCCGTTGGTCACCTTGGTCCAAGACGAGTAATCCGGCAGAGCCCCGCTGATCGACCCCGCAAAGTGGGGCCAGCCGCCGATCGTCCGCGGCGTATCGTTGGTCCCCGCACCCGCATTCAAGTGCCACTTGCCGAACATCGCCAGCCCGTGCCCCGTCGCCGGGTTCGCCGCGAAAGCTTCCGGCAGGGTGAACTCCGCCGCTTGAAGTTGCGGGCTCGCCGCTCCGGTCAACTGCGCCCCGATCCCCGTCCGGAACGGCTGCCGCCCGGTGAGCATCGCCGCCCGCGACGGCGAGCACACCGGATGCCCGTAGGCCCGGGTGAAAAGCACTCCGCTGTTTTTCAGCGTCGCCAGATTCGGCATCGGCGGGACACTGGCACCAGCTTGCGAGGTCAGCGGGAAACCATCGGCGCCGAGGTCGTCGGCGATCACCAGCAGAACGTTCCCGGCATGAAGTCCGGTCGCGAAGAAGAGCGAAGCGAGGACGGGGAGAATTACACGGCGCTTCGATGGGCTCGGGCTCATCGTGCGATAAAGCCAGATTCCCGGCGGAAGGTCGCGCTCCTTGACCTTATCTTAACAATTCTCCCTCGGCTGCCCGGATCCGCCCGGTCGCCGCCTGCCGGCCCGGCATCGCGACCGCTTGTTTTCACGCAAATTTTCGCTTGCCCACCGGTTTCGCCCGTGTAGAACCCCGCCACGCGTATCGCAACGCGGGCGTAGCTCAGTGGTAGAGCGCCACCTTGCCAAGGTGGATGTCGTGAGTTCGAATCTCATCGCCCGCTCCAATTTCCTCGAAGGCCTTCCGGTGACGGAAGGCCTTTTTGGTTTCCGGCAGGTTGAACCTCCAAGACGCCCAGTTCGCCAAGAACAGGCATTTCTCCCATTTCCGAAAACTTGGCGACCTTGGCGACTTGGTGGTGAAATTCTTCCCGCCTCGATTGGCACTTGGCACTTCCCCTTTGGAACTTAAAACCCTCCGCATGTTCGTCTGGTCGAAACTCTCCGCCTCCAAGTGGCTCGATGCCTGGGAAGACCGCTTCCGCGGCAACCCGAATTTCGTCATGCACGTCATCAAAGGCGGCAAGTCGATCCGCCTCGAGGTCTTCTGCGCGACCCAAAAGGAGGCCGATGTGATCGCCGAGCAATTCGGTGGCAGCATCCGCAAGCTCGCCCGCACCGACTGGGCCAGCGCCGCCCCCGCCGTCCCGCCACCGATCAAGGTCCGTGACAAGTTCCTCGTCACCCAGGCCGCCGACCCCAAGGAACTCAAGCGCCTCGAAAAGGCCCACCCCGGCCGCGACCTGCTCAGCCTGCCGCCCGAAATGGCCTTCGGCACCGGCGACCACGCCACCACCTCGACCTGCCTCCGCATCCTCGTCGATATCGCGAAATCCCGCCCCGCCGGCTGGAGCTGCGTCGATCTCGGCTGCGGCACCGGCGTCTTGGCCATCGCCGCGAAAAAACTCGGCGCCGGCGAGGTCTTCGCCTGCGATTTCGATCCCTTCGCGGTGAAAGTCGCCGAGCGCAACATGGTCCGCAACCATGTGGAAGGCGTTGAAACCAAGGAACTCGACGTCCTCAAGTGGAAGCCGAAGCGGAAATACGACGTGGTGGTTGCCAATCTCTTCTCCACCGTCCTGATCCAGGCCTTCCCGGTCATCACCAAGCTGATGAAGCCCGGCGCGGAGCTGGTCATTTCCGGAATCCTCGCCGACCAGGCCTGGGGCGTCTTTACCGCCGCCGCCGGCTACGGCCTCGGTTTCCCGCAAGTGATCCGCAAGGGCAAATGGGTCACCGCCCGCGGGGCCTGGATGAACGATCTGACGGCTTGAAACCGGCCTTGCCATGCTTTCCGAACTCGAACTGCTTCTCGACGTCTCCCAACGGCTGGAGGAGGCCGGTCTCGACTACATGCTCACCGGGTCGATGGCCCTCAATCACTACGCCCAGCCCCGGATGACCCGGGACATCGATTTCGTCCTCGTCCTCCTCCTCAAGGATCTCGACATCCTGCCGCGGATCTTCGGCGAAGAATTCTATTTCAGTCCGGAGGCGGCCCGGGAGGCGATTCTCCATCAGTCCTGTTTCAACGTCATCCATCAGGAAAGCCTGATCAAAATCGATTTCATGATCCGCAAGCGCGAAGACTACCGCCTTGTCGAGTTCGAGCGCCGACGGCGGATCGAGGTTGCGGGTGTTCCTCTTTGGATCGTCAGCAAGGAAGACCTCATCCTCTCCAAGCTCGATTGGGCCCGCCAATCGCAAAGCGAACGCCAGCTCTCCGATGTCGAGAACCTGCTCGCCACCGGAGCCGACATGGAATACCTCCAGACATGGTCTCGAAAATTGAACCTGACCGCTATGCTGACACGGGTTTTGCCATAGCGGACACCCCGGCGGATCTCAATGCGCTTCTCTTCCTGAGAATGCTGCGGAAGAGCGGAGCCGACCGAATCGCCATCGGTTGCCGGATGACCGACTCCGCCCGCGAACTTGTCTGGTCAGGCATCCCCGTCGATCTCCCCGAGGAAGAGAGGAGGACCCGTTTTCTTCAACGTTTTTACGGTGCAACTCTCGAAGAAATCATCTACCGGCTTCCCGCAAATGATCCGCAGGAGCAAATGGGTCGCCGCTGAAATCACGATCCAAGTTTCAGTTCGAAAACCCGATCAACGCCCGCTGGCAACCCCGGAATTATGAAACCGCAAATCATCAGGAGCATCCTCGCCGCCACGGTCCTAGCGCTGCCGTCCGGACTATCCGCCCTCGATACCGACAGCGACGGCTTGGACGATGCGGTCGAGACCAACACCGGAACCTATGTCTCGCTGACCAACACCGGCACCAACCCGAACAACCCCGACAGCGACGGCGACGGTGCGGGCGACTGGTATGAGGTCGTCACCATCGATGTGGCGCCGACGGCCGCCCAGCCGAACTCGCCGAACAGCGCGGCCCTCAAACCGAACATCCCCTATCCTCTGCCCGCGCCCGGCAACACCCCGCCCGTCACGAACAAGCCGGTCAAGGTGTTCATCATGTCCGGCCAGTCGAACATGGTGGGCCAAGGAGAAATCAGCCCCCAAGGCACGGCGGGCACACTGTCGACGATCACTCGGAACGAATTCAAATTTCCCAACCTCCTCAACGGCGCGAATTGGTCGGTCCGCAACGACGTGAGGTATCGCGGTGTCATCGCCGCGACCGGCGATGCGCCGCTGACGGCAGGGCAAGGGGGCGGCGCAACGACGATCGGCCCGGAATTGGGCTTCGGCCATGTGATGGGCTATCACCACGACGAGCCGGTGCTGATCATCAAGAGCTCGGAAGGCGGTCGCGCCCTCGGCTGGGATTTCCTGCCTCCGGGTAGCGTCCAATACACCTCGGGAACCTCGACCTTCGCGGGCTATGGCGATTCCCCGGCATCCTGGACCACAGGAACCACGCCGGTGCCAAATGCGTTCTACGCAGGTTATCAATACGACCAATGCTTCCTCCGCAAGGCCGACTGGGCTCCGGCCGGCGCGGCCAACCCCGCGGTCACCAACGTCACCAGCGTGCTCGACAACTGGCAGCGCGATTATGCCGGGCCCGGCAAGCCGTATGAAGGCATGAGCTTCGAAATCGCGGGCTTCGCGTGGTTTCATGGATGGAACGACGGCCTGAGCAGCTCCGCCCCCCTGGCCAATCGCTACGAGCAAAACATGGCGCAATTCATCCGCCAGCTCCGCGCCTATTACGAGAGCCGCTACCCGGGCAAGGTCAAGTTGAAGGCACCGTTCGTGATCGCCACCGCCGCCTTTGAAGGATGGAACGAAGCCTACCTCAACCAATACCCGACCCGCCGCGCGGTCCTCAACGCCCAGCATGCCATGATGGATGCGGTGAAATACCCGGATTTCGCCGGCAACGTCAAAACCATGGAAGCCCGCGGCTATTGGCGGGACAAAGCCATTTCGCCGATCCCCAGTGGCAACCAGGGCTATCACTACAACCGGAGCGCCGAAACTTTCATGCTCGTCGGTGACGCGCTCGGCCGCGGCATGGTCGACCTGCTCAACGCCGCCACTCCTGACACCCTGCCGCCCGCGATCACCGGATTGAACCCGTTGGACAACGCCACCGGCGTGGCAGCCGGCACCAATCTGGTGCTGACCTTCAACGAAGCCGTCGCTCTTGGCACCGGCAACATCACCCTCAAGAATCTAACGGACTCGACACAGTCCACCATCGCGGTCACCGACAGCAGCCAGATCTCCATCAATGGTTCGTTCCTGACCATCAATCCGACGGCGAATCTCACGGGAGGCAAGAGTTATGCCATCCGCATCGCCGCGGCCGCGCTCAAGGACCTTTCCAACAACGCATTCGCCGGTATTGCCGATGACCCGACGTGGAACTTCACGACGCTGGCACCCGACATCACCGCACCCACCATTTCCAGCTTGAGTCCGCCCGACAACGCCACCGGCGTGGCAGTCGGTGCCAACCTTGCGCTGACCTTCAACGAACCGATCGTCCTCGGTAGCGGAAACATCACGATCCGGAATCTCAGCAACTCGACCCAGACGATCATCCCGGTCACCGACGGAACCAAGGTCTCTCTCAGCGGCTCGGTCCTGTCGGTCAACCCGTCGGCCAATCTCGCCGGAAACTCGAACCTTGCCATCCGGATCGACGCCGGCGTGGTTAAGGATTCGGCGAACAACCCGTTCGCAGGAATCGCCAATGACACGACGTGGAACTTCACCACCGCCGCGCCTCCGACCAGTGCGGAAATCACGATCATCAGCCAGGCGGAGGGTTTTCTTGGCTCGGACAAGACCAAGGTGACCACCACGGACAGCGGGGCCACCTTGTTGAATTACAATGCCGCAGGCGTTGACAAGCTGGTGGTCGCCGTCGGCACCGAGTCGGGTTTCAACAACAACTCCGCCACGGTCACGGGAGTGAAATTCAACGGCATCGCCCTCACTCAAGCGGCTCAGGAGAATGCCAGGACAAATACCAGTTATGACGGCGGCACTGCGGCGATCTTCTACCTCGACAATCCATTTCAGGGTAGCGCCACGTTCACGGTGAGCGCCACTACCTCGGGTGGCGGCCTCAATGGTGGCTGGGTTTCGATCATCGGACTCTCAGGCATCTCGCCTGGAGTTGGCCTTGCCGCCGCGTCCTGGTTCACTCAGGCAACTGCGGGCAATGTTTCCACCAGCCTCACCACATCGGCGGGCAAGTCACTGGTGGTTGCGATGGTCGAAAACTCCGGGCGCCAGAGCAGCGCGGGCACGCCGACCGCCGTTGCTCCGCTGACCCTGAGCAACAATGGCAATTGGGGCAGCCAATGGGGCAGCGGTGCCTCGGGCTACCAGTTCGTGGCCGCCAGCGGAACGACGGTCACCCCGACCTTCAACACGGCCTCGGGCGGCAACATCCACGTCGTCGCCGCCGAGTTCAAGGTTTCGGAAATCACCCCGAATGCTTATGCGGTCTGGTCCGCGCAGTATCCCAGCGCCGACCTGACAGATCCGTCCGCGGACAATGACAAGGGCAGCCTGCCCACCGGCATCGAGTGGGTGCTTGGCGGCAATCCCACGAACAGCAGCGACGACGCCGGCCTGGCACCTTCCATCGCCGCCGGCCCGAACGGCAAGCTGCTCTTCACCTACCGCCGCCGCGACGCCGCCAATACCGATCCCAGCACCACCATCGCGGTGGAATACGGCGGCATCCTCACGGGCTGGACCACCGCCGTCCACCAGGGAACGGGCGCAAACCAGATCACGATCTCCGCAACACCCCGCGATCCCGGATTTTCCGATGTCACCGTGGCACTCCCAGGCAACCTCGCCGTTTCCGGCAAACTCTTCGTCAGGCTTAAAGCATTGGTTGTGGTGCCATGACATTCCGTGCAGCTTCCACACCAAGATATGAATCCCGCACCGACTCCACGCCGTATCGCGCTCCTGATGCTCGCCTTGACGGGCATCGCGCCCGCGGTGTCCATCGACGCGGTGTATTTCGGTCAGACCCACCTGCACAAAACCGATCATCCGTACTTCGGACTCGTCGGCGGCAGGGACGCTCTCATCAAGGCCCACGTCACCGATCCGGCAACTCCCTCCTCGCCGGCGGTGACCGCGGTCCTCAGCCTCGGTGGCCAGACGCTCAACCGTCCTCTGACCGGGCCCGCCACCCTGCCCGCTTCCATTCCGGATGGCTTGGGTGTGGTGCAGCATTCGTTCGCCGACACCTTCACGGCGACCATTCCGGCCACCTGGATGAAGACGGGATTGCAAGTCACCGTCAACGCCGGCCCCGCCAGCGTGAGTTATGCCGATCTCAAGGTCGGCGCGCCGACGAAGGTGGTCATGACGATGTTCGACGTGAACTACTTCGCCGATACCACCGGCGACTATCCCGCGGGCACTTTCGCGGAACTGGAAGTGAAGTGGCCGGTGGCCGATTTGGAAATCAGGCGCGTCCCGGACATCGTCTTCCGTGAGCTGGTGATCCCGCCGCGCTCTGATGTGGGTGCCCAGGCGGCACGGGTGAGATCGACGGGCGACTACACCACCCAGACCGGCCTCGGATTCGACGGCGAACAGGCAGCCGCCCTCGTCTGGAACTCCGCCCTCAAACGCGCTGCCGGGAGAAGCGGCCGCACCAGCCTTTATTATATCAACATTTACGGCGCGAACGCCGGCGGCCAGGCCGGCGGCTTCGCGGGCGTGGGCAACGGAACCTCCCAAGGCATCCTTCATCACGAACTCGGTCACGCCTTGTCGCTGCCGCACTGGGGTGACAGCACCACCTATCCCTACAAGGGCGACATGCATGGCATCCTCGCGCCGGAAAATTACAACCTAACCCACGCCGGCCCCGTCTGGGCATACGACCTCCGCACGCAGACTCTCATCCCCCCCACCGCGCAACCGGGCAACGTCGGCAACAAACCACCGGGCACCTACAAGGTCGATCCCATGCAGGGCGGCGGCACGGGCTGGCAGGAACCCGGATTCCTGATGAATCACATGTCGGATTACTCGGTTTTCAATATGCGCCAATACCTCCAAGGCCATGTGTTGGTCTGGAATCCATCGCTCAATTCCTACGCCTCGTGGAACCAGACGTCCGGCGCCTACACCGTCACGGCCTCTAACAACGGCGTGCAATACCCGCTCCAACGGGACGCCCAAGTCATCAGCATCATGGCTTCGATCTCCGGCGCGAAGCCGGCCGTCAACATGGTCTATCCGCCCATCGGCCCCTACACCGCGGGTCTCATCCGCTTGTTCGATCCGCGCGTGCCGGCTGATCGCTCATCCGCCGCATCGATTTACGCGCCCGCCGGAGGCTGCGATGTCAGCCTGCGCCTGATCCAGGGCGGCGTGGAGAAGATTTACATGCTGGCCGCACCGTGGGAGCCCACCGCCGATCCACTGTCGAGCGGCAGTTTGAAAACCGAGGCCATCAATCTCCCTGCGGCGGACGGAGAGGTGACGCTGGCGGAGTTGCTATTCACGCCCGATGCCCAGATTAACGGACTGCCCGCCAATCCCCAGGTCCTTGCCACCTGGGCTCCGGTCACGCCCGATCCCGCTGGTTTTTCCGTGCCACCCGTCGCCGGAAGTGCCCGCGCCATCAGCATGACGGCGATCGCCGGCCTCAGCGATGAAGGACCGGTCGAGTATCTTTTCACCGAAACCAGCGGCAACCCCGGCGGATCGTCGAGCGGCTGGCAAAGCAGTCCGTTTTACACCGATATCGGACTTCAGCCGTCCACCACCTATTCCTACACCGTGACCCTGCGCGCGGGTACCTACACCGGCCGCGCCTCCGCTCCCGTATCGGGGGCAACTCTTCCCTCCGGCCTTCCCGGCACCATCACTTTCGATAACTTCGTGTCCGCTTACATCGCGGGCAGCACCAAGACCTTCACGTTCAATGCCAGCGCCTCCGACAAGCTGGTGGTAATCGTTTCGGGCGAGCACAACTTCGGCGGAAACACCTCGGGGAATGTGAAAACCGTGACCTATGACGGAGTTTCCCTGACCAAGGCGGTAGAACGGAATCCGGTCAGTTCGACCCTCATCACCACCTCCGATCTCTGGTATATGGACAATCCGGGCGCGGTCCACGCCGCGGGCCAGATCGTGATCACCGTCGAGGGCAACGGAAACAACTATGTGCATGCCGCCATCGGCCTGTCCGGCACGGCCCCCGGCTTCTTCGGTGCCACCTCGATCGCCACCGGCACACCCACCGTGAGCATGAACGTCTCCGCCCCGAACTCGTTGGTGATCTCATGGCTCACCCTGGGTGGAAGCGGCAATACCGCCGGCACCGCGACCTCCATCCAGACCAGCTCCCCGGCAGGCGCGATCAAGTTCGGCGCGGTGGCAACAAGCGGCAACTACGCCGGTCATGTCATCGAGCGGTCGACCGGGCTCCCGGTCGGCATGAATACCTTCTCCTTTAACACCGGCCTCACCGACGTTCTCTGCCTCGCCGCGGAGTTCCTGGCCGCGGAGATCCCCGCCAGCGCCTACCAGATCTGGTCTTCGCAGTATCCTGGCGCGAACCTGACCGATCCCTCCGCCGACTTTGACAAGGGCGGCGCGCCCAACGGCATCGAGTGGGTCGTCGGAGGCAACCCGGCCACGGGCAGCGACGACGCCGGGCGCGTGCCGACCCTCGACACCGCCAACGACCCGAACGGCAAGCTGCGCTTCACCTTCCGCCGCCGCGAGGCCGCCAAACTGGATCCCAACACCACCATCGCGGTGGAATACGGCGGTAATCTCACGGGCTGGACCACCGCCATCCACCAGGGCGCGGGCGCGAACCAGGTCACGATCACCGAAGTGCCGGGCGAACCCGGATTTTCCAATGTCACCGTCGCCCTTCCCGGCAGCCTTTCCGTTTCCGGCAAACTCTTTGTCCGGCTCAAAACGACGCTTGTGACGCCCTGAGATCCAGCGTTCCCAAGCATTTCACTTGCGCCAAGGGCGGCGGGCGGTCAGAACAGCCGCCCGCTCCCACCGGGGCCGCGGCAACCCGATGTTGCACTGCCCCGGCGGGCGTGAAACACCATCCCGCGCGCTCCCATGGACAGCATCTCATCCCGAATTCAAGAGGTTACCCCTTCGCTCACCCTGGCCGTCACCAACCAGGCCAAAGCCATGCTCGCCCGCGGCGAGGAAGTCTACGGCCTCGCCGGTGGCGAACCGGAGGTCGATACCCCTGAACACATCAAGGCCGCCGCCATCGCGGCCCTCCAGGCCGGCAAGACCAAATACACCCCTTCCGCCGGCATCCCCGAACTCCGCGAGGCCCTTTCCGCCAAGTTCCTCGCCGACAACAACCTGGCCTACGACGCGAAGCAGATCTGCGTCACCGCCGGGGCCAAGATGGCCTGCTTCAACGCCATCCTCGCCGTGATCGAGGAAGGGGACGAGGTCATCATTCCGACCCCCTACTGGGTCAGCTATCCTGAAATGGTCAAGATCGCCGGCGGCAAGCCGGTGCTGGTCGAAACCAAGGAGTCCACCGGCTGGAAGATGACCGCCGAGCAGTTCGAGGCCGCCATGACCCCGGCGACCAAGATGGTCATCCTCAACTCCCCCGGCAACCCGACCGGCGCGATCTACACCGAGCAGGAACTCCGCGACATCGGCGAGGTCACCCTGTCCGAGGACATCGTCATCCTCTCCGACGAGATCTACGAGAAGCTGGTTTACGGCGACAACAAGCATGTCTCCATCGCCTCGCTCAGCGACGAACTCTACAACCTGACCATCACCGTCAACGGCTTCTCCAAGGCCTACTCGATGACCGGCTGGCGCCTCGGCTACACCGCCGCGCCAAAGGCCCTCGCCGACGCGATCGACAAGATCCAGAACCACACGGTCTCCAACGCCACCAGCTTCTGCCAATACGGCGCGCTCGCCGCGCTGCAGGGCGACCAGACCTTCATCAGCGACCTGCGCGAAGATTACGACGTGAAGCGCCAGTTCGTCCTCGCCCGCCTCCGCGGCATCAACAACCTCCGCGTGGTCGAGCCGAAGGGCGCGTTCTACTTCTTCGTCAACACCCAGGCCCTCGGCCTGAAGTCGATGAACCTCACCGACAAGCTGCTCAGCCGCTACAAGGTCGCCGCCGTCCCCGGCATCGCCTTCGGTTATGACGAAGGCATCCGCCTCAGCTACTGCACCACGCTCGACGTCCTGAACGAAGGCCTCACCCGCTTCGAACAGTTCTGCCGCGAGCATTGAGCCGCCGGCTGACGAACGATTCACAAAAGCCCGGGACCGCAAGGTTCCCGGCTTTTTCGTGGAACCTAACCTTGCTATCGTCTTAGCAGATCGTCGAGGAACTCCGACGCCGGTTCCACGCTGGTGATCAGCAGTTGATCCCGGGCCCGGGTGCAGGCCACGTAAAGCAGGTGGCGCTCGGTCTCGTAGACCTCTTGCAGATCCGAGTCATCGCCGACGCTTTCAATCCGCTCTTGCAACGGAACGACCTCGTCGTCGCAGGCCATGACCACCACGGCGCGGAACTCCAGGCCCTTGGCGAGGTGCATGGTGCTGATCGAGACGTGGCCGCTGGCGGTCTCGACGTGGTCATCGAGGATCTTGAACGACAGACCCGCTTTCCTGAGGGCTGCTTCGGCCCGCGGGAGTTGTCCGTCGGAGCGCACGAACACGCCGAACTCATGCGGGAGGAGCCCCGCCGCTGACTGCTGCCGCAGCCATTCGGCGACGCCCGTTTGTTCCTCGCCTTCGCCGGCAAAGACCTGGATGACCGGTGGCGGTCCGTTGAATACGGAAACCGTGTCGCTCCGATCCTCGCGGTTTCCGTCGGCATCGGTGATCTCCGGGCCGAGCAAGCGGTCGGCTTGCTGGCGGATCTGGTGGGAGGTCCGGTAGTTGACCCGGAGGTTGCGGGAACGGCCGCGGATATCGACGCCGAGGGATTTCCACGAGAACGGTTGCTGGAAAATGCGCTGGCCGATGTCCCCGGCGAAGAAGAGCGAGTTCGGCCGGTCGCCTCCCAGTGCCGCGAAGAATCGCAGTTGGGAAATACTGAGGTCCTGCGCCTCATCGACCACCGCGAGATCGAAGGGCCGGGTCTCCTTTCCAGTGAAGATGCTGGCGAGAGCAGTGAAGACCGACGAAGGCGTCGTCAGTCCCTTGCTTTTGAGTTCACTGAGTGTCCGCTCGAAGATCGACCAGAGGACGGAACGCTGCGCTTCCGGGAGCCGGGTCTTGCGACCGAGTCGTGCCACGTCCCGGTATTCCTCCCAGCTCGCAAGGTTCC
The DNA here is from genome assembly GCA_002304315.1 of Verrucomicrobiia bacterium Tous-C4TDCM. GTDB lineage: Bacteria > Verrucomicrobiota > Verrucomicrobiia > Verrucomicrobiales > Akkermansiaceae > Haloferula. Next base: position 34,676 of record NEUO01000012.1, read on the forward strand.
AAGCATCCACGACGTGCTCCCATTCCGCGAGCAGGAACTGAAGGGCGAAGCGGTGATACGGGATGGCATCGGAGGCCGCCCTGATGGCAGCCTTCACGTCCTGTCGGGTGGCCAACTGCACAGGACCGATCTGAGCCTTGTGGAGGCGCACGGCCAGCGATTCCAAGGAATGCACGTCGATACGCTCCCCCAGACGGGGCTCGCTCCCCACCAGCCGCTTGAGCTTGGTGCGCAGGGCGTGGGCGAGAGCGTCCGTGAAAGTGGCAAGCAGCACCCGGGCATCCGGCTGGCTGCGCGCGAGATGGACGGCCCGGTGCAGGGCCACGATGGTTTTCCCGGTGCCGGCGGAACCCGAGACCCGCGCGGGACCAGCGTAGTCGCGGGTGACCAGTTGTTGCTGCTCCGGATGAAGGAAGACGGTCCACTTCTCCCAAGGGAAATCGAGGGCTTGCTTCAGCTCGTCGACATTCGTCATCACGCGGAAGCGGCGTTGCGCGTCCGGGTGTTCGAAGGGATTTGTGGGCGGGGTTTCAAGCTCCGCCACGCGCGGTTTTCCGCCTGTCGCCAGTTCCAGCAGGGCCTCCGCAGCTTCGGCTGGCAGGCGGTCCGCGAGAATTAGCAGGCTGTCCTCGGTCGCCTGCCTCACGTCGTTCAGCCACTCCTCCGGCACGCCGTAGCCCAGCAGTTCGTCATCCGACCGCTTGGCGAAAAGCGGCTTCTTGGCAGGCAGCGGGAGCTGCGCCTGCACGTAGACCGGGACCAAGATCTCTTGAACGGTCTCGCGGATTTCCACGATCTGCGCGGCACCGGTCTTCGGGTGGGTCTCCAGCTTCCTCCGCTCGGCCCAATCGTAGGCCTTGTCGTGGTGATCCACGTAGCACAGCAGCAGGCTGCCCGAGGTCTTGTGGACAATGATCCGGAGATCGGAGCTTGCCCGCACCGACCAGAAGTTCTTGTCCTTCGCCCCGTCCAGCTTGTGGAAGGAATGCCCCGGGTGCGCCGGATTGATCTGGAGGTCGAAGGCGGTTGTCTTCGCCGACTTCTGCTCGTCACCGGTTAGACGGGCGAGGCTGTCGGTGAAGGTGTCGGAGATGAGGAAATGCATGGCATCACGCCTCGCCCTTCGGCTTTGGAGCCTTTTTGGCTGCCGGACTACGCGGAGGTGCCGGGGCTGCGGGGAGAGCAGGATTCGCCGGTTGAGCAAGCTTCGGATGTCCGCTCTGCTTCGCCGCGGCCGTTGCTCCGGATCCTGGCTTCTTCACGAACATCCGGGCGTCAATCGTAGGCAGCTCCATGACACCATGCTTGGATCGACAGGTCATCCCGACGATGTACTCCCGAACCGCCCCATAGAGGATTGCTCCCCCGTTCATTCGGACCAGGTCTTCCCGCTTTTCTTCCGGGAAGTCTGCGTGAATTTTGAACAAACCCTCATATTCCACCCTGCCTCGATAATTGACCGGGGCGTCGTCTTTGCCCTCGAATGCAACCCCGAGTTGCACATGCCAGTGGTCGTCCAGCTTTGAATGCTGCAAGGTGATGTGGCATTGAAATGCAGCATCTCCGGTCTCTTCGTCGGCGGCTTTGAACTCCACGCTCCGGAGGGAATGACGTATGGTCTGGATCGGACTGAGCATCAGGCGGCGAGGGCAAGTTCGTTTGAGTCGGCTGCCACGCACAGCGACTGGGCGTAGGCATCCAGGTAGGTATCGAGGTAGTCCTTCGAGTAGGTGCCGGCGGGAGTAACGACGGGAACGTCCGCATGGGTGTGGGTCTCGAATACGAATTCGTAGTTTGGACCGCTTGCCAGCCCCGATCCTGCTGCGCCGAGCGTCCTTCTGAGCACATCGTCGTGCAGCTTCCCAATCACATGCACCCCGCTCTCCAGTCGCTTTATCGTCGCGATACTGACGGCGGACCTTTGGGAAAGTTCGTCTTGAGTCCAGCCCACGGCTTCCCGCAATGCCCGGACTTCCGTCGCGGTCAGCAATCGGTGTTTTTTTTGAAAAGCGGCCACCGCTTTCGCGACACCGGCCGTTGCTTGGTCGGGCGACATCCATTCCGCTCCGCAGGCGGAGCAGTGCCATTTCTCGGTTTCGACCCGGATTTCCTCGCCCTGAATCTCCTGCACGGAGGGGAGGGATTTCACGGAAATCGTGTCGGGCCGTTCGCAGCCAAGGCAGGTTGCCGGGGCCTTCCAAGCGCCAAGCCGGCGCTTCGGGGGATTCAAATCACGCTCTTTCATCGTCGTGGCAGCTTAGGTGCATGTAGGTGAAAACGGGTATTTCGCCCTTCTTCCTGATACCAAACTTCAATTACATGGGCTTTCGCATGCTCCCTGAATTCCAGGAGTAGGCGTAGAGGCGGACATCGTGAAGTCCCCGCTTGTTGCAGAACTCGACCTTCCCGCTGATCCCGCAGAAACAGACTTGAGGTCCCACCGCCACGATCTCGTCGAGGAAATCGAGGACGAGCTCCAAAACTTTCTGCATCGTGCTGACGCCGAGAGATTGAAAAGTCCGGACATTTTGATTTTCGTCGATTATTTGGTAATCACCGGCCTCGAGGGCGGCAATGGCTTCGTGGATTCTTTTGGCCACCTCCTTCTGTCCCGGGACGTAAGGGATTCTGTTGGGGGGCGGCATGTTTGGCGGTTCCGATGGCGGGAAAGTATCACGTGATACCAAGCCCGCCAGTTCGAAAATTGTAAAAGTTTTCGGGGCTTTTCTAAAAATTTAAACGCGGAACACCTTCATCACCTCGTCCCCGAGGTGGTTGATGACCTTCACGGCGACGCGGCCGGACTTGGGCGGGTCGAAGGGGCGGGAGGTGTCGCTGTTCAGGGTGGCCCAGGCATCGGCGTCGATCTCGGCCTTAAGGGTGGTTTTCAGGGACTTGTAGGGATCGTTGGCACCCAGGAAGTAGGCGTGGCGGACGAAGAAGCTCTCCTGGTTGTAGTCGGTGTCGATGAACCAGCAGGCGATGCCGTCGGCCCCGTCGCTGACGACTTCGCCGGTCTGGGGCTTGAAGACGTCCACGCCGTTGACCTTCACCCGGACCTTGCCGTCGGACTCGGTGAGGAGGGTGATGTCCGGCTCGCCGAAGATGACGAAGAGGTTGCCCTTGCCGGTGTTTTTGAGGTCCTCCGCCATGTGGAGGTCGGCGTTCATGCGGGCCTTCAGGACCGGGATGCGGCCGAGCTTGCTGAACTCGGTGGCGTGGGCCTCGTAGTTGAAGGCGCAGGCGATGAGCACGTCGAAGCCTGCGTCGCCGCACTCGCGGGCGGCCTCGACCAGGTCGGCCCGCTGGACGGTGCCGAATTCGGGGCCGATGAAGATGCCAGCCCGCTTTTCGACCTCGCCTTCCATGTAGCGGCCTTCCGCGCAGACGGAGCCTTCCCCCGGCCAGGGAGTCAGCGTGGTGAAGGTGATGCGGTCTTCCTTGTGCGCCTGCTGCACGCCGGCGACCCGGAGCTGATCCAGGATCATCTGCGGGAAGGTCTGCTTGGCCCCGTATTCGGGTTCGTCCTCGTTGAGCGTATCGATCAGTTCGTCGTCCTCATCCACGGCCAGCACGCGGTGGGGGCTGAGGCTCTCGACGGTGAAGGGACCGGCCACGCGGACCTTCTTCTTGTCGTCGTAGGGCTTGTCGTAGAGGTATTCGAACTCGGCCTTGGCGGCGATGGACTTGTCGATTTCCTGTTGGCGGGCGATTCGGGCCTGCCACCATTCCGCGTGCAGCGTTTTCGCCTCGTGCGGCCACTTGGTATCGGCCTCGCGCGGGATGTCCCACTCCTGCCAGGTCTTCTTGAGCGCGGCGTTCAGCTTCTCGCGCAACGGCTCCAGCTTCGCCTGCCACTGATCCCAGATGACATCGATCTCCGCGTTGTTGGCGATGGACTTGACCGAGATGTGCGGCACGCGCTCATAGACGAAGCCGTGGCGGATGTTCCCCTGCACAGGCTGCGAACTCGGCGCCGTGCGGGTGACTTCGGCTTCCTTGATCTGGCCGTCGCGGGAATCGGCCAGCAGGTAAAAGGGATAACGCGCGCCCATGATGCGGGCACGGGCCAACGCCAGCGCCACGCGCGAGGTATCAATCGTGATCCAGCGGCGGCCCCATTGCTCGGCGACGGTGGCGGTGGTGCCGGAACCGCAGGTTGGGTCGAGCACGAGGTCGCCGGGGTCGGTGGCCATCAACAACGCTCTTTGAATCACCGCGGCGTTTGTCTGGACAACGTAAACTTTATCCACGGAGAAACTGCTCGCCGTGTCGGTCCAGTAGGCGGTGGTTTCGATGACTGGATGGTCTTCGTGCATCCGCACATACATGATTCCATTTTTCAGCGTATGGTAGCGATTGGCTTTTATCACCCGATTCAATCCGTCTTGGGTGCTCGACCATCCACGATTGCCCCCAGGAAAGAACTCTCGACCGTCTGCCTTGAGCGGAAAATACATCGCACTTCCCGGCCCGGCCGCACGGCCTTGTCTTTGTGAGGTGAGATCACCGAGCGCAAAAACTTTCACATCCGCCTCTTTTGACCATTTGGATAGCCAGTCTTCTCGACTCATCGGCAACCGTTCTCCATCCGGAAGTTGAACGCGGGTGTAGATTGTTGCGCCTTGTTCAAACGGCTCCTTCCGAACATAGGACTTCCGATATTTCACCCGCGATTTGTCTTTAGCGAACCAGACGAGGAAATCATGCGGCACGGAGACCAGCTCCGACGTTTGGGCACTCGTAGTTGCGAAGGCGATCAGTCCACAAAAATTATCCTCCCCGAGCACCTCATCCATCAGCGCCCGGACGCGATGCACATTTTCATCGCCGATCTGCACGAAAATGGAGCCGGAATCGGTGAGGAGGTCGCGCATCACGGTGAGCCGATCCCGCAGGTAGGTGAGGTAGCTGTGGATGCCGTCGCGCCAGGTGTCGCGGAAGGCTTTGACCTGCTCGGGCTCGCGGGTGATGTGGTCGGCCTTGCCGTCCTTCACGTCG
>NEUO01000120.1 GCA_002304315.1 Verrucomicrobiia bacterium Tous-C4TDCM
CCTGTCTGTTGATTCATGGTGTTGGTTGATTTGAAACTTCGTTCAAACAGGCGATGTCGGAACATCGCCCGATCAACCAGCACCAATCCTTTCTAACAATTTAACGGGAAAAAATCCGCTTCCATCTATCTCGACGATTTCACGGGGAACGGGACAGTGCTCTTGTCGCGGGTGGAAAACCATGCCTTTGTCGGTCGAATCGTTGTCGATAAAACTGGGATTGCGCACCCTCTCGATTGGGGCAGCTCCCCGATAACAGAGGGCGACTTTGCAGCTTACGGTGGGGTAATCATGGGCGACCAGATTCCCGGCTTTCAACTTGTCGACGAGACTTCCAATGAAAGTCTGTGGGACCCGGAAGCCGACACCTATTCGGATTTCGAGTGGCCTGGAGCCTATCACGACGACATGCGGGACGACCGCGAGGGGCGCACGATCTGGAACGGTATCTACTGGCCCGCCTTCCCCGCCGGGGATACCTACGGACTTCGGGTCTTGCCCGGTGGTGAACTATTGCCGGGTTCGCTGGCTCTCATCGAGAACGGTGCTGAGAACGCCCGGGTCGAAGAAAATGGGAACATCATTTCGGATTGGGCTTACTGGCGCTGGAATCTCCAGACCGAGCAGTATGATCCGCCCGCCGCACTCACTGAATGGACCTGGTGCCGCTCCGCAACCTTGGCTCAACCGCCCATCGGCGTCGGCACGGCCCGGCAATGGAACGTCGTTGCAACCAGCGGAGGCCTCATGGTCGCCAAGGACGGCGGAGCGTTCCGCAAGGCAACCGGCGCGCTTGCCGGAAACGGCGTCCGCGGTGTCACACGCCAAGGCTGGATCTGGAAAATCGAAGGCGGAGTTTCCGGAATCCGAGCCAATGGCGAATGGCGGGCGTTGAAAGAATGGCTCGGCGACCCGGCAATCACGGAAGCCGAACTGTGGGACATCCACGACAACGGCTTGGCAATCGCGAGAATTCGAAAGGGTGAAAGCGCGCCGAAGCTCGCGCTGCTTCTCCCGGTTGAACTGTACGATGACCGCGAGGATGCCGAAGGAGACGAAATGACAATCCAAGGCATGGAGCGGGTGCCGGAGCCACAAAGCGATGAACCCAACGAGGCTTTCTGACAACGACGCAACGCATACTTTCAACAACAAGTTGGGGACCAAAGCATCGCAATCATCGATCCGCATCGGGGAGCAGGAAACAGCCCGGACATGCCTCGACTTGTCGCCAAAATTCAAAAGGGACCGGAAGCCCTCAAAGTGCGCTGGCGATTGGAAGTGGACTATCTCCGCGGAAACGGTTATCGGGCTCACTACGTTAAGTATTTCACCCGGCCCGAAGACAAAGTGCTGATCCCGGCGGCAGCCCAGGACGGCAGCCCGGTCTTTACTTCCGAAATGAATGCAAGTGAGCGATGGCGCATGTTCGAGACGCAAGACTGGCATGATGAAGTTGAAGAAAATGGATTTTTCGGTGGAACCGGCAAACTTTACCTCTGGATTCCCGCCACCGGCGCAGAACCGGAACAACCCATTCTCACCTTTCGGATTGGAGGGAAAAATCCACAGCAACCCTTGGCTAGACAATATATCGACCAAGCTGCTGGAACAACGCATTGGTATGCTTATGCAGTCGCCAAGCACGAAACCTTTGGACGAGTCTGTGAAGACGGCCAAGTCCGATTTTACAACCAATTTTACAACAAGCACCAGGATGGACAGATTGGCGATGCCGCCATAGACATGGGTTCCGTAGCTTGGGCGAAGGGATGGCCGCTTTACAATCTAGATCGAAACACCCGGAACGGCCCGCAGAACGGAGCTGGCGGATACGGACTCTTTCAGCTAACCTGGGGTCCGAAACTGCCAAACGGAACACAAGGGAATGGCTCAAGCGCATTTATTCCGCGGCGAATGATTTGGAACTGGCAGGAGAATGCGAACGGAGCAATCACCGAGCTGAACGTCAAACTTGGACTCGCACAATCACTAGTGAACGGCTTGCAGGCTACCTATCCGAGCTCGGGGGCAATTCCGAATTATCAAAATTTCACAGGCACCGAAGCAGCGACATTAACTTATTACAACGGGATGGGCGGCGGGCAAATTCGTTTCATCCGCTTGAACGGATTCAAAAAACAGCAAAAGACTTGCTGGACGAATCGATCAGGCGGCTGGACATTCCTTCACAATCGACCCGTTACGGGCCAAACAGGATACGTTCACGCTGTCAACACTCACATCGAAGAAGAATAAATAAATGAAACCGAAAATTCTAATCCTGACGATAATTTTAATTGCTGCAGCCAAGAGCGAGATCGAAAATCCAGTAATTGATTACAAAACGGAGAGATCTCTCGCGCCAACAGACGTACTATACAAATGGTCGTGCGACATCAATGGCGACGGAAGCCAGGAAGTGTTCCTTGACCTCAAGGAGTCTTACGCAGAAACCGTAGAAGATAATGTTGTCCCGTCATGGCAAGTTTACATCGGAACTCAAATCGAAGGTGTCGTCAAATACATTAAAGTGACTGAACTCGACGAGGGTCCCCCGAATGGGGTCAGCCCGGTCTTTCCACAAATAGATCCAGCCAGAATGTTCTCTGGGCAAATAACACAACTGGGAAAAAGAGGAATCGTGACCATGCAACGGGACATTACCAAAAATGGAATTGTGTCCACACGAATCTTTGCTTACACCATTGAGAACGGCAAACTCAAGGAAACGACATTAGTGGAATACTACGGCGAAGACCCCAACGTCGTTTACGATCAATACCTAGCCGACAACGTGCGAACCCAAATTCAATTGATTGAAGTAGTTCCATGATTCAAAACTCTCTCGAAGCTAAGACTGAATTGCCCCGAAGGCTGGAACTCGCCCAGAGAACGGCTGCGCGAAAGGTTGGCGAAAAAATCCAGTGGCTTCGACTGCGTAATTGATTCGGACAGTCGCTACTACCTATCTCGCACTCTACCGAGAGCAATTTCGTTTCCCCGATTTTCCCGATTGCCGCGCCCTCCGCGCTGCTCTCAACATCCGCCCCGGATGTCGCGCCTGCCCGCATGGTTGGAGAATTACCGCTTGCTGCCCAGGCCCGTCCTCCTGTTCGCCGCGGGCCAGTTCCTGATCAGCCTGATCACCTCCGCGCAGTTCCTCCTGCTGAACCTGTTCCTCAAGGACAAGGGCCTCGATGACCAGGAAATCGCCGCACTGTCCGCCCAGCGCTTCGTCGCCACCTTCTTCCTCGCCCTGCCCGCCGGTCTCTGGCTCCGCGGGAAGCCGCTCCGCAAGCCGCTGCTGATCGGCTCGATCCTCTTTCCGCTGACCGCCCTCGCCTCTCTGGAAACCGTGCGCCTCGGCATGATGGACACCGCCTCGTGGTGCTTCCTCGCGATGGGCTTCTCCGGCCTGTTGCTGAATGTCGCCAACCTGCCGATGGCCCTGCGGCTCGCCCCGCCCAAGCAGTCAAGCGAGGCCCTCAGCCTGCTCTTCGCCACCTGGGCCGCCGCCAGCATCTGCGGCGGCGTGCTTTCAAGCGTGCTGCAAGGGATCGGCCACCTCGACCTCGGCGGCCTCCATCTGGTCTTCGACGAGTACACGACCCTCCTCATCCTGACCCTGGCCGCCTTCGCCTCTCCCCTCTTCTACGCCCGTCTGCCCGATCCCGTCCCCGAACAAACGTCGACAAAACACTGGCTGCACATCCACCGCGAGGACTGGCCGGTGCTCGCGCGGGCCCTGGTGCCGACCGTCTGCATCGCCACCGGCGCGGGCCTCAGCATCCAGTTCCTCAACCTTTTCTTCAGCCACGTCCACCAGCTCAGCTCCACCGCCTACTCCGCCTACGGCTCGGTCAGCAACGTGCTGGTGCTGATCGCCGGCCTGATCGTGCCCGAGGTCAAACGCCGGCTCGGCTGGCGCGGTGCGATCCTCGGCGTCCAAAGCATCGCCGTGTTTCTGTTAGTCGCGATGGGCCTGACCGAGCTCTGGAAGGCCGCCTCCTGGGCACTGCCCTTCGCCATCGGCTGCTTCATCATCCGCCAGCCGCTGATGAGCATGGCCGGTCCCTCGACCAGCGAGCTGACCATGAGCTACGTCGGCGAGCGCAACCGCGAGCTGATCAGCGCGTGCAGCGGCGCGATCTGGAGCGGAGCCTGGTGGCTCGCCGCCCGCACCTTCGAGTTGCTCCGCGCCCACCACCTCCCCTACTGGCAGGTCTTCGTCACCACCGGCATCCTTTATCTCATCGGCACCTTTTCCTACCTCCTGCTCATCCGGAAAGTGGAGCAGCGGGAGTCCGGAGAATCCGATCCCGCCCCGGACCCGGAACCGCGGCAGGCGTGATGCCCCGACGAAGAAGGTGGAACAACGAAATCGGCGAAACTCCGCGAAATTTCAGAACCGAAGGCCGAAACTTTCATGACCTGCGCCTCCCGGGATTCTCTCCACTTTCGTCTATTTCGTCTATTTCGTCCCTTTCGTTGTTCCAATCATCGCCTTGGAAAGCGAGCGGCTGACCTCTCAGATCTCCGCCGTATCCACCCACCAGTCATGCCCGCATTCGAGACCATGGCCATAAATGCAGGCCCCCGCCTCGGTGAAGTTCAAGCCATCTAACAACGTCCTCATCGCCTCCATTTGCCGGAGGGGCAGGGCGGCAAAAAACGGGCCCTGCGCCCGCACCACCGCCGCCGCCAGCAACTCCGCTCCCGCTTCCGGCGTCGCATAGGCAAAGCCAGACAGATGCGCGGAGACCAGTTCGCCACCGGACTCCAGAAACAAGCGCTTGCCCCGCCGAGTGTCCTCCAGCATGCCACAGGCATCGCCGCCCGGCGTAACCAAAGGCAGCGGGGACATCCACGACCGATACTCGCTTTCGCCACCCGTCGCCGCGTAACCGCTCCGGGCCAGCCGTCCACGGATCGCAGCGAAATCCGTAGTCGAGATCACCCGGCATCTCTTCACGAAAGGTCCACCCGGCGAAATCCTCAGGATCACGATCTCGCCCACCTTCTCGAATCGCGGCACGCCCAGCCGTCCCGTGTAGTCCGTCGGCAAGCGCCCGGTTCCCGCCATCACCACGCAGTAGCACGCCTGGCTGTCGCCCGCCTCGATCCCCCGCTTCGTCTCGCCGATCAAGCGCGCCAAGACGGCCGTCCCCCGCGCCGCCGCCGCGACTTTCAGACCGCAGAGATAATGCGCCACCGATTCCTCCGCGCCCGCCCCGTGACGTAGTTCCAATCGCCGCCGCACCCGCGCGATCCCGCCGACGATCTTGCCTGCATCTTCCATCGCCAGCAGCACCGGCTCCCCGATCGCCCGGAAGAACGGCAGATAGTCCTCGCCGTGCGAAATACGGAAATGCTCCGACGGCCCGAGCGGATAGGAAAACTCCCGCTCGAACTCCGCCAGCGCCCGCCCCGTCGCGGCCGGCACTTCATCGGTGAATCGATGCAGCTTCATGCCCGGCTCCCGACATGGATGTGGGGATAAAAGTAGCTGCGGTCCCGGGCCTCCATCGCTTTGCCGAGATCCACGTCCCACGCGATGCCCGCGTCGAGGCCTTCGTTCCCCAACGTCGAGTTGAGCTGGCGGAGGATCACCTGTCCGCCCGGCTTCATCACCCGTCGCGCACTGCGCAAGGTCGCCCTCGCTTCATCCGGCGACAGCCAGTCGAGGATGTTGGAAAGATGCACCAGTTCCGCGCTCTCCTCAGCCATCGAATCGAGCACCGCGTTCATCTTCCCCTGCCGCCACTCCACCTCCGCGACCATCGGCCGGTCATCCTCCAGCCAATCGTAGCGGCAGTCCGGCGGGAAGCAACCGGCGAGGATCTGCCACAAAAACGGATTCGCTCGAGGCGGCATCCGCCGGATCACCTCCCGCGTCCGGGCCGTGAAATGATCGCTGAAACTCCGCCGCGGGTTCTGCGTCGCTTCCTGCCCGAACAGGCAGACCAGGTTCTCCAGCGACATCACTCCGGCGAAGGCCGCATCCAGCGCCGCCCCGTCGAAATCCTTCATTGCTCGCTCCGAGTTAAGCATCGCTTCCAACTCCCCGCGCCACGGTTCCAGCCGCGCCCTCAGTTCCGCGAAACACACCTCGTAACGCCCGCCATGATCCACCCCGCGCTCCGCGATCCACTCCGGCGGGCCAAACACATCTCCCTCAAGCCCGAGTTCATCCAACAGCTTCTTCATCACCCGTTCCCGCTCTGCCACCGGCATTGGCAAGTGACCTAACAGCGCCATGGCATCGTCGGCAGGCACCTTCCCCGCCAGCTCCCACTTCACCCGCGCCAGGGCAAGCTGCGCCGGATTAATGTCGACCGCCACCAGCCACAGCGGCAAGCGCCCGAGGCAGGCCGCGGTCTCGCCGCCGGACGCGATCATCACCACCGTGCCACCCGCCGAAACCCGCCGCGCCAGCTCCAGATCGAGCCGCGGATCCTCCCGCACCTGCGCGAATGCCAGCGGCAGCGAAGCCGCCCGCCGCGCCCAGGCATCCGGCCCCGCGCTCATTTCGATGCCCGTCGCCATCCGAGCGGGCTGCGTTTCAAGCTTCCCAGGGTGAACTCCCGCACGAACGACGAGTAACTCGGAATGTAAGGCGCGCCCCGCTCCCGCAACTCGCCGGCCAGCGCCTTGTGAACTTCCGGCAAATGATGCCACGGGACGCCCGGATACAGGTGGTGCTCCAGGTGGTAGTTCTCGTTGCACATGAAATAGCGCACCAGCGGCACCGTCAGAATGCTCCGCGTGCCGCGGATCTCGTCGTCGGCTTCCTCCAACAGCGTGTGCTGGCTCATCCCGCGGATGTTCACCATCGTGTTGATGAAGAGCATCGGGATCACCCAGCCGTGCCACAGCCACGCCGCCGGGACTGGCGAATGCCAGACTGCCGAGATCAAGGCGACCGCGGCGCCGACTTCCGCCACAATGCCGACCCGCGCCGCCGCTGTCCCGTGCTTGAAGCCAAGGATCGGGATCGCGACGATGTAAACCGGATAGCCGACCAGCAGCCGCGCCCAGTTCATGCCGAAAACCAGCCAGCTCCAGCGGGTGTAATTCGCGTAGTGGTCCGGATCGCCCTCCTCGCCGAGATGCGCGTGATGTCTCAAGTGCAGCACCCGGTAGGCCGAGCAATTTTGCAGCACCGGGATCGCGCAAGCCGCGCCTAACAGGTCGTTCCACACCCGGTTCCGCGACAGCGTGCCGTGCACCGCTTCGTGGGTAAACAGGCTGATCCCATGCAAGGACGCCGCCGCCAGAAGATAGACCGGGGCCAGCAGCCCATACTGCCACCAAGCGCTCACCCGCTCCGCCGCCATCACCGCAACCACCGCCTCCGCGGCGTAGAGCACGATGAAGCTCACCAGTCGCGCGCCATGCCGCCACGCCTGCCGACCGTGGCAGTCGCGGAGCAGTTCCGGCGCGAGCCGGGGCATCGTTTCAGAGTCCATCGCCGGGTGCCGTGTGAAGATCCTCGTACAAGCGGTTGAACAGGTGCAGTCCGAGCACGATCCCGTCCTCCACCGCCGCCCGCGCCGCCGCGTCCCGGCTCCACGCCCCGTCCACCACCTTGAAAAAATCCGCCGCGTGCCGCTTGTCGATCTGCGCGTGCAGCTTGTAGTGCACCAGCTCGTCCGGCGCGATCCAGCCGCGCTCAACGACCTTGCGGCCGATCAGCTCGCAGATGTCGGCGAAGGCAAACTCGATCACGCCCAGGCAGCCGAAGGCCAGCTCGACCCGCTCCATCATGCAGGCCCCGATCAGACCCGTGTTGAAGGCCCTGACCTCCGGCCCTTCGCGATCTTTCGCCATCTCCGCGCCGCTGACTCCGAACGTCCGGAGGAAGGCGAGGAAGGTCAGGTCGTGCGCCAGCGCCGGATCGAAGCCCGTCACCGCGCCTTCATCGTCAAAGCCATGCTCCTCGGACAAGTTGTGGATCAGCCCCTGCCGAGACGCCGAGTCCGGCATCCGCGCCATCAGCGCCGCCATCGGCCGCGAGAAAAACCGGACCGCGAAATAGAACTGTTTCTGCGACCGCACGAAACGTTCGCGACTCATCGAGTCGTCCTTGAGCGCTGAAAAGTAACTGTTTTCCAGGATCGGCCGCCGCTCCGTCCAGTCCTCGACGCAGCCCATCAGAAACGATGTTCCGAAGGTGGTTTCACTGCTTTTCATGGATTTCTTTTGACGGTTGGAAGTGCCTCGTGGCGGGCATTATCCGATGGCGCTGCTCCCGTGCCCCACGCTTCATTAAATTTCAACCATGACCCAACAGCACCCATCCAGAACATCGAAATATTTGCACCTAACATCGCTCACAACGATGATGTTTTAGTCCCAACCCGCACCCTGCCCTGTAAAACCCCACCACCGCCATCGCCTGAATCACATGAAACACATCGTTGTGATTGAAACCCGGCCACAGCCCCAAGCCCGACTGCTGGACCCACCCCGCCACCGCCGACAGTCCGACGCCTGACAGCATCCAAATGCTCCACCCGCGGCGCAGGATCAGCGCGGCAGCGACCCATGCCAGCATCGCCAGCCCGTAGTCGGCCATCGCCACCCGGAAATCCGGCCACACGATCACCGCGGCGACAGACAGCAAAAACTTCACCACCACCACGCGCATCCACCCGGGCCAGGCCGGCGCGATCTCGTGGATCAAGCTCACCTCCATCGTCAGCCCCATCACGCAAATCAAGCTCAGCACCAGCCGCCACCAGACCCCGTCGACCGCCGCATGGAAATTCGGCGCGAACCCGTGATACAGCCCGCCAACCAATGCAGATGCCGCCATTGCGAGCAAAGCTCGGCACCACCAAATCGCGGCGCTGTTGTTAGAAGTCACCCTCTTCCGCAACCGCCACGCCAGCCAACCGCCAAGCAAAGCCAGCAGCATATCAGTCGCCAAGGTCGCCGGTTCGTGAATCATCACGGCATCTCGAAAAGGTTCCGGTAATGCCGCCACCACTCGCTCTGGAATCGCCCGTCCGGATCGTGCGCGTCCTTCACTCGCAGGAACTCCGCGAACTGCGGATAGGCCCGCTCGATCTGGTCGCGGCGCGCCCAGCGGTGGTAGGTCAGGAAGTAGCTCCCGCCGAACGACAGCGCCAGATCGATCAGCGCGCGGAACGCCTCCGCCGCCGTCGCGATCCCCGCTTCACTGTGCTCCGTGTGGAGGTTGAAGATCACACAGGCAAAGTCTTCGCGCGCCCATGCGAGGAAGCTCTCCTCGTCACACCGGATCAATCGCACCGTGCCGTAGATCACCGGTACCGCGCCATCCTTCAAGCGCTCCGCCGCCGCCGCCATGAACTCGATGAGGCGATCCCGTGGGACATACAGCTCGCTGATCATTTCGCTGGCCGGCACTTCCGCCCCGCACTCATGATCCAGAGCCGCGTGGTAGTCCTCGAGATAAACACTCAGTTGATGCGTGTCCGACCAGTAGAGCGCGCCGTGCGTCCGCAGATAGAACGACGAATACACCTCGAACACCTTCGCCCGGTCGTCGTGCGCCAAGCGGATCAGCTCTTCCCAATGATGCCGCTCGAGTTCCTCCCGCTCGTCCGGCATCTCGGAATCCGGCGCCACCGGGCGGTAGCTCGACAGAACCCCGCGGCATAGGAAATCCGGCGAGCGCTCGTCGATGGAAAACTGGAAGTCCCCAAACAGACAACCGTCGGCGATCCGCCGCTGCAACGAGGACAGCAGGCGGTCAATCGTTGTCACTTCAACCAGCCGCTCCATCTTGATCCTCGGTGCGAGCCGCAGGCACACCGAGGTAATCACGCCGAAGCACCCGTAGCCACCAATCGCCAACCGAAACCGCTCCGCGTTCTCGCCGCGGCTGCAACGCCGGACCTCGCCCGTGGCATCGACGAGCGTGAAAGCCTCCACGTCGCCGATGATCGGACACAGGTTCAGCCCGCGGCCGTGGATGTTCGCCGCCAGCGAGCCGCCTAGGGTCAGGTCGTCCGCCCCGGTCTGCTTTTGGCGGATGCTCCAGACGACCTCCTCACCCGCCTGCCGAGCGTGCAGCCCCTCGATCAGTTCCGGCCATTTGATTCCCGCGCCCGCCTCAATCGTCCCTCGTTCGCGATCCAACTCACCAAGACCCGTCAGCCCGCATAGGTCTAACAGCAGCGTCCCCTCGCCAAACTGTTGGCCGCCCATCGCATGGCGCGCGCCACAGATCGAAACCGCCATCCCATCACGCGCCGCTTCTTTCAATGCCGCCACCACCTCCGCTTCCGAAGCCGGATGAAGCAGCCGTGCGACCCGGGTTGGATTCAGCTTCGAGTGAATGTCATTGCACAGGATTCCGGTCATTTCGCGATGGGCGAACAAAGGCAGACGCACTCGCCCGAGGCGAGCCGGATTTCGCCCAGCCCGCGCGGGGCCAGGATCTCATCGCGCAGCCGGACCTCGTCGATCACTTCTACATTCCCGAGGCCACACGATGCCAGAAATCCCGGCAATCGGTCGCGGCGGATCCCCCAGAGGAACGGCTCGCTCCGCAGCTTCAGCCACGCCGCCACAAGCGGGTTCTGCCCACGGAATCCAATCGAGCCCGCGGCGTTCTGCTCCATGAACGTGAAAACCACCCGCCCTGCCGGTCCCGCCAACGCCGCGAAGTCCCGCAGCAGCGCCGCCACCCGCTCTTCCCGAAGATACATCGTCAACCCTTCAGCCACGAACACCGTGGACATGCTTGCATCCAGCCCCGGACTGTCCGCCAGCGACTGCAACGCGAGGTCCACCTGCCCGTAGGAAAAGTTAGCCGCCTCGCCCAGCACCCGCCGTTTCACGCGCTGCGTCGCCGGATGATCCAACTCCAAAAACTCCACCTCCGGAAACTCCCCGTGCAACCGCCACGCCAGCGTATCGAAGCCCGCGCCCAGGACCACCACCCGCGCCGCCCCGCCGGCCAGCGCCTCCCGCACCGCGATCTCGATCCACCGCTTACGCGCCAGGTAGTGCGGGACGATCCCCGGCACCATCCGGTCCACGACCTTGAAGAAAAGCCGCCGCGCCCAGGCCTGCCGCCGCGCCAGTCCGAACCAGCCGACGCCGTCACCCAGAATCCGCCGCAGGGTCTCTGCCTCGCCCTGCTCGACCAGTTTCCTCAGCCCGTCATCCTCCGCCGCAAGGACCATGCTCCGCGCCACCAGGGTAGCCGTGTCGCTGGGCGTGTCATCTCGCATGCGATCTAGAAATACCGTTCACGGGTTCACTTCCACCTTCACAAAGAGCCGCGGAACGCCGGTGGTCGATCCCGGGGCGAGCGAAACGGTGACAACCTCATATGCCGGGTCCGTCCCCGAGACCGCGACGGATTCCTCGATGACGGAAGCTACCGCCCAGTCCATCAGGTTGCCGCTACTACGATACACGTAGTCGAGACCCGCCGTCGCGTGCATGCGGAGCCGGCGATGGGTGAAGCGGAACACGCCGGACTCGGGGGCCACCATCAGGAGTTGTGGAGTCGCGCGGAAGTCATCCATTCGCGCGGGATCGGTGCCGAACACCCATTCGCCGAAGTTGTCGAGCCCGTCACCTTCCGGGTTCTGCCCCTGCTGGCCTTGCGGCGAGGTCGCGTTGCCGAACTTCGCGGTACGCCATTCCTCGTAGGTCGCGTAAGGGTGGACCTCCTCGCGGATCCAGGCGGTGACCAGTTCCTCGGCTTCGAGGTCGGCAACGGCGGTCCCGAGCGGCGGCATGCGGGTGTAGCCGTTCGCTCCGGCGAGGCGGTTGTAGAGGATGGAATGCGGGACATTCCCGGCGACGACCAGCCGGTGGGCGGGATCGAGCGGCGCCTCCACGGGGGTGCCGTTCAGCAGGCCGGTCGCCAGCAGCGGGAGGTGAGAGCGGCCGTCCCAGTTGCCGCCCCCCGTGCCGCCGGACTGGTGGCAGTAGGCGCAGTTCACATCGAGGTAAGAGCGGACGCGGGCTTCGAGTGATTGCGCGCTTTCATCCGGCCGGAAATGGCGCGGCAAGGTGGCCGGGGCGGCATCCAGGCCGGCGAGGTAGCCGGTCTGGCCCAGGACCCCGAGCAGGTTGCCGGAAACCCCTGCGATGCTGCCCGCCAGGTTGAGCTGGCGCGTATTGAACGACAGCGCGTGACCGGCTTCCGGCGTGTGGCAAGTGATGCAGGCGGCCCGCGAGGGAATGTTCCATGTCAGGTTCGAGGAGGTGCCGTCGAGCGTGATCGCCAGCGGCACGCTTTCGCCATCGTCATCGACCAGCAGCGCATCGCTTTGGGAGGAGTTCCAACGGTAGGTCAGGCCGTAGCTGCCGGTCCCGTTCTTCACCAGGAAGCGCGTCTCCAGGCGGCGGCGCGGCGAGCCGGCGACCGGCCGGCGGTCGGTGCGCGGCTGGCCGTCGATGCTGCGGGTGAAGGTTTCCCACTGGGTCGGATAGTCGAAGTGCTTCACCCAGATCATGCCGGCCGGATAGGTCCACGGGGCGTCCTTCGAGTAACCTACGGTATCCGTCGTAGTTGAAATCAGGAACCAGCGCTTCTTCTCCGCGTGGTCGGACCAGAAGCGGAGGTTCGGCTGGTAAAAGTGAGCGCCGGGATTTGGGGAGAGATCGGCGAGATCGGCGAAGAAGTTGGTGGCGGCGAGGGTCGGAGGGAAGCTGCTGTCGTCGGTGCCGACCGTCAGCCGCTTGATGCTGCCGATGCCGGGATTGGTGCCGTTGTTACCGCGGTCGAGCAGCAGGATGTCGCCGCTCGCGGGATCGGGCAGCAGGCCGACAATGGCGACTTCGCCGGCGAGTCGGTCGACCGCCGGGGCGCCCGCGGTGCGCTGGACGCTCCAGACATTACCCGAGACGTAGTCGGCGCAGATGTACTTGCCTGTTAGACCGGGAAGCGAGGTGCCGCGGTAAACGAAGCCCCCGGTGATTGACTGGCCCTGATAGGCACCTCCGCCGTGGGGGTAATCCCACAAAGGCGCGGTGAGCGTCGCGGCGGACTCGGGCGCGCCGTTGAGCAGGTTGCCCGTGCGCTGGCCGACCTGGGTCCCTTCGCGCCAGCCCCAGCCACCGTTGCCGCCGGGGACAAAGACTGAAACTTCTTCGCGGTTACTACGGCCGACATCGGCGACCCACAGTTCGACGTCGATGCGGATGATGCACGACCAGAGATTGCGATCGACGTGCTGGGAGTTGTTGTACCCGTCCGCCTGCGTGCCTTCGTCGCCAAAGCCGACGTAGAGGTAGCCGTCCGGCCCGAACTCGCAGGTGCCGATGTTGTGTACGCCGTCGTCGTTGTCCTGCTCGATGAGGATTTCTTCCGGCCCAGCGGTGAAGGGCGGGCTGGTTTGGCAGGTGAAGCGCGAGAGGCGGACGGTGCCGGGGGCCGAGTTGTAGGTGACGTAGATCCGGCCGTTGTTGGCCCAGTCGGGATGGGCGGCGATGCCCTTCATCGCGAGCTCGTTGTTGTCGTGCTGGACGGAAGCGGTGTGGTCGAGCACTTGCACTTTTGTCGGAGTGTTGACGTTCGGAATGACGAACACACGGCCGTCCCCTTCGGCGACGAAGAGCTTCGCGGCATCGCCCGGCACCGCGCAGAAGCCGTGCGGTGCATCGAAGGTGATGCCGGGAAAGGCTTCCTCGATCCGCAGCGCGCCGACCGGTGGCGAGGCGGGCATGGCGACGAAGGCGGAGTCGAAGCGCGGGGCGGCGGTAAAGTTGAGTGTGACGGTGGCGGTATCGGTGAGCGTGCTCCCTGCTTCTTGGATCCGGTAGGTGAAGGAGTCCGATGCCGGACTGCCGGTGACATGCTGATAGAGGATGGTGCCCTCGGGCTTCACTGTAGCCGTGCCGTGGGCCGGCGGCGTCACGATGGCCAGCGATGAAGGCGCGAGCAGGCCGGTGTCATTCGCCAGCACCTTGAAGCGGGCCTTGGCAAGGTGATGCAGGGTGGCGCTGTCGTCGTTCGCCACCGGAGGGGCGTCCTTGATGTCGCTCCACGAATGGGCCACGCGGACATTGTCCCACTGCACCGCACCGGTGCCGCCGGAAGCGAGGCGGATGGCCGTGGACCAATTGTCGCTGGTGTGCGGGTAGGTCGCCACCGGAGTGTTGGCCCCTTCGCCCGAGGCGAGGTCGGGATTCAGATAAAGCGCGGCGACGTCGGCATCGAAATCGAGTTTGGCGACCAGCGAGTATTTGACGCCGGGAACCGGAACGATGCCGGAGTAGGACCACTGGTCGGCGTTGAGATCGTGGATGGCGAATTCCCGCACGCCCGAGACCGGGTTGGCGGCTCCGGGAACCCCGAAAAGATAGCGTTCCGTTACGAAGTCGAACGAACTCGCGCCACTCCACGTGGCGTTCGCCGTGCGCGTCATCTCGAACTTGTAATAGACCGCGTGCGAGCTGAAAGCGGGGTCGCCGTTGACTGCGCCGAAACGTTCGTCGGATGCAACTCCCGCGCCCTCGACGGGACCGTTGTATTCGCGCTTCGCCCCGCTGCCCTGGGTGACCAGCACGCCGGATACCACCTGCGGCACGCCCGATTCGGCATCCCAATCCGCGGCGGTGCCGGTGTGGCCGGTGAAGGGATCGATGAACGCGAAGTCGCTCCACGAGGTGGCGACGATGAGATTGTCCCATTCGCAAGCGGCTCCCGAGCCGAGTCGGACGGCGGTGGACCAGCTATTGTCCGTGTACGAGCCACCGGCATCGCACGAATTGGCACCGGTCGCGGCGGTATAGAAATCATCGTGGTCCGGATCGACCCACAGGCCGATAAAGTCGCGGTCGAAATCGAGCACCGTGATGATGTTCCTCGTCGTGGAGTTCGCCGGGATGCCGCTGAAATAGCGAATCCCCGTGCCGCTGACCTCGCAGCCGTATTCGAGGTTGCCGGAGACCGGATTGGCCGCGCTGGGGACCCCGAAGAAGACCCGCTCCGTGCCGAAGAGGTAGGAGCTGGCGCCGCTCCAAGCGTCGCCGCCGCTGCGGGCCAGGTCGAAGCGGTAGAAGACCCGGCCCGTGCCGCGGATGGCCCCGCTGCGCTCGTGGTTGTCCTGGCCGTCGTTGGTTGCGTTTCCCGCTCCCTCGATGTTGCCGTTGTATTCCCGTTTGGCGCCGGAGTTGTTGGTCGAGAGCTTGCCCGCCGTCAGGACCGGGGTTCCGAAGACCGCATCCCAGTCGGAAGTCGTCGTGGTGACCACCTGATCGAAGTTGTCGTAGTTGAATCCGCTCCCCCCGGTCCGCCCGGCGATGTTGCCGTTGTTGTAAGCGAAATCCTCCGTGCCGAAAATGACGGCCTCCACGGGCAACGTCAGAAGAAGGGGCAGCAGGAGGCTTCGCACGATCATGGAACGGTGGGTTTTTTCGATTCGGTAAGGGGCATGGCTTGCATCGGGCAATACAAGTCCATGCCAAGGATCGCTGGAGTCGGCGAGCGAAGCGATGCCGACCCTTTCCTGACACTTGGAAAGATGTCCAGAACCACCTCGGGGTTTAGGTTTAAGGGAGGCTACGAGCGGCTCCGGGGTCAGGCTATTGAAATCGAAGCGCGGTGCCCGGGATCCGGTGGACTGTTTGCAGGCCATAAGATGCCGGGACTTTTCGTGATGCGTTATGCTGAATTTTATGGCCTCCTGACCTTTAAATAGAGCCTGTCCCAAATCCGGCTGATTCAGCTGAGCGAGTGGGGTGGTTTTCGTCGGGACCGGCCATTCCTAGCCTTGGCAGCCGTCATCGGCGGATTTCGCCTCGATTCACTCCGGCTCTCCGGGTTTGCGGCGGTTTTTCCTGATTTCCGGGCGTGGCTTTCCCGGAGGAGTGTCCT
>NEUO01000121.1 GCA_002304315.1 Verrucomicrobiia bacterium Tous-C4TDCM
CACCATGGGTCTCAGCCCCTACCTCTGCAAGCGGGCGAGCATGTTCATCATCGCCTCCACCATCAGCCTCTATCCGCAAGAGCACTACGGGAAGGGTCTGTCGGTCATCACCTCCGCGACCCGCCGCCCGGCGCCCGGCGCGCTGATGCCGCAGGTGAAGTCGCTGAACTACCTGAACAACGTCATGGCCAAGGTGGAGGCGATCCAGGCCGGGGCGCTGGAAGCCGTCATGCTCAACGAGCAGGGCTACGTGGCCGAATGCACCGGCGATAACCTCTTCATCCTCCGCGATGGCGTGCTCCATACCCCGCAGGTCAGCGACGGCGCGCTTGATGGGATCACCCGCCGTGTGATCCTCGAGTTGGCCGATCAGCTTGGCATTCCGAAAGTGGAGTGCTCGCTGACCCGCTACGACCTCTTCGTCGCCGATGAATTTTTCCTCACCGGCACCGCCGCCGAGGTGATTCCGGTGGTCTCGCTCGACCGTCGCGTCATCGGTGACGGCACGCCCGGACCGCTCACAAAGCGCTTCATTGCGGCTTTCAAGGAGTTGGCTTCGACCACCGGCACGCCGATCGATTGAGAAAACGCGTATTTGCCGGGAGATTTCCTTTCGCATTCCGGCGAGGCGCTCTTAGTTTGGGCCGTCAATGGACTGCGACATCTGCGGCAAGCAAGCAAAGGTGCACCTCACCCAACTGGTGGGCGGGCAAATCAAGAAAATCGCCCTTTGCGACAACTGCGCCAAGGAGAAGGGGGTGACCGACCCCACGGGCTTCGCCCTCGCGGAAATGCTGCTAGGCAAAACCGGCGGCAAAGTTTCGACGCCAGCTCCTTTCCAGACCGGTGCCACCCGCCGTTGTGGCGGTTGTGGCTTCACGCTCGACGACCTCCGGCGGATCCGTCGCTTCGGCTGCGCGGAGTGCTACACCATCTTTCACGACGAAGTCTCGCAGATGCTGCGCGGGATGCACAAGGGCACCAAGCATTGCGGCAAGGTGCCTGCCGGCCTGATGGAACTTCACGCCCGCACCCAGCGGCTCGAAGAACTGCGCGGCAAACTGGACCTCGCCGTGATTGCCGAAAATTACGAGGAAGCCGCCGGCCTGCGCGACGAGATCCGGCAGATCGAAATCCGCGTCACCCCGGCCACCGACTGACCCGCCATGATGCGCTTCACCACTCTCGTTAAGAACCCCGCCGACTGGATGACCGGCGAAGGGGCCGACAATGCCATCGTCCTGACCTCGCGGATCCGCCTCGCCCGCAATTTGAAGGGCGAGTCCTTCCCCGGTTGGGCGAAGAAGGAGCAACGCCGCCACGCCCTCGAAGTGATGCGGCCGGCGGTCGAGGCGCTGCCCTGCATGAAGGATGCCTTTTCGCAGGAGCTCGACGACCTCAGCTCCGTGCAGAAGCAGGTGCTGGTCGAACGCCACCTGATCAGCCGCGAACACGCCGCCCGCGGCGAAGGCAGTGCGGCGGTGATCGAGCGCCGGCAGTCGATCGCGCTGATGTTGAACGAGGAGGATCACCTGCGGATGCAGTCGATCCGTCCCGGCATGTCGCTGCGCGCCGCTTACGAGTCGCTGGCCACCATCGACGAGGAGCTGGAGCTGTCCCTCGACCTCGCCTTCGACCACGAACTCGGCTACCTCACGACCTGCCCGACGAATCTCGGCACCGGTATGCGCGCCTCGGCGATGCTTCATCTCCCCGCGCTGGTTCTCGGCGACCAGATCGGCCAGGTCCTGCAAGCGGTGAACAAGATCGGCCTCGCGGTTCGCGGCCTTTATGGCGAAGGCACCGAATCACTTGGCAACCTGTTCCAGATCTCCAACCAGTCGACCCTCGGCGAAAGCGAGGAGACCATCCTGCGCCGGCTCGAGCGCGTGATCGCCCAAGTTGCGACCCACGAGCGGAATGCCCGCGACAAGCTGTTGGAGGACGATCCCGAAATGGTCGCCGACAAGATCGGCCGCGCTTACGGGGTGCTGCGCCATGCTTGGATCATCGATTCAAAGGAAGCCCTCAACCACCTTTCCTTACTCCGCCTCGGCGGCGATCTTGGTTTTCTGCCGCCCGAAACGGTGAAATCTTGCGACGCCCTGCTGATGGACATCCAACCGGCACACCTTCAGCTACACAGCGGTCGGAAACTCTCTCCGGAAGAGCGTGACTCCATTCGTGCGGAAATCGTCCGCTCCCGGTTGCAAAGCCTCCAAGCCCCTGATATTGGTTCAACAAGGAAAAAGAACGATTCACCCGATCAAAACCCTGACATCCTATGAACAACTTCACACCCAGAGCCCAGCAAGTGCTGGCACTTGCCCGGAAGGAGGCCGACCGCTTCAACCATAGCTACGTCGGCACCGAGCACCTGCTTCTCGGCCTGATCAAGCTCGGCCAAGGCGTCGCGGTCAACGTGCTCGAACGCATGGGGCTCGACCTCGAGAGCGTCCGCATGGAGGTCGAGAAGGAAGTCGGCTCCGGCACCGGCCAGAAGATTTCCGGCAGCATCCCTTACACGCCCCGCGTGAAGAAGGTCCTCGCCCTTGCCAACAAGGAGGCGAAGGCGCTCAACCACAGCTATGTCGGCACCGAGCACATCCTGCTCGGCCTGCTCCGCGAAGGCGAGGGCGTCGCCGCCCGCGTGCTGCGCCGCATGGATGTCGATATCCAGCGCACCCGCAACGAGATCCTCGCCGAGATCGATCCGAACTTCACGCCGGACGATGACGATGACGACGACGCGGACGACGATGAAGAGGGCTTCGAGGACGAAGGCAGCGAGAACGAGGAACCAGAGCCCGAGGGCAAGACCAAGACCCCGGCGCTGCGTGCTTTCGGTCGCGATCTGACCAAGCTCGCCCGCGAGAACGGCCTCGACCCGGTCATCGGCCGCGAGTCGGAGATCGAGCGTGTGATCCAGATCCTCTGCCGCCGGACGAAAAACAATCCGGTGCTGATCGGGGAAGCCGGTGTCGGCAAGACCGCCATCGTCGAAGGCCTCGCCCAGGAGATCTCGTCGGGCAACGTGCCGGAAATCCTCCGCGACAAGAAGGTCATCACCCTCGACCTCGCGTTGATGGTCGCCGGCACGAAATACCGCGGCCAGTTCGAGGAGCGCATCAAGGCGGTGATGGACGAGATCCGCAAGGTGAAGAACGTCATCCTGTTCATCGACGAGCTGCACACCATCGTCGGTGCCGGATCGGCCGAAGGCGCGATGGATGCGTCGAACATCATCAAGCCCGCGCTTTCCCGCTCGGAGCTCCAAGTGGTCGGTGCGACGACGCTCAACGAATATCGCAAATACATTGAGAAGGACGCCGCTCTCGAGCGCCGCTTCCAGCAGGTCAAGGTCGAGGAGCCCTCGGTCGAGGACGCGATCAAGATCATGCAGGGCTTGCAGGAGAAGTACGAGTCCCACCACAAGGCGCGCTTCACGCCCGAGGCCGTGGTGGCATCGGTCAAGCTGACCTCCCGCTACCTGACCGGCCGCTATTTGCCTGACAAGGCGATCGACGTGCTCGACGAGGCCGGTGCCCGCGCCCGCATCGGCACCATGACCCGCCCACCGGAGATCAAGAAGCTCGAAGCGGACATCGAAGAAGTGAACCGCGAGAAAATCGGCGCGATCGGCGAGCAGGATTTCGAAAAGGCCGCCTCGCTCCGCGACAAGGAGAAGCAGATCAAGAAGTCGCTCGATGAGACGCTCAAGAACTGGCGCGCCAAGTCCGAGGAGACTGTCGTCGAAGTGGGTGACGAGGACATCATGGCCGTCGTTTCCAAGTGGACCGGAGTTCCGCTCCGCCGCATGGAGGAGAAGGAAGCGGAGAAGCTGCTCAAGATGGAGAGCGAACTCGAAGGCCGCGTCATCGGTCAGGACGAAGCCGTCAAGGCGATCTCCAAAGCACTCCGTCGCTCGCGGGCCGACCTCAAGGATCCGCGTCGGCCGATCGGGTCGTTCCTGTTCCTCGGGCCGACCGGGGTGGGCAAGACCTACCTCGCGAGAAACCTCGCCGAGTTCATGTTCGGCGATGCCGAGGCGCTCATTCAAATCGACATGTCGGAGTACATGGAGAAGTTCACCTCCAGCCGTCTGATCGGATCGCCCCCGGGCTACGTCGGGTATGAAGAAGGCGGCCAGCTTTCCGAAGCCGTCCGCCGCCGCCCGTATTCCGTGGTGCTGTTCGACGAGATCGAGAAGGCCCACCCGGACGTCATGAACCTGCTGCTCCAGATCCTGGAGGAAGGCATGATCACCGACTCGCTGGGCCGCAAGATCGACTTCCGTAACACGATCATCATCCTCACCTCAAACGTCGGTGCCTCGACCATCAAGCGCCAGACCTCGCTCGGCTTCGGTGCGATGTCGCAGGACGAGTCCGACTTCGAAGGCATGAAGGAGAAGATCCTCGAGGAATCGAAGCGCTTCTTCAAACCGGAATTCCTCAACCGCCTCGACGACCTCGTGGTGTTCCACATGCTCGAGAAGAAGGACCTCGACCAGATCGTCGACCTCGAAATCAACAAGCTGCTCAAGCGCCTGCGCGACAAGGACATCACGCTGCTGCTCGATGTCACCGCCCGCGACCTGCTGGTCAAGAAGGGCTTCGACCCCGCCTACGGCGCGCGGCCGATGCGCCGCGCGGTCGAACGCTACCTCGAAGACCCGCTGGCTGAAGCCTTGCTGCGCGGCGATGTGAAGCCGGGTGACACCGCGAAAGTCACCTGCCCCGAAGGCCAGGAGCTGCTGGTGTTCGAACCGATCGGTGCCAAGGCCGAGCCGGACGAAGCGGGGGTCTGATTGAATCAATCTACAGGGCGGCTTCCTCACGGGAGCCGCCCTTTTTTGGTTTGCGGAGCGCTGGCTTCAGCCGGCGTGTGAATTCCTCTGCAATCGGTCCAAGCCGTCACCGCGGTGGCGTCCTTTTGGAGTGCGACGGCACGACGTCGCTTTGGCTCGGGGTGAATCCTGCCACACCTCGCTGACCGCGGATCGGCCTAAAAGGCGATCCGTGGCCAGCAGATCAAAGCATCCGTCCCCCAAGCCAAAGCTGCGTCGTGCCGCAGCACTCCAAAGGATCACCCGTGCGACAGAACTGATTGGTAGGAGGTAACGACCGCGGAGGACCATTTCCTCTCGCGAATGTCTTCCCTGTCCGCGTCGCATCGCGAATGCTCCGATTCATCCTGAATGTCTTGGACTGATTTCATCCCCCTCGCTGCCGGAGCCTCCAGCGTCACCCCGTTCTTCGGGATGCTGGCGCTGGTCCTGGTACTGGCAGTCTTCGTCTCGCTGGTCCTCGTGAAGCTCCGCCAGAGCCTGCTGGTCGGCTATTTCCTCTGCGGCATCCTGATTGCGAACAGCGGCGTGCTGGTGCTTGTCGGCGTCCCGCCGGATGATCCGATGATCGGGAATCTCGGCGAACTCGGCGTCATCCTGCTGATGTTCACGCTTGGTCTGGAATTCTCCCTTGGCGAACTCCGGCACCTCTGGCGCGTCGCCTTGATCGGCGGCGGAGTGCAAGTCGCGCTGACCGCCACCATCGCCACGGCTTGCGCCCGATTCGCCGGCATCGCGTGGCCCGAAGCGATCGTGCTCTCCGTCGCCGTCGCGCTCAGCTCCACCGCGGTGGCGATGAAGTCGTTCCAAGAGATCGGCCAGCCGAACAATCCCGGCGCGCGCGTCGCCCTCGGCGTGGCTCTGTTCCAAGACATTCTGGTCATCCTTTTCATCCTGTTGCTGCCGGCGATCTACGGGCGGAACGAAGGCTCCACCATCGGCCAGATCGCATGGGCGCTGACCAAAGGTACTCTGTTCCTCGGCTCGGCCGTCCTGCTCGGCCGCTATGGCAATACGCTGCTGCTCCACGCCGTCGCCCGCACCCGCAGCCGCGAGCTCTTCACCCTGACGATCATCGGCACCTGTGCCGCGGTCGCACTGGCGGGGGAGGCGCTCGATCTCAGCCTTGCGCTTGGCGCCTTCGCCGCCGGATTGGTACTGAGCGAGTCGATCTACTCTCACCGCATCCTCTCCGACATCCTGCCCTTCAAGGATCTCTTCCTCACGATCTTCTTCGTCTCCGTCGGCCTGATGATCGATCTTGGTGCCTTGATCAATGAATGGGTTTTCGTGCTGCTTGGCACCGTCGTCATTCTCGCGATCAAGGGCTCCATCGTCTTCGGCGTGACCCGCCTGCTCAAGCTTCCGCTGCGCCCAGCCTTGCTCGCCACCGCAAGTCTCGCCAGCACCGGTGAATTCTCGCTGGTGCTGTTGAAAAAGGCCGGCGGCTTCCAACCCTTCAATCCCGCCGTCGAGCAACTTCTGCTCGCCTGCACCGCCGTCACCATGGGGCTGGTCCCTTCGCTGATGCGGGCCGCCGGGCCCTTCGGCCGCTGGTTGGATCGCAAGGGTGTCACATCCGGTCCGAAGCGGGTACCCGCGGCGCTCGCTCCGACCGAAGCCGTCCGCAAGATCAGCGACCATGCCATCATCTGCGGCTATGGCCCCGTCGGGAAGTCCCTCAACGAGGCGCTGCGCAAGTGCGATGTCCCGACGCTGGTGCTCGAGCTCAATGCCGAGACCGTCCGGGAACTCAAGGACAAGGGCCAACCTGTGCTCTTTGCCGATGCCGCCCACCCTGAAGCCCTCGATCTCGCCGGGATCGAGCGCGCCCGCTTTGTCGCCTTCACCTTTCCAGCAGTCGCGGTCACCCTCGCCGCGCTGCCGGTTCTCCGCGTGAAAAATCCGGGCATCCTGGTTTTCGCCCGCGCCAAATTCCAGGCCGAGGTGGAACAATTGCGCGCCCACGATGTCCAGGTGATCCAGGACGAGCGGGAGAGCGCCATCGCCATGATCGAGAACGCCATGGGAGCTTACCAGCGGGCCGATCTTTCCCACGAGGAGGTGCTGGCAATCGTCGATGGCAAGTGATCCCGCTTCATCCATTCGGCGCGTTCATATCTCGGCTTCTCAGTCGACATTTGCGACGAATTTTCCACAAGTCGGACCACGACTTGGCACGCGTCTGGCTGTATCTCCATCGACATAGGTCGTGGCGAGCTTTGGGTTTCTTGGGTTTTACCTTCTGCTTGTAGCGACCAATCTGAAACGCGGCCGGCACGGGGTTTCTTGGGTTTACCCCCGTGCCGGCCGTGAGTTTCTGAAGCTCGGGCTTCTTTTGTTTTTCTGGTTTCTGGCCTCTGGTTTCTGGGTTCTCTTCTCCCCGTGCAACCGCCAGACCATGCCACCCCGCCGGGCCCTGTTTCCGTCCGCAATCCCACGGTCGGTGACATCCCCGCCATCCTCGCGCTCCACCGCCGCTGCTTCCCCCAGCCGGGCGATGCCGGAGGGCCATGGAATGAAAAGCATCTCCGCTCCCACATCCATGTTTTCCCCGAAGGTCAGCTGCTCGCGGAACGCGATGGCAAGATCCTCGGCGTCGCCTCGGCGCTGATCGTCACCCTGGGCCGCAATCCGCTGCGCAAGCACACCTACGACGGCATCACCGACGCGGGCTTCTTCTACAACCACGATCCCCAGGGCGACACGCTCTACGGCGCGGATGTTTACGTCGATCCCGGCGCCCGCAAGCTCGGCATCGGCGCCTTGCTCTACGATTCCCGCCGCGAGCTGTGCCGCCGGCTTAATCTCCGCCGCATCCTCGCCGGCGCCCGGCTCTGGCATTACGACGACCACGCTTCCCGCCTCACCCCGGAGGAATATGTGTGGCAAGTGCAGGACGGAAAGATCACCGACCCGGTGCTCGGCTTCCAGCTCAAGCAGGGCTTCGCCGTCCGCGGCATCATGCCGAACTACCTGCACGACCACCGCTCGCGCGACCACGCCGCGATGATCGAGTGGATCAATCCCGAATACCAATCGCGCGACGAACACGGCAGCAAGGTCCGCGTCGCCTGCGTGCAGTACCAGATGCGCAAGGTGACGGGCTTCGATGAGTTCGCGAAACAGATCCGCTACTTCGTCGAGACCGCCGGCGAGGACTACGGCGCGGAATTCGTGCTGTTCCCCGAGTTCCTCAGTGTCCAGCTCCTCAGCGCGCTCGAGCCGCTCGGCTCGCGGGAAGGCATCCGCAAGCTGGCCGAATACACGCCGCAGTTCATCGCGCTGATGAGCAGCCTGGCCCGCGAGCAGGGGCTTTACCTCATCGCCGGATCGCATCCGGTTACCCAGCCCGATGGCAGGCTTGAGAACACCTCGATGATCTTCAAGCCCGACGGCAGTCACGTCTCCCAGCCGAAGCTCCACATCACGCCCTCCGAGAAAACCTGGTGGGGCATCACCGGCGGCGATTCGCTGATCGTCCTGCAGACACCCAAGGCAAAGATCGGCGTGCTGATTTGCTACGACGTCGAGTTCCCCGAAGCCGCCCGCTACCTCGCCGACCGCGGTGTGGAAATCCTGTTCATCCCCTATTGCACCGACAACCGCCAGGGCTACCTCCGCGTTAGCTTGTGCTCCGCGGCACGTGCGATCGAGAACCAGATCTACGTCGCCACCGCCGGCGTCGTCGGTAACCTGCCGGACGTCCCCGCGATGGACATCCACTACGGCCGCGCCGCCGTCTTCACGCCCAGCGATTTCGAGTTCGCCCGCGACGGCATCCAGGCCGAGGCCGACCCGAACGTCGAGACGATGCTGGTCACCGACCTCGACATCTCCGACCTCTATCGCTCGCGCTTGAATGGCAGCGTCACCCCGGTCACCGACCGCCGCACCGACCTGTTCGAGTTCCACAACAAGCTCTCCAACGAAATGATCGCGCCCGGGGTGCAGGAGGGGCATCTCTAACAAATGTAGCGGCGTGTCTATGACCGCCGCTGACTGTGAACGAAGCACGGGAGGAACTGGCATCCTTCTGACGGTGCGACGGGCCTCGGGGTTGCTTCATTTGCAAAGTGCGGCGGTCATAGACGCGCCGCTTGTGCTCACCACCACGCCCAGCCGTGGCGGTCCCAGAACGACTGCAAGTCCCCGACGTCGCCTTTGAAGACATTCCGCTCCATCGGATGCGCCATGTTGCCGAAGTAGCGGGGGCTGCGCCAAGACCCGGTATTGTAGTGCTTCGCATGCGATCGCCCGCCTCGCCAGATCACGCCGCCGTATTGCCACATCGCCCACTCGTTCCAGATGCCGTACTGCTCCATCAACCCGTCGGGCGTCAGGTTGCCGCCACCCATCGAGCGCTCGGTGCCGGTCGGGCCGTAAAGGGCGATCCAATACGGCGAGCGGCGGATCACCGACTTCTGCGCCGGGCTGGCCGCGCTGAGGCTGGCGCGCAGCTTGGCGCTGTTCTCGAGATAGGTGACCGGCGTCACCCCGGTCCGCTGCTCGATCCGCTGGATGAATTTCACCAGCCGGTTCGGTGAGGAGGCGGTGTCGAAATCGCCGACCAGCAGGATTTTCCGCGACGAGATCCCGCGGCTGCGGGCGGTGGCGCGGACGCGGTCGACGAAGGAATCCGCCTGCGCGGCAGGATCCTGATCCATCGTCACAAAATGATAAGCGCCGAGCAGCATGCCCTGGCGGTCGGTCGAGTGGAGAAAATCGCCGAATTTCCCGTCGAGCAGCGGCCCCTTCGCCGACCGGGCGATCAGACCGAGCGCGCCGTTGCGCTTCAGGGCGGAGACATCGTGCTCCGAAAACCCTTCGCCGCCGCGCTGGCGTTCCTTCGGGTCCCAGCCGGAAACATTCAGCACCGCCGGGGAATCGGCAACGCTGGTGCCTCCGAAGCCGCCGCCGCAGGAAGCGAGCAGCAGGGGAGTGAGGAGAAGCAGGAGAATTCGCATGGAGCTAGCCAAGCACGGCGCCCTGTACCGTGTCGAGCCCCCCCCGGGAGCGCTGGTCTTCAGACCGGCTCGAACTCAGGATCGGCTGCCGGTCTGAAGACCAGCGCTCCCGGGGGGGCAAACGGGCCGCTGGACAAGCGGGAAATCCCCCCCTAGTTTCCGCGCCGACATGAAATTCCACCTTACTCCCGGCGTCCTGGCTCTCGGCCTCGCCACCCTCATCCCGTCGGCCGCCCAGAATCAAGCCGCCGCGGAGAAGCCTGCCGCGGCTCCTGCCGAGGCAACCTCGACCACTCCTCCGGCCGGCGCCACTGCGACCAGCCCACCCACCGAAGTCCCCGCGCCGCCCCCGGCCGCACCGATCGATCCCGCCAAGGTCCGCACCGATTCCTCCTACGGCCTCGGCTTCCGCACCGGTGGCGAGTTCGCTCAGAACTACGGCCAGTTCGGCATTTCCGCCGCTGACATCGAAACCGAATCCTTCATGAAGGGCTTCCTCGCCGCCTTCAAGGGCGACAAGCCGGAAGTCTCCGAGGAAAGCCTCAAAGCCGCCATGCAGGCGCTCGGCGAAATGCTTCAGGTCCGCGAGAAGGAAGGTTCGACCAAGAATCTCGAAGCCGGCAAAAAGTTCCTCGAGGAAAACGGCAAGCGCGCAGGCGTGGTCACCACCAAGAGCGGCCTCCAGTATGAAGTCCTCGAAAAGGGCGGCGACCAGAAATACGTCGCACCCAAGGAAGGCGAGCCGGAGAAGCAGTTCATGGTGAACTACAAAGGCACCCTGATCGACGGCACCGAATTCGACGCCTCCCCGGAAGGCGAGACCGTGCCGATGGGCATGCAGGTTATCGAAGGCTTCAAGGAAGCCCTTACCACGATGCCTGTCGGCTCCAAGTGGAAGCTCTTCATCCCGAGCGCCATGGCTTATGGCGAGCAGCGCCGCAGCGCAGAGATCGCCCCGAACAGCGTGCTGATTTTCGAACTCAAGCTGGTCGAGATCAAGGACGCGCCGCCGGCACCTCCGGGCGGTGGCATGCCCTTCCCGATGCCTGAAGGCCAGTAATTGCGACTTTCTCCCCTGGCCCGCGCGGATCTCCGATCCCCGCGGGCCTTTTTCTTGGTAGCGGATGGGCTGCACCCTTCCGGCTGGGGGCGGCGGGCCAGAAGCAACAGGCTACGAATCTCCTTTGAGTCCGCCCCTAACGGAACGACGCAGCCGTTCCACTACTCTTCGAGCAGAACTTTGACCGCTTCATCGCTGCCCTTCCAGCGATCCAACACGCCTTTTTGCTCCACCTGCAGCGAGTCGTCGGGCAGCAGTTGGATGTTCTTGTGCTTCAGGTTGAGGAAATCGAGGCAGTACTGCTTGCCGCCGCGCAGCAGCAGGAGATTCCGCCCTCCGAAGTCGTTGCGCCCCCCCGCCGCATCGAGCGCCTGGATGACGGTCATGCCCTTGCGATAGGGTGACTCCCCGCCGCGGCGGACCTGGCCACCGAGGCTGATGACGGCCGCGCCGCCGGGTTGTTCGTTCCCCCGCAGCGCTTCCACCTCGATCGCCGGCTTGGAATAGATGCCTTCCGCCCGATAGGCAGCCTCCGCTGCGCGGGCGAATTGTTCCGGTGTCAGCCCGCGGGCCGTGACCAGCCGGTCGAGCAAGGGCAGCCGCACCTGGCCGCTGTCGCCGACCCGGTAGGTTCCGTTGACGCTATCCTGTTCCGCCGTCTCGACCCCGCGCAAGGTGACCTGGATCTTGTCGCCGGGTTCGAGGTCGGCAAGCGCGGGGGCGATCAAGGAAACCATCGATAAGAACCAACATGCTTTCATCGGCATCAGCTTTGCAGCACAAAGTTGGAAACGACAAGCCAATCTTTTCGGGGGGCGCGTGTGCTCCCCTCGGACGGCGATTCCCGTCTCCGCACTTCTTTGTCACAATCCCGCCCTCCCGCGGCAATGACTGGTGAAAGCCATGCAAGCCATCGCCCTATCCCCGCCCCCGATCATGGACCGCAAGCGCTTCACCGAGCTGATCCGGCAGCACCATCTGACCTTGCTGTCCTATGCCCGGGCCCTGGCCGGGTCGGAAGGCACGGCGCGCGAGTTGGTCCAGGACGCCTTCGTCGCCGCCTGGCAGAGTCTCGGGAAATTCGAGGCCACCCGTGACTTCGCGGCGTGGATGCGGGGCATCGTCCGCAACAAGTGGCGCGAGCATTGCCGGCTGCATGCCCGCGAGGTCCAGCTCGACGAAGCCGCGCTGTCGCGGCTGGAGGAAACGCTTTCATCTTACTCTTCCGGCGACGCCGAGCTGTTCGCCCGACTCGCCGAGTGCAGCGGCAAGCTGCCGCCGCCGATGATCGAGGCGCTGCGCGTCACCTACGATGAAGGTCGTAGCAGCGACGAAGCCGCCACCCTGCTTTCCATGAACGCCGCCGCCTTCCGCAAGCGCCTCGAACGCGCCCGGGATGCGCTGCGGCTCTGCCTTTCGAAGAACGACTGAAACCTTTCACCGAACCACTTCCATGAATCCTTCCGAAGATCCGAACGACCGCCTCATCGATTCGCTGCTGAGAGAGCAGGCCAAAGGCAAGTCCGACGAGGCACTGCTGCGCGCCATCGCGACGAAGATGCAGGCCGTGCCGAAAGCGAAATCCGAACGTCGAAATCTCGACTTCTTCTGGCCCGCCACGGCGGCGGCGGTCGTGCTGCTCACGGCGGGCGGGTTGTTTTGGAAGGCGTTTGAAGTGACGGATGAGGAGTCCGGGAGACTGGTAGAAGCACCGGGGCGGGATCCGGAGAAAGCTGGAGAAACGCTTCCGGTCGCGGCTCCTGGTGAAAAAGAGATTGCGGTTCCGGAAGAGAATATGCCGCCCGTGAATGAACCGGAGATCGCCGGGAACGGGGATCCGAAGCCCGCGGTGGATCCAGAAGGTGCAACAGCGCCGGATGAGCAGCTTCTGGTATTGGATAACCTGAGCTATATCCGGGATGAGTCCACGATGTGGTATGTGCAGTTCGGGATGGAATCCGGGGGGAAGTGGTTGCCGAAAATGGTAGCCCGGGCAGCGGACGGCAAGATGCAGGGTAACAAGATGAGCGCCCTGAACATGCTCAGTCCCGGGGACACCTTCTTCAAAGACGGCTTCATGTCGGGGCGCTTCAAGTTCCTCGGAATCGTGGAGAAAGAAGTCACCAGCGAGCGCACGAAGCTGACGCACATCGTGAAGTTCGCCCAATTCGAGGACCTCAAACCGAACAAGAAAGGCGAGCGGTATGAGTCGCAGTATGGATTGCCGGATGCCCAGTTGACGGAGAAAGCCTACTACGACCGGACCGCCGTGCTGGAGTTCGAGGGGAAGGAGTTCAAGGTCGAGGAGCGGACGCGGTTCTCGTTGCCTCCCGGTGGGGAAGGTGGGGAATTCCTTCTCAAGCAAGTGACTCCGGAGCGGATCGTGGTGGAGTTCATGGGGGCGGACGGGAAGGCGGTGGTGCGGGAGATCGGCAAGAAGTAGCGCAACTTTGCAAGTTGCGACGGGGTGCGGCGGATCGCTGATGGCGGCTGCGGAGCACCCCGGCGTGGCGACCCGCCCCCGATCACAACGTGCAAAGTTGCGCTACTTCGCCTCCGGCTTCTTCCTCGGCAGAAGCAGGTGCCGGGACAAGCGCAACAGCAGCACCGCGAAGAGCAGCTCAAAGCCGAGAATCAGCCACGCCGCCAGCGTCAGCGGTGCCTTGCCTGACGGCTCCCCGCCGCCGATCAACGAGAGTTGATGCAAGATCGCCGACTCCGCAAAATACGGTGCGTGCTCAAGGTCCGACACCAGCCGCGGCAGCAGCAGCGAGCCATCCGGCAAGGGGATCCCGCCCGCGATCATCTCCGCCCCTAATAGCCCGGCCCGGTGGTGGTCGCCGTGCAACCTCGTGCTGCCGATTCCCAAGCCCGTCGAGCCGGTCCCGAAGCCCCACAGCACCGGCCCCGAATCGGGATCGAAATACCATTCCGGATGCTTCGAGCCCCGCGGGAATTCCCGCCAACCGGCCGCCCATGCGCCTTCCTGCCAGAAGCTGTCGAGCAACTTCTGATAGAGCGGGTCGGCCACGGCGGCGTCGATTTCCCTCGCATACGAAAAGAAGAAGCCGTTGGTGCACCCGCGCGTCGGCCCGAGCGCAGCGCCGTCGTCGGAGTCCGACATGTAGGGTGGCAGTTCGCCGGGGAAGTTCGCCAGCACCCGGTGGAAAGCTGCCTTTGCCCATTCCTCCCGCGCGGGATCGGCGCGGCGGATCATCGCCAGGCAGGCCACCACGTCGGCGGGGAAGCATTGGTCGGGGTAATCGTCGATCAGCCCGGTCGCCGAGGCATCCAGGTCCGCGACGAGATCGTCGGTCAGTTGGCGGAGGAACGGCAGGTGTTCATCGCTGCCGGTCAAACGCCGGTGGGAAGCCAGCCCGCCGATGACCAGCGTGCGGAAGAAGCAGTTCGGGTCCTGCCAATAATCGTCGCCCCAGTAGGTGCGGATCCAGTGCGCGTGGCCGGGATCGAGGAGGATTCGCACGCAGGCCTCGATCGCCGCCGCGCCGGTCTCCTTCGGTGCGCGGCCGGCCAGCGTGGGATCTTGCTCCCACTGCGCTTGCAGGTGGTCCGTGGCGAGCAGGTAGAAGAAGGCGCCATAGACCGGCGATTCGGTCGCGGTGATCTGCCCGACGTGCAGCGTCTCCGCCACCCCCGACGCGATCCGTCGGTCGACATAATCCGGCAGCCGCTTCGAAAGCGACTCGTGCAAGCTGAAGGCGAACTTCGAAGGTGCGGCGGACCTCAGCCCGCGGTCGGTCAGCAGATACCACGAGGTCTTCCCCAGCGGAAAAACCACGAAGGCCAGCGTGAGGAGAAGGATGAGCAGGCCAAGGGATCGGCGGAGGAAAAGGATCATGAGTCACGCAGTAAAAGCCGCCGGAGGATGCGTCGAGTGTGAGAAGCCGATGAAAAGCCGGTGAAACCCCGGGACCGCCGGTCCTCAGACCGGCACGAACGGTATCCTGATGCCTGCCTCGTCCTCATGACTCGAATGGTCGGAAAAGCTAAGCTTGTCGAATTCCATAATTGCTTCAAAGGGATTGGCTTATTGCCGGGGCCTAAGGAACCCGCCACCCGCATCGGTTGAAGAGACAATGAAGATCCGCATCCCAGCAATCGCCGCCGGAGTCTGGCTGATGTTGCTGGCTGGGTTCCTGTTCCGGCCATGGTGGGAGCACAGGAATGAGGCGAAGCAGCGGGAACGCGAATCGTCGGCGTTCAAAATGGATCTAGCCGCGGCCATCCGGGCGGCGGACTCCGTCTTCGTTGTCGAACATTCATGGCCGCATGACCTCCCGGAGGACCTCAAAGGGCGATTTGATCCGGCGGACATGATCGACTATCGGCGGAAGGAGCTCTCCAAAGAGGAGGCTGAAAATATTTCATCGAGGTTGGAAGCGCGCTCTCCGGAGCCTCGCGAAGCCATCCTCGGAACTTCAGCTCCTCACCACTCGATCGAACTCCATTCCAAAGGCGCAAGGACAGACCTGCTGCTCGTTCGCATCGTGATGGGTGAATCGAAGTGGTGGCGTGAGACACCGGACGGACTACAGCTTCGAGACAGTCCGAATCCGAAAGGTTTGGCGCTTCTACTTAAGGACCAGTTGTCGCAGATGGGTTTTCGGACCCGCTTGGATTGGGAAGCGGAGCTTGTCCGCCACCTTGAAGACCGTGAGGGAAAATCGCCGCTTGGTGACGTCTCCAAACCCTTGCCTGAGCCGTCTGCTCCTCGCGCGGTCGACTGAGTGCCGGGATAGACAGAAGGTGGCCCTACAACCTCGGATCCACCGGGTGCGCGGAGGCTCCGCCCCGCAGAAGCACCGGGCGGTCACGCTTCGGCGATGCGGACATGAACGGGCGGCGGGCTCCCGGGGACCGTTCTGCGGACTAAAGA
>NEUO01000122.1 GCA_002304315.1 Verrucomicrobiia bacterium Tous-C4TDCM
CTTGCGGACATCGAACGCTCGGTGGTCGAAGGAACCGCCGCGATCCTCGAACAACTTGGCATCGAAGAAAGCCGCCACCTCGCGGTCGTTGCCAGCCCCGCGGAAGCCATCGTGGCCGAGACCCAGTATGCCGAAGCCGCGAACGACTCCGCCACGCGGCTCGCCCTGCTGAAGCTCGATCGCGAGCGCGAAGTCCGCCTCGAACAAGCGCTGGTCCTGGCCGACGAAACCGCGAGGACGCAGGCGGTCGCCGAAC
Source organism: Verrucomicrobiia bacterium Tous-C4TDCM (assembly GCA_002304315.1). Lineage (GTDB taxonomy): Bacteria > Verrucomicrobiota > Verrucomicrobiia > Verrucomicrobiales > Akkermansiaceae > Haloferula. The sequence continues at coordinate 257 of NEUO01000122.1, forward strand.
TCGAGGCGTGGTATGACGCCAGCCTCGGCGGCATCTTCACCCCGGCTGAACCTTAAGAAGGCGACACCAGCAGCGACCGCAGATGCATCATCTCCGCCTCCAGGTCGTCGTCGGGACCCAGCGTCTCGGCGACGGCCTCGCGCAGGCGGTCGCGCAGCCGCCCGCGCAGCCGGCTGATCGCCATCTTCACCGCAGCCTCGTTCATGCCGAGCTTGGCCGCGGTTTCCTCCAGCGTCGCCGGCTTGGCCTCCAGATGGGTGAAAGGCAGCAAGGCATCGAACAGCGCGCGCTTGCCCTCCTTGTCCATCTCGGCGGCCAGCGCGGCCATCACCTGCTCCATCAGGCTCTTCGCCCAGCGCCGCTCGAAAATGGCGTCCGGCGTCAGGTCATCGGCCGGCTCCGCGGCGTAACCGTGCTCGGCGACCGCCTGGTCGATCGACACCGGCGCGACTCCCCCGCCGCGTTTCTGGCGGTTCGCGGTGCGCCGCTGGCTCGCCAGGAAATGTTTCACGCAACCGAGCAGGAAAGTCCGCAGCTTCCCGCGCTCGCGGTCGGCGTGATCGAGGAACTCTCCCTGTGAAAGCCGCAGCAGGAATTCCTGGGTCAGCTCTTCCGCCTCGACCGGCCGCACCCCGCTGCGGCGGATGAAGGCATAGATCGGCAGCCAGTAGCCGGTGCAGATGTCCTCCAGCGCGCGGCGGGTTTCCGCGGTCGGTTCATCGCTGCGGGCGCGTTGGACGATGCTCCAACGGGTTTGCGGAAATTGCCCGGCGAGGGTGCGGTCGTCACTTTTCATGACCGACGCTGTCAAAGCCGCCAATCCCTTGCAATTCCGAACCTGCCGCGGGTTCGCCGGGGAGCTTCAAATTTTTTCGCCGGGGCGTGTTACGCCCCGCGGGCAAGGGACCAATGGAGGGATGTCACGGTTCGCACGAGCGGCCGGCAAATCACCAATTCCACCAAAAGAAAGGACCCTGAATCATGAACTCCTGCCTCATCACCCCAGTCATCACCCTCGCCGGGCGCTTCCGCGGCCTGGCCCATGCCATCCGTACCTTGGGCTGGACCGCGCTCGCGGCCGGCATGCTCGGCCAGGCGCAGGCGCAAAGCCGCCCCGCGATCTCCCGCTTCACGCCCGCCAAGGCTCCCACGACCGCGCTGGTCACGATCACCGGCTCCAACTTCGACCGCGACATCAACGGCAGCGTGTGGACCGGCACCCCGCCCTACACCGTGCAATTCGGCGGCTCCGGCGAAGTCATCCCGACCTTCATCTCCAGCACGCAGCTCCGCGTGGCGGTTCCGAGCAATGCGACCAACGGCCCGGTCCGGATCCGCGCCTTCGGAGCCGGCCAACTGGTGATCAGCCAGAGCGCCACCAACTTTACCATCAGACAAGTGACGCGTCCCGCGATCACCTCCTTCTCGCCGGCCAGCGGCGGGCCGCGCACCGAGATCACGATCACCGGCACCAACTTCCACCGCAGCTCGCTGGGAACCCGCTGGACCGGAAGCCCGCCCTACCGGGTGCAGTTCTTCAACGGCAGCCAACCGCTCGAAGCCGTCCCGACCTTCGTCTCCAAAACCCAGATCCGGGTCGTGGTGCCGGCCACCGCAAGCGCCGGCCAGAGCCCGCTACGGCTCCGCCAGAACGGCGTGGTTTTCAACACCAGCGGCACCGTTTTCACGGTGGTCCAGACGTCGACCCCCACCCCTCCGACCACGACTCCCCCCCCGACCACCACCGCCACCACCCTGCGTCTGGTGAACAACACCCAGTATAACATCGTCAGCCTGACCCTGAACGGCTCGGAACAGTTCTCCCCCGGGAACGGCGTGCTTAGCGGTAGCACCGTCAACCTCGCCACCACCCCGGGCAGCAAGACGCTGGTCGCCGGACTCGGCTTCGTCCGCGCCGACGGCAGCCGCGACATCTGGTTCACCTTCACCCGTTCGTTCAACGTGACCGCCGGGCAAATCAACACGCAGACCTTCTCCCGCATCACCGTCGGCCAACTGCTGACGATGGGTTCGGCATCGACCGCTTGGAACGGCACTTACTTCGACAACAACGGCGCCCTCCACCTGGCGCGCTTGGTCTTCAGCAGCAACGGCAGCTGGCAGTTCTTCGACGACGGCGTGGCCCGGGGAAGCGGCACCTTGACCGAAGTCTCGTGGCCCAATTCGTCGCCCACCGTCACCTTCCGCATCAACAGCACCCTGCCCGCCATCACGATCTCCCACCCCTTCGGCCGCTTCTTCTTCCGCAACGGCCCCCCGAGCTTTCCGATCATCGAATACGTGAAGCAGTAGCCACCCCGACATCCCGTGCCCGCCGGCGCCGCGCAAGCCACCTTGCGCGGCGCCCACTTTTCGCCATCCGCGGCACGGTGGAAAAAAACTACCGCCCCGGTGTTACCCGGCGGCCCCGATGAACCCATGGAAGGGTGCATGAAACGAAACACCACGCTCACGATCGCCTCCGCCTTCCTGCTCGCCGCAACCTTGCTGGCCTTCCGGCCGGACACGAGCGTCACGACCTCGGAACCGTCCCACGAAGCGCCGACTTCGCATCGCCCGCACCGTTTTCCCGCACCACGGCCGGCGGCTCCCCGCGAGGTTGAGGAGCGCGTCGCGCTGCCTGCCGCCGACGTCTTGCCAACGGATCCCGCCCCCGCAGCGACCGCCTTGGATCGCGAGCCGGAGATCGCCCTCGCCGATGCGATCGCGACCACCGGCTGCTGGATTCAAGAACAACTCGGCGGCCTGGCCGGCCTGCCGCCCGTCGAATACCTGCAGCGCCTCGCCGAACTCGAAGCCGCGGCCCGCGAATTCACGCTTGCGGCCCTTGAGCGGCTGGACATCGACGACGGAACGCGGGTCCACGCGACCGCCTGTGCGCTGGAACCCGTCTGGGCCGAGATCCAATACGCGGAGGCAGCCCCGGATCCGGCGTCGCGCCTCGCCCTGCTGCGGCTCGACCGCGAGCGCATGGCCCGCTTTCAGAAAGCCCGTTCCCAAGTCGACCGGAACGAACGCGCACAAGCCATGGCCGAGCTCGACGCCTGGTATCAGGCGAGCTTGGAGAGCCTCTTCCCGAGCGACGCGGTCCCCTGAACGGCCTTCCGATCAAAATCCGAGTTCGTCCAGGCGGACGGCCAGCTTCTCGAGGTCCCACGCGAAAATCCGGTGCAAGCGCGTCAGCGCGATCAGCTGCCTGCCATCCCGCGAAAACCCCAGCACCCGGACGCCGGGGTCGAGAGGCAGGATCAGCCGCATCCGCCTGCCATCCGCCCTGACCAGCTCAATCGCGCCGAGATCATCGAGCGTCGCCGTGAGTTCCCCGGCGGTCGCGGTGACTTTCGGCGATCGCGCCGCGGGGGGCTCCGCGGGCTGGGACTTCTCAGGGTCGCCGCCGGGCCACAGTTCGCAGGATTTCTCCCCCTCCTCGTCGATGACGGAGACCCGCCATCCGCCGTCGGGCAACACGTCGAGCACCGAACTTCCCGGCACGCGCGGCACCCGCTTCGTGGCTCCCGGCTTGCCTTCCCGCCCGATGGAAAGCCGCTCCAATCCGCCGGGGACCTGGATCAGGACCTCGCGGTCTCCCAGCCACCACGCCGCCGACTGCACGTCGATGCGTTGGTTCTCTAACAAATGATGGCCGGTCTGCCGTCGGTCCGCGACCGACCAGACGGCGAGGCAGCCGTTGGAAACGGTGAGCAGGTGTTTCCCGTCGGGCGAAAAACTCATCCCGAAAACCGCGCCGTCGGACTTCGCACGGGCAGGTTCGCTCCACTCGAGAACCGACTCGGGAGAAAACACCGGCCAGATCCGGACGCGACCATCGCTTCCGGTCGCCCGCAGCTCGTCCCCGGTCGCGGAAAAGACAAGGGCCGAGGCTTGGAACTTCAACTTGCACCAGGTCGCTCCGGTCGCCGCGTCGCCGAGCGCGATGACGCCATCGTCCGATGCCACCGCCAGCAGTTCGCCACCGGGATCAAAGGCAAGGTGCTGCGGCACTCCGGTGACCGGCATGGTCGCACAGGTCGACCCGTCGGCAGCCGTGAGCAGGACGACCTCGCGCCGGTCGCCCGCCGCGACCGCAAGCCGCTCGCCATCGGCCGACCACGCCGCGGCGCAGCGGGCTTGCGCGTCTCCCCATCGCCACGGATCACCCGGTGCGGTCAAAGGGCGGATCTCGTAACCGTTTTCACCGCCGGTCGCGACCCGTCGCCCGGTCGGATCGACGGACAGGAAGCGCAGCATCGGACCCGGCGTTGCCAGCACCGCCGGTGCCTGGCCCGGTCGTTCGAGCAGCATGCCTTGCTCGGTTTCCGCAAGCACCAGGCCGCCGCCATCCGGCAAGAAGTCGCCGGTAATCTCGCGCCCGTCCGGCGCCATCCACTCCCGGATCGGACGCTGGTTCTCCCACAACCGCGCCGCGCCGGATTCATGCAGAGTCAACACACGGTGCGATCCTTTCCATCCGGTGACCGGATCATCGGGAAAGTCTACCGGTGCGGTCGCGGCCGCTGCCATGCTCGCACGAACGCCCAGGTCCGGCCGGGCCAGCAAGGCCGCCGCTTCATCCCGGATCTCCGGCGTCTTCGCGATGCCCGCCGCCTGCCGCAGCAGCGACAGCGCCCGCTCACGATGCCCCGGCGAACCTAACAACCGCTCCGAACGCGCCTGGTCGATCAACGAGCGCAACAGCTTCTGCCGGGCATCGGCCAGGGCTTCGCCGCGCTGGTGGTTGCTCACCGCTAGCGTAACGCCGCCGGCCAGCGACACGCCTAACAATGCCGCCAGCAAGCCGGCCGACAACGGATGCCGCACCGCCCAGCGCCACGAGCCTTCCAGCGGCCCGACCGGACGCGCCCGGATGGTCCGGCCGTCGATCCAGCGCTCCAGATCGTCAGCGAAGTCCTCCAGCGTGGCGTAGCGGTCGGCCGGCTTGCGCTCGAGCGCCTTGAGGCAGATCACCGACAGGTCGCGCGGCAGCTCCGGCTTCAGCGTGTCGGGCGCCGCGATCGGATCGTCGGCGATCGACCGCAGCAGGGCCGCCACGTTTTCCTTCGAAGGATGCGGGCGCTTTCCCGTGAGGCATTCGTAAAGCACCGCGCCCATGCTGTACAGATCGCCCGCGACGGTCGCGTTCCCCACCGAGCCGGCGGCGACTTCCGGCGGCATGTAGTGCGGCGTGCCGAAGAACGACTCGGTGCGGGTCAGCATCGGCCCGTGGTCGGCCAGCGTCAGCTTCGCCAGCCCGAAGTCGCTGACACAGGCGCGACCGTCTTCGAGGAACAGGAAATTGCCCGGCTTCACGTCGCGGTGCAGCACGCCGTGCTGGTGGGCGTGGTGCAAGGCGCGGGCCAGCTCGACCATCAGGGCGGCGGCCTCTTTCGGCGGCATCGGCCCGCGCAGCAGGCGCTCGGAAAGCGAGCCGCCGGTCGCCAGCCGCATCGAGAAAAACGGCGCGCCGTCCGCCTCGCCGACTTCATAGACCGGCAGGATCCCGGGGTGATCGAGCACCGCCATCGCCCGCGCCTCCAACTGGAAGCGGGCCAGCATTTCCGGCTCTTCCGCGAACTGGGGCAGCAGAACCTTCAGCGCGACCTCGCGCTCCGGCCGCAGCTGCCGGGCGTGGTAAACGACGCCCATCCCACCCCGAGAAATCTCGCCGAGGATCTCGTAGCCGGGCACCACGACCTCCGCCGGCCGGGCCGCATCCCACAGCGCCGCCATGAAAAAATCCTCGGCGGGCAGGCCATTGTTAGAAAGCTCATCCATCGCAACTCCGCCACGCCATCTCATCCGCGATAGCCGCCGCCGCAAAGCAATTTCAGCCCGGTGCCGCTCCTCCCGACGGGCGTTTTATCTTCCCAGCCATCGGTGCCGCCCGCTATCCCATGGCGAAACTCCCATGCACTTTCCCACACTTTTTCTTCTCCTGGCGCTCCACGCCGAAGCCGCCCCGACCGGCGCGGTCACCGGCACCCTCCCGCTGCCCGCCCGCCCGCGCGGCCGGATCGCGGTGGAGAAATACACCGGCACCATTTCCGGCAAGGTCTCCCCGCCGCCGCCGCCCCGCGCCGGGGTCTGGATCGAAGGCACCGGCACCGCCGCGCCCGCGGCCCCGCCGAAGATCGCGCTCAACCAGACGGGCTACCAATTCGCCCAGAGCCTGCTGGTCGTGCCGCTGCGCACCACGGTCGAGTTTCCCAACGACGACCCGGACTTCCACAACGTCTTCTCGCTCTCCCGCACCAAGCGCTTCGACGCCGGCCGCTACAAAAAGAGCGAACGCCCCGCCCCCACCGCGACCTTCGACAAGCCCGGCCTGGTCCGACTGCAGTGTGAAATCCACGACCACATGAAGGCCGTCATCCTGGTGGTCGACAGCCGCTATTTCACGACCACCGACGCTGCCGGCAAGTTCACGCTGACCGGCCTGCCACCTGGCACCTACACGCTCTACGCGCAGTTCGACGAGAAAGCGAAGTGGTCCACATCCGTCACCATCAGCGGCGGCAAAACCGTCAGCGCCGATTTCACCCAAACCGCGACCGTGCCTTGAAGGCCCTGCTTCTCCCCTTCACCGCCGCCCTCGCCTGCGCCCAGGACGGCATCACGTTCGGCCCGGAGAACGGGACCTTCCAAATCGACATCCGGCCGTCGCTCGAAGCCGTGATCTGGTCCGGCGACACGCCCGCGCCGGCCTTGCTCGGCTATGACGACGATGCCTTCTTCGCGCCGCGCTTCTCGCTCGATATCGATGCCGCCGCGGGCGAAAATTTCACCTTCCACTCCACCACCCGCTGGGACCGCGGCTTCGATGCCGGCAGCGCGCCCGATGGAGAACTCCGGATCGACGAGGCCTTCCTCCGCTGGCGCGTCTTCGACGACCAACGGCTGAACTTCCAGGTCGGCAAATACGCCTCGTTCTTCGGCTCGTGGTCCGGCCAGCACGACTTCTTCGACGATCCCTTCCTGCTCGCTCCGCTGCCCTACAGCCAGCTCATCGGTGTCAGCCCGACCTCTCCGGGAAGTCCGCTCAACACCGGCGGCCCGGGTGGCGGTGCCGTGCCACTTTCGTTGAAATCAAAGGACCAGTGGGCTTCGATGATCTGGGGAGCCGGCTACGGGATCGGCGGCGGCGCGTTCGGATCCACCGAACATTTCGACTACGCCCTGGAGGTGAAGAACGCCGCGCTGTCGTCCCATCCGGACGCCTGGCAGGAGATCAACTTCAGCCATCCCACGGTGACCGCCCGCGTCGGCTACCGGCCGGATGCGACCTGGGCCTTCGGGCTCTCGGCCAGCCGCGGCTCATGGCCGGAGGTGAATGCGGTCGGAGTTGACCGCGATAACCTCGTACAAAACTCGCTCGGCCTCGATGTCCGCTGGGCACGCCACGACTGGATCGTTTCCGGCGAAGTGGTGCTGACGGAATTCGAAACCGCGAGTTCCGGCGACCTGCAAGCCGCCTCGTGGTTCGTCCAAGCCCGCTACAAGGTCTCACCCGGCGTTTGGCTCGCCGCGCGCGTCGGTCAGATGCTCGCGAACGACGCCGTCGGACCGGGCGGGGCCGCTTTCGCCTGGCAGTCGGATGTCTGGCGCACGGAACTCGGCGGCGGCTGGCGCATCCGGCCGAGCGTCCTGCTGAAGGCCGGCTACACCTTCACCCACACCGAGGACGACCCGGTCGCCGGCGAGCACCTGTGGGGCACCGGCATCGGCTGGCGGTTCTGACCGCCATCATCACGGCTCGATCCCGATGCGGCGCTGTCCGCTTTGCCCCGAGACTTCCGGGGCATACATGCACTCCGCCCGCGCTGGCAGGGCCAGGCTTTCACCGGCTGTCACTGCACGCAGATGGTAGCGGTGCGCCCGGTTCCATGGGGACAATGCAGAGATGAAGAAGTCCGTCTCGCCAGTCCGGTTCTCGCGATAGGCTCCCGACTCATACCCACTCAACTGCATCAAGGGTTCCAAGCCCGCCGGGACCGGATCGCACATATGCACATAGCCGGGAGCGTCGGCAGCCGTCAGGATCAACTCCACCTCGACCAGTTCGCCAATCTTCAGCTTCTCCCCTTCGACCAGAAGCTTCCGCTGACCCTTTGCGGCGACGCGGTAGTAATTTCTTTCCACTCCGATGCCGTCCTCCGCCGGGACCATGCGGGCGGGTGAAGCGGAGTCGAAACTCATCGTGGCCGAAACCATCACCGCAAGATTTCCGTCCCGCGCCGCGGCCACTTGCAGCGAGTTCCCGGGGATCGATCCCCCGTCGATGGGGAACTCGAGCGTCGCGGACCAGAGGTTCGTCCGATTCAAGCGGACCGTGCGCGGTTGGCCGGCGGCGCTCACCGTTGCTTCGACGACCTCGCCGGGTTGAAAATGGAGACCGCCACATGCGATCGCCGCCTCGATGATCGCCTCCACGCAAAGGGCGGAATCTTTCGTGCTGCTCCAGCGGATCCCGTCGCGCCGTTGCTTCAGAAGTTCACGGATCCCGCGCTCAAGCTCCGCCTTTCCAGCACCGGACTTCACCCGCAATTTCAAATGCCAGGCCCGCAGCTCGACTGCCTCCTGCGTGTGCCTCGTGTCTGCCGCTTCTTCTTCCATGCGTTCCGGAATCGCCGCCAGCAGCCGCTGGAGATCGGCTTGCTCGGTCTTGCCATCAATCGCCAGGGCGAGGTGGACCAGTCCCAGGGCGGTAAGCTGGTCCGGCGCCTTCAGCAGGGCTTGCTTCAGTTCGGGAGTTGGCGTCCCGCCCGCATCTGACAAAACGAAGGCCACCCAGGCATCCAATGCCTCGATCTTCTTCGGGTCCGCGGAAACGACGCCGGCCCTTCGGAGCGCCCAGTTCTCCAGCCACGAGATACCTTGCTTCGCCGGATCGTTCTGCAGCGCGAATCCAAGCCCCCGGGCCCGCCCGATCCCCCTCACCGCCAAGGCCGTCATGTAGGGCGATCCACCCTGATCCTCCGCGGACAACCAGCCCCAGGCCCCGTTGTCACCTTGCATCCCTTCCAAGCGCTTCAAACCGACATGGATCATCCCGCGCACCTTCTCCGCGCTCAATTCCGCAGGCCTTTCGCCGCTCGCGGCCCGTCCCTTCACCCACCCCAGCGACGTGTCGCCCGTCACGAAGACCTGCTGCATCGCGCCCCAATCGATCCCCAGCTTCTCCGCCGCTTGCCAGGCCACCAGCGTTGGCAAAAAGCGGTTCAGCGTCTGCTCGGTGCAGCCGTAGGGATAGCCGACCAGATCCGGCAACACCGCCAGTGTGCCGACCGCGGGATGGGCTTCAAGACGCACTTGCAAGGTGGCCTTGCCGACCGCTTCATCGAACGCCAGATCGAGTCGCGCCTCGTGCATCCCCTCCCCGATCTCCGCCTTGGCCGCCACGGTGACCGGTGTCAAAAGGGGGGCGACCGGCAACGGCATTTCCGCTCCATCCGCCAGGCTTCCGTCCGAACTCCGGGCCCGGAACCGGAAAACCACGGAACCCGCTTCCGCCAACGTGACCGTCCACTGGACCTTCCCCTCCTCTCCCGCTGAAAGCGTCAGCGCTTGAGCGGGTGGAGCCTTCACCCCGTCGGCCTCCATCGTGACCTGAAACTCCTGCGCGGTGCCGGACAAGTTCTGCACCATCGCCCCGATCACCAGCACATCCCCCACCACCGCCGCCTGCGGCATCAGCGGTCGGACTTGCAGGGGCTTCGAAACTTCGAGGTCGAGTTGCGCGTCGCCAAACGTCCGCCCTTTCCCGAACGCCCAGGACTGCACCCGCCACGCCGTCAAGTTGTCGGGCAAATCGAAGGCCGCCCGCACTTTCCCGTCCTTGTCCGTCCGCAGCGCCGCGCCCCAGTAGGCACGGTCCGCGAAGTTCTTGCGCGCCCCGACGCCCTTCATCTGCGCCTTCTCCGCGGCACTCAACTCCACCTCCCGGCCTGCCGGCCGCGAATAGGAACTGGGAGTTGGCGTTGCGGGTGTCACGGGAAAGATTCCAGCCCCTCCGCCGATGCTGTTCGGCAATTCCGGCGGCTCGTATTGGATCCCCAGATACGTTCCCAGCTTTTCAAAGCGGGACGCCGCCTGCCGGCGGGGATCGCCCGTCAAATCGCCGCGTTCAAAGAAGCAGCCCGGCTGATACAACTCCGCGAACGCGCCGTCCTGCCAGCCGTCCCGGTCCTGCGACGAGGCCGGCCAATACCCGCCTTCAAATCGATCCCGCATCCGGTCGCCGGCCTTCGGCAGCGTCCCACCCAGATCTTCCAGCGCCCGATCAAATGCCGTCACCGCCAGCGAAGCCTCCGCCGGCTTTCCCGCGGCATCCGTCACGGCGATCGCCACCTTGACTTCATCTCCCGGCTCACCTCGCGGCGGATCCGCCGACAGGGTTACGTTCAACTTTGTCTCCACCGGTGGCATCACGATCCGGCAGGTGGCCTTCTTCAGCCGCCCCTTCACCACCGTTGCCGCCTGGAGGAAAAACTCCGGCACCCCCGCTTTCGTCAGAGGAACCTCCACCACGGCCCGCCGGTTCCGCGTTTCGATCAGCCGGGGCGTCCGTTTCCGGCCATCCGGCATCTGCTCGAAGAACCACACCCGCGCCTCATCTTCTTCCGTCTGGATCAAGACCTCCACCCGGTCGCCCACCGCGCCCACCGCCCGCGATGGGGTCAACTGCACCCCGTCGTAACGCCCGCTCGCCGGCTTGTCGCCGATCACCTCCAGCACGAAGCCCCGCTCCCCGCCGCCGGCTTGGAAAACACAACGGTATTGGCCTGCCGCGGGAGGTTCGAATTCCACTTCCGCCCGGCCCGTTGCGGGAGTCGTCACATCCTCCGAGCAGATCTCGGTGAGTCCGCCGTCCGCCGCCACCGCTTCCACCCGGACCTTGCCGGATCCTAACACCGGCTCTCTAACAGCACTCATCGCCCAGAGCTGTAGTTTCACGGTCTCCCCCTCGCGATAGAAGCCCCGCTCCGGCTTGATCAGAACCTCGTGTTCCCTGCCCGAGTAGATGAAATCCGACTCCGCCCCCACGCTCCGCCCCGTGAACTCCTGCACGCCCACCCGCACCGTGCAGTCGTATTCGTAATGACCTAACAGCGGCAGCTTCTCCGGAAAGACCAGCCGCGCCCGTCCTTCTTCGTCGGTCACTCCAGTCGCATCGAAAATCACCTCGTCGCCGTAGTAGAGCTCGTCATTCTCCCAATCATCTTCCTCCGGCCAGATCCCCCAGGATTGCCAGTCCTTCATCCAGGTCGCCCGCGGCAGCTCCCAATCGTAGCCCGCTTCGTAAAGATCATCCCATTCCAGTTTCGGAAAAACCTGGGAGCGCGTCGGGTAAGCTCGCAACCGTGCCTTCACCGCCGCGCCTTTGACCGCCTCCCCCGAGTGATAAGCGGCCTTCACCACCGCCGCGATCCCGTCACCCCCGCCGCCGGCCTCGACCTCCACCCGGAAATCCGGCTTGCGGAACTCCCCCACCTGGATCGTCCAGCGATCATCATCCAGTTTGTCCCACTTCATCTCCAACCTCGACTTCTCGGCGAAGGGATCTTCGGACGAGGGGTAGCCCAGCGAAAGATGCACCTCACAATCCCCCAGCACCATTTCGCTTGGCAGCTTGAAGTTCCCGGCAAAACCGCCGAACTCATCCAGCGCCATCCCGACTTCATGAATCACCTGGCCGACCGGATCGACCACCTTGAACCACGCCTCCGAGTCCTCCTCGAAACGGTCCGCTTCCGCGCTCCGCCCGTTCGGTCGTTTCAGCCAACCGGCGCAGTCCACCCGCTGCCCCGGCCGGTAGAGCGGCTGATTGGTCACCAGGAAAGAGCGGATCTCGTCCTCCGCCTGAACGCCCAGCTCGCCATCTTCGACCGCTAGCAATTCGGGTGACAAGCCCGGCCGCCGCACGAGAACCTCGCCGCCTCCACCCATGCCCAGCAGGAAGCCCGTGTGATCGGAGATCGCCTCGCTCCGGCCATGCCCTGCCACGGCCACCGCCCCCTCCACCGGCTCCCCCGACAAGGCATCGATCAGGAAAAGATCGGCCTCTCCTGCCGAATCCCACGTATCGGGACCATCGTCGTCAAACCGCGCGTCCAAGGCGGCGCTGAGCACGATCGTCCTGGCCACCTGGACCGGCAACACCTCCCAGCGATCCCCCAACCGGGTGACGACCAGATAGTTCCCCCCTTCCGTGACCGGCACCTTGATGCGGGTCGCCGATTGCAGGTGGTTCCCCCGCCGCTTGACCGGAGCTGTCCAATCCGCGACGCGCTGAAAGAACGGCTGATACTTCTCGAAGTCCCTGGTACTTGCTCCCCACGGGCCGGAGTCGAAGCCGCGGAGCGTCTGCGAACCATTTTCAGCGACGTATTTCTCGACATCCATCCGCCATAACTCGAAGCGCTGCTCCGAGATCTCCCGCGAGATGAAGGTCACCGCCACCTCCTCGCCCACGACGAAAGATTCGCAGGTGGCGAATCTTCCGTCGGGACCGATATCCACCAAGTAATGCGACGCGGCCCCGACTTCCGGATACCTTGCCGCGACCCGGGTCGCGACCTCCTTCATCGCGTCGAACTGATATCGATCCGCCAGGACTTCCGTCAGTCTCACCAATGCCTCTTCCCTGACCTCCGGCGGCGTCCCCGCATCCTCCACCAGTTCCCGCAGCATCGTCACCGCGCGGCACTCCGCGGGCACCGTCCGCCGCTCCGGCCCGTTCACGCCGATCAGGATCGTTTCCTCGTCCTTCAAGGTCGCTAACTCGAACTCTCCGTCCTCCGCCGGATCCGAGGTTCCTTCGATGTAAACGTAGCCGGCCGACACCAGGCCGTGAACCCCCAGTAATTCGTTCCACATCTCCGCCAGCGCCAGCTTTGCCCGCGCGGCATGGGCCGGTGAAATCCTGCCAGCTTCATTCAACAACCCGTAAACCCGCTCGTAGTCCGTCGTCGCGTCTTCAAAACGCTCCCGTAGCACCGGCAAGCGCCACCGGCCATCCGGCCCGATCACCGGCGAGCGTCCATCGACCAGGAAGTCATCCGCGTCCCAACTCCACTTCCCGCGCGGACTCTCGTCGGAAAGCTCCGGCAACACGGCCAAGTCCGTCAAGACGAGCACCTCGGCTCCCTCCCCCTCGTCGAAAGCAGCGGCAAGCTTCAGCGCGATCTCCGCCCGATCCTCCGGCTCTTCCGCCATCGCAAGCGCTTTGACATAACACTGCCGCATCCGCGCGGCATCACGGGCGCCGGATGAAATCGAACCACGGGATTTCCGCACGAACTTCCCGTCCACCCGTTCCCCGCTGCCGTTCAGCTCGGAAAGCAGGTCGCCCGCCGCGGACCAGGCCCACCACTTGTCGCCCGCCTCCTTTTCCAGCCGGCTCAGGAAGTCGTCCGCCCACACCTCCTTGTCATCATTTTGCAGATGCTTGGAGTCGTAATCCGTCAGCACCCACACCGCCTCGTCCACCCGTTGCCGCCGCACTTCATCCGTGATGTCCCTTTTGAACACCCAGTCCGCCATCGCCCGGTAGTCCGCCTCCCGATTGTGCCGGCCCAGGCTTTCGTAAAAGCCCACCGCCTCCGGCGAACGCTCCGCGGCCAATCCAAAGCCCGCCGCGAGCAGCAGCCAAATTCCAATCCAGATCCTGCTTCCCATCGCGTTCATACAATCCATGCCGGACGGTCCCGCGAAGCCGTTTATTCAAATCCCGCCTCTCCATCTCCGATCCACCATCCACCATCTGCCTTCAAAGCTTCTCAATCCGGAACACCACCGGCATGCTGTTGATGCAATCCAGCGCCTCGATCGTCCGCAGCGTCTCCTGCAGGAGCCCGAAGCGGCAGGTGTGGAGCAGGAAGACCATGTCGAGGAAGGCGGCGTCGGGCTGGTCGGGTTTCACCGGCGAATGGGTGCCGGAAATGCCGATCCCGGCGTCGGCCAGGACCCGCGCCACTTCGGCGATCACGCCGGGGCGGTCGGTGACGTCGAAGCGGACGTAATAGGCCGTCTCGGTGTCGTCCACCGGCAGCAGCACGCCGCTTTCGCGATACGGCAGGAAGCCGCGGTGGCCGCTGGCATGGGCCAGCGAGCGGGCGGCTTCGACCAGGTCCGCGACCACCGACGAGGCGGTCGGATCCTGTCCCGCGCCGCGGCCGTAGAAGAGCGAATCCCCGGCCGCATCGCCGTGGACCGCCACCGCGTTGAAGACGCCCTGGACGCTGGCGAGGATGTGGGATTTCGCGATGAACGAGGGCTGGACCCGCAGCTCGACCGCGCCGTCCGGGTGCTCGCGGACGACCGCCAGCAGCTTCACCACATAGCCGAGTCGGGTGGCGAACTCGATGTCGATCGGGCGGACTTGCTCGATCCCCGCGACATGGACTTGCGCGGGCTCGATCGGAAATCCGTAGGCCAGCGTCGCCAGCAGGATCGCCTTGTGGGCGGCATCCCAGCCGTTGACGTCGAGCGCCGGGTCGGCCTCCGCGTAGCCCAGCGCCTGGGCCTCGGCGAGCGCGGCGGGGAATTCGAGCGCGGCGTTGGTCATCCGCTCGAGGATATAGTTCGAAGTGCCGTTGATGATTCCGACGATCGAGTGGATCCGGTTGCCGATGAAGGATTCCTGGACCGTCTTAATGATCGGGATGCCGCCGGCCACCGCGGCCTCGAAATGAATCGGCGTGTCGTGTTCCTTCGACAGCGCGAACAGCTCCACGCCGCGCTCGGCGAGCAGCGCCTTGTTGCCGGTGACCACCGGTTTGCCGGCCTTCAGCGCGGCGGCGACGATCTCGAAGGCATCGGTGGTGCCGCCGATCAGCTCGACCACGATGTCCACCGCCGGGTCTTCCACCAGCTCGCGCCATGAGGTGGTGAGGGTTTCCTCGGGCAAGGTCACCGGCCGCAGTTTCGAGGGGTCGCGCACCAGCACCCTGGCGATTTCCAGTTTCACCTGGCCGCCGGTGCGGGCGGAAATCAAGCCGGCATTGCGTTCGAGGGCGAGCACCACGCCGGAGCCGACGGTGCCGAGACCGGCCAGGCCAATGCCAAGGGATGAGCAGTTCACGCGGCGCACTGTCGGGCCGGGCCGCGTTTCGGGAAAGCCCAAAGCGGGTCAGACATCCGGCGTTTTTTCCGCCGCGATCCAGTCGCCGATGGGATCGCCCGGCAGGCCCTTCTCGACCCGGGACCGATAGTTGAGATAGGCGGCGACCTCGGTGCTGTGGCCGGCTTTCCCCGTGGTCTTGGACTTTTCAGCCTTGGGAGCGGCCGCTTTTTTCGCGGGAGGTTTGGCGGCGGCTTCCGTGGCCGCTTTCTTGGCAGCTTTCTTCGCAGGCATGGCACCGTCAGGTCAGCACAGCGGGTGCCAGCCGGCAAGCCGCTTCGCAATACCCGCTCTCACCGCAGGCAATCCGAACTGCCAAAACCTTGGAATCACGAACCTCCGTCGT
>NEUO01000123.1 GCA_002304315.1 Verrucomicrobiia bacterium Tous-C4TDCM
CGCCGAGTTTTCGAGCATCGCCATGGCTTCGTCCGGCGACACCTTCCGGCAGCGGATCTCCCCTGGAACCCGAAAAACTAATCTACAACCCTAAAACAACCTGTTGTTTTCGATTTCCGGATTGAAACCGAAGCAGTAGCTATTACACTGAGGGACGATGAAACGCGCGGTCTACGACGATTTGCTGGCATGGCTGGCGGACTCCAGACGGAAGCCCCTGATCCTGCGTGGCGCTCGTCAGGTGGGAAAAACCTGGCTCGTTCGGGAACTGGCCCGAGAGCGCGGTTTAGCCTTGTTGGAGCTGAACTTCGAGCGCGATCCCCTGCAAGCCAGAGCATTTGAAGAACCGGATCCCAGACGGATCTTCAGCGACCTGGCTTTGCAAATGGACCATCGGGTAGCGCCTGAGGATTCCGTTTTGTTCATCGACGAAATCCAAGCCGCACCCGAGGTGCTGGCACGCTTGCGCTGGTTCGCCGAGGAAATGCCGGAACTGCCGGTGGTGGCGGCGGGCTCCCTGCTGGAGTTCACGTTGGCAGATTTCGCCCACAGCATGCCCGTCGGCCGTGTCAGTTACGCCTATGTGGAGCCGCTCGGCTTTCCCGAATACCTTGAGGCCCATGGCCAGGAACCTCTGCTGGAGCGCCTTCGGAGCTGGCAACCGGGCGAGGAGATCTCCCCAACCGTCCATGACAAGGCTTGGGAATGGTTTGACCGTTACCAGATGGTCGGCGGCATGCCGGCGGTGGTCGCCGCGGATGCCCAGGGGGCCGAAGCGAAGACGTGCCGGGACATCCAGCGCGATCTCCTGCACACCTACCAAGACGACTTTTCCAAGTATGCCGGGCGCATCGACACCCGGGTCCTGCGTCAGGTCCTGCTGCAGGTGGTCGCTTCACTGGGCGAGAAATTCGTCTACAGTTCAGTTGGAGAAGGCGTAAAGCTCGACTCCGCGCGCCGCTCCTTAGAGATGCTGGCGGCGGCCCGACTCTGCAAGCTGATCCCCCATACAGCGGCGAATGGACTGCCTCTTGCTGCCGAAAAAAACGACCGCCTGCGTAAGGCGGCCCTGCTGGACGTGGGGCTTGCCCATGCCCTTTGGAACACCCCTGCCCTCACCCACTTCCCGCGCTGGGAAAACATCGCACCGGCCATCCGCGGCGGGCTGTCGGAACAAATGGCCGCCCAGCAATTGCATTTGGCCAGCGGAGGCTTCACCCGCGAGGGACAGCTGTTCCACTGGCGACGCGAGGGTGGCCGCAGTGGGGAGATCGACTACCTTCTGGAACTCCACGGGATGATCCTCCCCGTTGAGGTGAAAAGCGGAGCCGCCGGCGCGATGAAAAGCCTCCACCAATTCATGCACGACAAGCAACTCCCGCTGGCGCTGCGCCTCGACCGGAATCCTCCAAGTCTTCAAGTGATGGCCGTCTCCACCACCCAGGGCCAGCCCGTCGGGTATTCCCTCCTCAACCTGCCGCATTACCTCTGTGGTTTCCTCGGCGGAATGGACATCGGGTCACCCAGCGAAGTCCGCTAAATGCAACCAAGCTTGGCCGGAGGTCGCACGAGTGGATTGAATCCCCCAGCGCCCCATATCCCCGCTGGATCGGTTTTCCAGACACCTCAAGCGAGTGCCAGTCATCACGATGCCAACCACATCGGCAACTTCCTCAACGACGGCAAGAAAAACAGGATGTCCAAAAGATTTCCCCGCGGTGGCTAGGGCCGTCAGCCCATGAGGTGCCCAACGGCTAGGCCAACTGACTGGCAAACGACCAAGAATCGAGATCGGAGAAACCTTCCACATGGAGAAAGCCGGCGCGAAAACCACAGCCCCCGCATTCCACGGGAGCGCACTGGTCCCGACTCTAGTCCAGGGAAGGATACACATAATCGAGCGCTCCGCGGAGTATCCATGCTTGCTGGGTTGGAGACTTCTCCGAACGCGCCTCCTGCAGCGCCTTGGCCATCACCTTCTTTGCGGCTTCGGAAACCCCCGCCATACCGCGCAGAGATTCCAAGGTCACCTCATAGATCGCAGCGCATCCGGCAGCATTCCCCTCGTTGAAAACCGGCACGCCCCGCTCGATCGCCAACTCCACAAGACCACTCGCCTTCAAGGGCGCACCTGACTTCATGGCCGGCACCAGAACCTGATCGATCACGTGGATGACTCCGTTGGAAGCTTCGATGTCGGCCTTCGCCAAAAGCGCAACTCCCACACGAACCCGCCCGTCGTCGAAAATGAAAGGAATCTTCGAACCTTGCAGCGAGATGCCCTCGCCCGCTTCCAGCGCCTTTGCCAAGGAGACACGTCCGGGAATCACGTGGTTCTTGAGAATCGCGACAAGTTGTTCTCGGTTCTCGGGCTTGAGAAGCGCCTCGACTGTTCCGGCGGGAAGCTTGGCAAATGCGTCGTCCGTCGGAGCCAGAACCGTCAACGGGCCCTCACCCGACAGCACCCCTACCAGGTCAGCCGCCTCGGCCGCAGCCAACAAGGTCTTGAACCCGCCGGCTGACTTTGCGACATCCACAAGGGTTCCATTCCCCTTGGCCGGCTTGGCCGCGCCCTCGACTCCAGTCGCCTTGACCGCCTCGACTTCAAGTTCGAATGGCCCCTGCTTTTTATCGGCGATCGTGAAGCCCACTGAAGCGACCTGGGTCGGATCCACCGTCTTCCCCGGAAGCTCGATGCCGAAGGTCTGCAATTTGAAGTCGGCAAACGAAAGGGTCGTTTCGGTCCACTTGCCCGCTGCCGTCGGCAGATAGGCTCGATAGGAACTCGCGCTCATCTGGTCTTTCAAGCGCAGGTCAACCCAGTAAGTCCGTCCATCACCCCGCGCTTTCACGACGAGCGCCGACATGCCGGAAAGCCCGAGTTCGGCGGGCTTCATGCGGACCGAGGCGAAGCCACCGTTGTTTTCAAGTGAAAGAGACCCCGAGAAGACCATCGTTCCCTCTTTGGATCGCTTAATCCCGCCTTTGGAAACGCCGCCCATCACGTCGTCATTCACGGACGTCCACGATTGCATCGAATCCTCGGCCCTGAAAGACGCGATCGTTTTTGCCCCGGCAGGTAGGGTGGTCGCGGTGATGAGGCCGACAGCGGCGATCGTCCACGCAGCGGCGCGGGCTTTGAGGGTTTGGTTCATGATCATTGGTTTGAAAGCGTAGGGACGGTTTGTGACTGTCAGAGGAGCTTTGATCCCCGGGCCGTTGGTGCTCTTTGACACTCGAGGATTCGCACCGAAACAGGATCCGGATTCAAGAATCCCACGGAAGCGGATGAGCGCCATCGGCTGTCCCTTCCGATCCTGCGTTCCGGCCCGGGACTCTCTGGCAGCATGCCGCACCTTGCTTGACCACTGGTCCGTATCCGCCGAAATCGATCCCAGTCAAGGCAAGTCCGACCGGGCGAATTCCATGGCGTTGCCGGAATCGCGGCAGCCGGCGGTGCCGCGTAGCCAATCGATGAAGGTCTGGTAGGCAAGACCGCGGTCGCAGCAGAAAGCGGCCGCACTGCCGTCACACGCATCGAATTCTCCAAGCAGCCGGGCCCTGTCCTCTCATCGGTGCAACGTGATCGTCACGTCCGGCAATCCTCTCACGACGGGCCCGGCAGCCGAGACTTTCCCGACGGCGGTTGGTCGGGTGCTTACCGGGAGTTGCTTGGGCAGATCCCTCCACCGCGCGCCGGTCTTGAGCACCAAGAAGATGCCTTCGAGGACATCGCGGTCGGCGCAGCGCGGACGTCTGAAGGTGTTGGCGTCCGGAAGCAAGGGACGGATCCGCTCCCAGACCTGGTCGGTCATGAACTTGCAGCTCACCCTTTCCGTCCATAGGCATGCCTCCGAAGATTATCAGTCCGAAATCCGACTTTTGAAACCACTTCTAATCCGAGCGCCCTCAGTGGGAAGGCCGGAGCTCCTATTTCGACAACATCAAGCTTACGGGCCGCCGATTCTGACCCGGCGAGTTAGGTAACGGATGCCGAACATCGCCGAAGATCAACTCCTCCTGCGGTGGGGAAGCATCGCGGCAAGGAGAAGGCCGAGCAGCAAAGGAGAAGAAGGCTCGGGCACCGAAGCGATGCCGGCAGCTACGCGGAACCCGATGAATTCATTCTCGGAGGTGGTCGCACTGGAGCTCCGCAACGTGGCGCTCAGATTGTATGCCGGATCGGCGCCCCAGGACCCGCCACGCAGCCCCCGCGACGATCCAATCACCGCGTCATTCCACTCCCAGACGTTGCCCGCCTGGTCGAGCGTGCCGTAGTCACTGGAAGCGAATGGGTAGGATCCCACGTCGGTCGAGTGGCCGACGCTGTTGTTGTAGTTGGCATCAGCGACCCTGATGACGTCGTCGCCGTTCGGGTAGATCGAGTAAAAGTCCAAGTCGCCATTGTAGTAAGCAGCCTTGTACCATTCATCTTCGCTTGGCAGATAGACCCTAGCGCCGGGATTGACCGTAATGATGCCGGTGCCCACCCCCAGCGAGTAGGCTCCAGTCTCGGTGCTACTTGCACCCTGGCCATTGCCCAACCAGTTGGTGAAGCGAGCGCCGTCGAACCAGGACACATAAACAACCGGCCGGCTCTCGAAGCCGGCCGTGACCGAGTAAGCGTAGCTTCCGGAACTTCCGTTGCGGGCGATCCCGTGATCGTTCATCCCGGCATGGTAGAGACCGTGGGTGTCGGTCCGGGCCACGGCGTTGAGGAAATTGGCATACTGGGAGTTGGTCACCTCGTATTTGCCAATCCGGTATTCATAAGCCACGGCACCGTAGCCGGTGGTGTCCGCGGCATTCCCAGCGTCGCCAATCGTGGCATATTCGATGGAGACAGCGGCGCCACCGGGCAGCAGCGCGATGAAGTAACAGAACAAGCCGAGCTTGCACGCGGAGAATGGTAAATTCATAGGATTCTTATGTCGGAACAGATGAGTGATTTGCTCGATTTGGGAGGAGTAGTTCCTCATCCAGAGGTCCGTGGTTTGGGGCTTGGGTTGAAGTCGATCAAAAATGAACCCTGTGGCCTAACAAATCATTCTTTTGAGAATCCTGCCTGCTTGTGGATGCGTGGATCAAAGGCTGATCAGGAAGATCCTACCTGAAAGGAATATGTTCTCCGGTGACGAGTGACTGGACCAACGCCGGGCGGAGACGGAAGAACCGGGAGCGGACCGCCGGATCGGCGGTGAAGAGATAGTTGCGCCGGATCTTGCCGTCCGGCATCGATTCGCGCTTTTCAGTCGTGATGACGGAAGAATCTACCCACTGGCCCAGCGAGGTGCATTCTTCAAGGCCGATCTGAACATCGGTGAGAGCGCGGACGGATGACCAGCGGAGTTCAAAACCGGCGGCGACCGGATGGATGCTCAAGGCCGGAGTCGTGGCGTCCGCACGGGTGGGGTCCGAGCCGGCGATGTATTCCATCAGGTTCGGGTTGCCGTCACCGTCGCCATCCGCGGTTTCCAGACCCGCGGTGGCGTTGCCCGGGAAATAGCGGTTTCGCCAGTCCGCGAAACTCAGCACCGCCTCC
The DNA here is from genome assembly GCA_002304315.1 of Verrucomicrobiia bacterium Tous-C4TDCM. Classification (GTDB taxonomy): domain Bacteria; phylum Verrucomicrobiota; class Verrucomicrobiia; order Verrucomicrobiales; family Akkermansiaceae; genus Haloferula. Next base: position 5,543 of record NEUO01000123.1, read on the forward strand.
GCGCCGCCTTCGGTCACCCAAAGCAGCGAGGTCTGCCCGGCGGCGCCGATGCGGTAGCGCAGCGGATCCGCCGCCAAGGCGATGTCGAGCGCGGGAACCTCGGTGCCCGCGGGAGCGCTGCCGAGCGGCGTGACGGTGAGCGAGCTGGTCGCCTGCCCCGCGGCGAAGCTGATGCTTGCGGGAAGCGTCTGCACGTTCACCCCGTTGACCAAGGTGCCGCCGAAGACCAGCGGCACAGCCAAGGCCTGATCCAGGGCGCCCGAGCGGATCACCTTGACGCTGCCGGTGAGGCTGGGTTGCGAATGAATGTGGCGGACGGTGTGGATCGCGAGCGTGCTGACGCCCGCGAGGCCCGCGTTGAGCGACGCCCCGCCATCGCTCACCTGGGCCACCGGCAAGGCGGTGATGGAGAGGCTGGCGGCAAGCCCGTTCCGGTCCGGTGCGGGCAGGATGTCGAAGACCGCCTGGGTGACCCCTCTCGGAAGCGCGACACTGCGTACGGCACCGGTTCCTTGGGAACCGACGATCAGATAATCCGCATCCACGCGGGCGGTGCCGCCCAGACTCAAGGGCACCTGGATGGCGGCGCTCGTATTGCCACTGCGCGACACGGTGAGCTTGCGCGGACTTCCCGGCGAGGCGGGGTCCGCCGCGGAGATGGCGAGACCGATGACACTGTCATAGCGCGGCCCGCCGAGTTTCAAGGTTCCCTCACCTACCAAGCGGGGCAGATCGCTGCTGCCGAAACCGACGCCCTCGAGGGTGATGGTCTGGTTGGCGGTGGTCCCGACTCCTCCATAAATCAGCTCAAGGCGGGTATCGACACGCGGTGTATTGTTCGCATCGCGGGTGACCAGCGTTTTGAGTTTCACGTATTGGGATGGCAGCCCGGTCTTTCCGGCAAACAGCTCGGTGAGGTCGATGGCATCGCCAGCGACTGCCGAGAAATCCGTGATGACGTCATTACCGCCAGTTTTGGAGAATAGGAAGTGGTCCGCCCCCCCTTTTCCGGTGAGGCGGTTGTTGCCCATGCCTCCGCGCAGGATGTCGGACTGGTCGGCTCCTGCCAGGGTGTCATTGCTCTCGCCGCCGCAGATCGAGTTGCGCACCCCGGTGGCGCCGGTGATCGCCACGGGTTGGCTGCTGCCGCGGTGGTTCCAGACCCGCAGCCCCTGCCAGCGCGCCAGCTGGTAGTCCTCGATCTGTCCCTGAATTCCGGGAGACAAAGGCCTATCGTAGATCAACACCTCGCGCAGGGAGCCGTTGAAGAAGTTCTCCGCAACGGGCGAGCTGAAGGACTGGCGGGCACCGACCGTGGTGAACGAGGAAAGCGGCGCATCCTCTGCGGCACGGGAGCTGAATCTGCCCATGCCCGGAATCCGCAGCTCGGCGCCGCCTTCCGAACTCGCCAGCGTGAGTTGCACCATCTTGTTGGGATCGACCACCGGCCCGAAGATCGTGCGCCCGTTTTGCACGACTTTGAGCGAACGGCCGTGGATCCCGGACTGCGGCCCGCCGATGCTCACTTCGAGATCCGAACTGCTGAAGAGCGTTTGGTCGGACTCAGTCTCGGCATCGAGTTCAAAGGCCATCAGCGCCACGAATTGACCGAGGTCCACCTCCCGCTCGTCCACGTAGAGGAATTGCGAGTCATGGAACGCCAGTCGCCCCGCGCCATCGGCCAGCGGGCGGGCCTCCGGGTAGGGCTGGTAACCATCGCGCCGGTAGGTCGAGCGGTCGCTCCACTCCTCCACCGATTTGCTTTGATTGACCGAGCCGGCGTCGAGCCATACCGCGGGATCGGCCAGCCAGCGCTTGTTGGGGGAAAACGCCTCCACCACCACCGTGACTTCCTGCGGTGCCACGCCGGCGCTGGTCAGATCCTCGAGCTGAAACCGCACGGTGTCCTTAATGAAGGTTTCGGCAACCTCCACGCTGATGTTGCCGGCAAGGATGTCCACGTAGGTGAAGGTGTTGCCAAGCGCCAGTTCCGCTCCTGCTCGCTTCCATACCAAGCCCGCGCCGCCTTCCAGCAGGGTGAGCTTGAGGTTGGCGGCGGTGCTGTCCGCGTCCGCGACCGGCAGATATACCCCGGCGGTGCCGCCCGCGGTGACCACCAGCAGCGAATCCTGCAGAACGGGAGCGCGATTGGCCGTTTGAGGATCGGTGCTGAGTTGGAACTCCTTCAGGTTGCTCCAGCCGTCGCCATCCGCATCCACCAGCGCGTCCGCGCCATTGGCGGGATCCAGTCCGTAGAGCTGCTCCCACCAGTCAGGAAGACCATCGCCGTCGGTATCCGGCGTGGGAATATCCGTTCGGAAATCGATCCGCAGCTCCTCACCGCGATTGGCAAAACTGGTGGAGATTTCAGCCGCCTGCCCGGGGTCCAACAGGCTGGCCGGATGGCCATTGACCGTGGCGGATTGGATGGCGTAGCGGGCCTGTCCCGTGCCGACGACCAGGGTGTTTGCAAGCTTGTCAGACGCTGGCGCGGTTTCCTGATCGATCTCGAGGCGGTAGGAAAACTCCCCGTTGCTGCCCACCCTGCGCAGCGGAACATTCAGATTAAGCACATGGGACGGGCTCTGAAGGTTGACCAGTTTCACCTGCAGGGTGCCGCTGAACAACTGGTAGCTACCGCCCTGCCCGAGTTTGACCACCTTGCCGTGAACGACGCGCGGCGGCTCGGAAAGGCTTGCGGCTCCGGCAACGCACGCCAGGGCCAAGGCCAAGGCGATCCACCGTGAGGGCAGAGAAGTGCGGCGGGAATCTAGAGTATTCATGAATCAATGTTCGCTTGGTTTTGAAGGTGCCGGAACCGGGACTGCGGCGGGCTGCGGCGACGGCGACGCGGCTCCGGCCCGGTTCGGCAGGTTCGTGAGGGCCGCGAGCGTGGCGGGGAAACGCTCGGGCTGTGCTTGGGAAATGATGCGGTGGGTGAATTCCTCCTGCAGCCGCTTGCGCTGCTCCTCGACGAGGCCTTTGCGGATTTCCGCGCTGACGGCCTCATAGGGCTTCAGCGCGGCGGACCGGCGCTCGATCAGGCGCACGAGGAAAAGCCCGTCCTCGCCCGCCAAGATCTCGCTGAGGTCGCCCGGGTTTTGCAGCGGGGCGGCGAGGTCCAGCACCGTCTGGTGCCAAGGGTCGCTGCCGGGGCGGAGTTCCAGCCAGCCGAGGTCGCCGCCGATCAGGCGGGAGGCCTTGTGTTCGGTATTGCCCACAGCGGCCGGGCCGAAGCCGGCGGCGACGGGGAACTGGTCCCCGCCAGCAATGACCTCAGCGCGGATTTGCTCGAGGCGCGGGCGGTATCGATCGACCAGCGGTTGCTGGCCGCGGGTGTTGAACCAAAGCAGGGCCACACGCACGGTCTCGGGCTGGGTGAAAGCGCTCTCACGCTGCGCATCGTAGCGGGCGCGCACCTCCTCATCAGAGACCTTGACGGCGGCGAGTTGTGGCGCGAGTCGCACTTCCTGGAGGCGAGCGATGAGGATGGCGTCGATCTGGGCCGCCGTCTCGGGATCGCGTTCCAGCCCGGCCTGGCGGGCCGCGGCGGCAAGAGTGGCCCGCTCCACCAGGCGGTCGAGCGCCTCCGTGCGCGCCTGCGGGCTGTCGGCCGGGCCGGGCCGGGTGCTCCACCAGTGGCGGAAGTCGTCGGCGCGGACGGACCAGCCCTCGCCCTGGGCGAGCACGTTGGCGTCGGGCGCGGATTCCTTCTTCCCGCAGCCCGCCAGCATCAGCACGGCGAGCACGCCGCTCCACTGCAGGCAGTGACACGGGAGCATGACCGAACGATGGGTGGCGGGAGCAGGCATGATTACATTCCGGAGGAGGAGAAGGTGGTGAGCTGGAGCTGGATATCATCCACCGTATCGATGAAACGCAGCATCGCGGCCTGCGGGTCACTGCCCAGCGAGGCAGCGGGGATGAAGAGAATCCACTTCGTGTTCCAGACCGAGCGGCTGAAGAGCTGGGTGTCGGTGTAGGCGGGGTCGCTGCCGGAGAGCGCGCCGCCTGCGGTCGGATAGGCTCTGAAGTCGCCCTGCCGGATCAGTTCCGCAAAGCTCCCGTTGAGACTGTCCACCGCCGGGTTAAAGGCGTAATCCCTCAAGTGGGTGGTGTTGATCGGGAAGGGCACGGGGATGCGCTGCCTGACCACGTTCCAACCGCGGGTTTTCGGCATCAGCCCGTCGGAGTAGCGCATGATGTCCGTGCCAGCCGGCACGAGATAAACCCGCGGGGTGGCGGCGAGCTTCTGCTGGCCATCGGCCGCCACATCGTAGCCGGAGAAGCCGACCCCGACGGAGCGCAGCTTGGTGGCGAAGTTGGCGCTGCTGTAGGCGTGGTCCGCCGCACTCAGGGCGTTGCCGAAGAAGTTGCGCCCGGAGTTGATCTCGGTGGAAAACTCGATCTTGAAGCCGGGCTGGGCCGGGCCGTCCGGGGAAGCGAAGGGGCGGCAGCGGCGGGTGAAGTCAGGGTCCCGGTTGAGGTCGGCCACCTGGGTGCTGGCCAGGTAGCTCTGCCATTTCTGGTTCGAGGAGCTGCTGCCGTCCGCCAGGATGCGCTTGCCCTCGGTGCGCAGCGAGAGGGTGGAGGCCTCCCCCTGTGGATTGTTGAGCCCGATGCTGCCTTTTAAGCCATCATAATTGGCTTTCAGCTTGGCGAGGATCTCGGCGAGGCCGCCGTTGCCCACCTTGGGCGTGTCACCGTCCCACTGGCCGAGCTGGCGCACTTTCATCAGGTCCTCAAGCACCGTCACGGCGTTGGCCGGATGGCCGGGGGAGAGGCTGGTCTCGTAGTCGTAGGCCTTCGCCGCGAGCCAGGCGAGGCGCACCGCGGTGTCCATGGCGCTCTCGTATTTGCGGGCCGCGTCGTCCCGGCTGAGGCGGGCAATCATGTCGCCGTAGCGATTGCCTTGGGCGCGGCCGGCGATCATCTTGTTCATTGCCGCGCGTTCGGCTAGCAGGCGGTTGGCCTCGGCCTCCAGCGAGCGGACCTTGGCACCCGCCATATTGAGCTCCTGGACCGCGGCCGCCATGTTGAGGCGCTTGGAAGGATCCTCCTGCAGCTCGTTGGAAAGCTCCTTCAGTAGCTCAAGCAGCTCGTTGAACTCGCTGTAGACCTCTTGATCGTTCTTTTCGAGAAGTTCGGCCTGCTCGGCAGCAATCTCGGCCAATTCCCTCAGAACTTCAAATGTGTGAGCAACCTTTCTTGCAATATCCCGAGCTGCCGCCTCGGTAAATGTAATCCCTGCAATAACTGGCTTACTCGGAGCATTTCCTCCCACAACCGTCAGGTTCACATCTGCTGACTTCACTAAAGACTCAGACGCTCCTTTAATCGTATATTCTACCTCTTCCACATTATATATAAGTAACTCGGTTATACCAATAAAGTCTTTGAGTCCGGAAAGGATCCCGAGATACGACTGTCGACTGATCTGCGCACCGTCAAGCGACACCAGCCGCCGGTTGGCGTATTTGGCCAAGTTGCTGAGCTTGTTGACGTAGACTTGGTAGTCGTCGATGGCCGTTTCGAGGGCGACTTCGGTTCGGAGCAAGTCGCCGAGCGCGCTCTGGATCTCGCCGGTGGCGGCCCGGCGGCCCCAGCTTTCCGGGGCCTTGAAGGCATACTGCGAGGTTTTGGAAATCGGTATCTCCACGGAAAGCGTATTACCGGGGCTCGCTTCGCCTTCACTGAAGCCATTGACAATGATTCTAGGATACTGATCCTGCTTTTCGGAGGAAAGGTAGAATTCGTCGAAGAGCGCCCTCAGGTCCCGGGTTTCGAACAGATCCTTCATTCCCAAGGGCATGAACTCGAGATTGCTGCCGGTTTTGGCTAGCGAATCGTAGATCGAGAGCCGCGCGCTCCGGAACGCCTCGGGCAGGCCATCGGTGGTCTTAGCCGTGGGCTGCAACTGCTCAACGGTGGTGGCGTCGAGATACGTGTAGGTGATGGGGTCGGGACCGCTGTAGCCTTCCGCGAAGACCTTACCGTTGCCGATGGCACCAGCGTAGGGGGTGCCGAGCAGGGCGATGAGGCGGTTGCGGTAGTCGATGTCCTGCTCGATGGCTTTCTGTTTAAGCTCACCGGCGTCACCCCCGATCTGGCGCATGGTCTGCGAGGTGGCGCTGACGAAGTCGAGGGCGGCCTTGGCATTGGAGGCGGCGGCGACGGCGGACTCGTAGGTCTGTTCGAAGTGCGTTTTGCGCTCCCACGTCAGGTCATAGAAGGAGTCCAGCCCGAAGCTGACGGTGTCGGGATTGACCCCGATGGGGGTGTGGCCCTGGTTGACGCCGTCCAGCGCTTGCTGGATTTCCCGGAGGCTGCCGGCGAGGGCCTGCAGGTCGGTCTTGGCGGTCTCGCGGTTGATCAGATTGAGCCCCTCGAGCGGCTTGCCAGTGGCGGGATCGGTGGAGCCAGCGGGGAGGATGGCATTGCCGACCATCCAGTCGAAGACAGCGCCCTGGCCGGCGCGGCTGGCCCACTCGGAGACGCCCCAGGCACGGGCTGGATCGGCGGAATCGGTGTAGCCCTGCCATTGGGCGGTGGGATCGGCCACATAGGCATCGCGGTAGGTGGCCTTGACGATGGAGAGGCCGCAGCGGGCCCTGGTGGCGGCGGTGCGGGCGAAGGATTGCTCGTCCAAGTAGTCGGTGGGGATGACGTTGCCGAGCAGCGAGTAAAGTTCCGCGCGGGCCTGCCAGTCGTAGTTGTCACGCTGGAGGAGGCCGTAGTGCATCTTGCTGGCGGAGAGGAAGTGCCCCCATGCATCGCCGTGGCCCATGGGGAAGATCAGCCCGGCGTCGGTCTCGTCGATGAGGCCGTCGCGGTTGGCGTCGCCGATGCCGTAGTTGGCGTTGTAGGCTGCCTCGCCGATGCCCTTGAAATAGTTCCAGAACAGGCGGTTTTGGCACGGATAGGACTTGAGGTAGTCCGTGCCACGCAGGAGGGCCAGCTCCTCCTGAAGGAGGTTTGGAACCTGATTGGTGAAGGCGAAGACGTAGGGGTTGGCAGCAGAGAGCTGGGCAAAGTTCAGGGCCGTGTTGTCGGCGCCGGCCGTGGTCAGGGAGATCGATGGGTTCAAGGCATCGGTGTAGGCCTCCCCGGCGACGAGCTCGTAAAGCATGGCGAGGCGGGTCGATGCCAGAAGCAGGGCCTGATTGGTGCCGGAATCGGAGTAGGTGCCCGTGAGGTCCTTGGCGCGCTGGAGGACGGTCTCGTAGAGCTCGATGAGGCCGACGTTCTCAATCGCGTCTTTCGAACTGTTGAGGGCCACGGGGCCGACGTAGGGACGTCCGGCCTGGCCCAGCATGCTGGAGCCGGTGGCCGGGGCGTCGCCGGTGAAATCAGCAGAGAACCGGGCCTCGTAGGGGTTAACGGCATCGAGCACACGCTTCACCCAGCCCATGAGGAGTTGTGGCAGGAAGCGCCGGGCGCCGGAAGCCTGCAGCTGCGGGGAATTGGCCGCGCCGGCCCACTGGTAGGGCACGCGATCCGCTGCCGAAGCGGCCGGAGCCCAGTCCGGCGAGGTGGCGTCGGGGTCGACGAGGCGCCAGGCACTGTCGACCACACCGCCGTTTTCCACGTTCTCCGCAGAATCCGCTTCCGCCAGTTCGTCGGCGTGTCCGTAGCGGACGTAGAAGAGCTTGTCCGCGAGGATCAGGTCGGGCCGGCCGGTGAAACGAATCCTGTTGAGACCCTTGCCCTGCTGGTAGATCGACCAGCCGGTGGTGGACTGGTCTGGAGTCTGCAGGCCGTCGAGCGGTGCCACGTCGTGCACCCACCACTGGTAATAGACCTCGTCCGCGGTTCCGCCAAAGTCCCCGGAATGGGTCAGTTCCACCTTCTCGTCGAAGGCGTCCTTCGGGGTGATGACCGAGATGGCTCCGCGGTAGCGTTCATCGCCCAGTCGGATCACGTGGAGGGTCACCGCGCCGCTTGCGGCTTGGTCGTTGTTTTCCACGAGGGTGACAAAGCGTTCCTCTCCGGCGGCTTCGAGGAAGGACTCAGGGTTGGGGACCAGCGTGGCACCGGTGCCGAGGCTTTTGAAGGAACGAAACTTGGTGGGCACCTCCTCCTCGGTCCCGTCTTCTGTGAGGAACTTGACCGTGCCCTCTCCCGGGCCCGCGAGCCTGAGACCGTGTGGTGGGCCGACCAAGGGGGTGTTCGTGCTTTCGGCGTGGCCCACGGGGTTGGATCGCTCGAAGAGTTGCTCGACGGCCTCCGCCCATTCGTGTTTGCCGGGAGCCAGGTCTTTCAATGTCGTCACATCACCTTCCGTGAGGACATTGGGCAGGATCTGGGCGGTGGTCAGCGGAGGCGCGGTGAGGGAAGGGTCTCCGCTTTCTTTGCCATTGAGCGAGCCGCGAAACACCAGTTTGGCCGCGAGGCTGTCGTAGTAGAAGCGCTGGCTGAGAGAGCCGCCAAGGTCCTTGAAATACCAGCGCCCGCCGCTCACCGTGACCTTGTCCGTGCGCTGGGGCGATAGTTCCTCCGGCATCTCCTCCTTGGGGTAGTCCACCGAAACGATGTCCAGCAGGCGCATGAAGCGGGCGTTGAATTCCTCGAGGTCCTCATCATTGATGGCCATGTCCGGCGTGGCGGAGTCGAAGGCGACCTCGCCCGAGGCCCAATTGATTACGGCGGGCAGGCCGGGCGCGGCGGGGTGGTCGGCCTTGTATTCGCCCCCAGCGTAAGCCAAGGTCTCGCCGCGTTTGAGGACGGGGTAGTTTTCTTTCCAGTAGGCGCTGTAGTCGATGGCCCGCGCTTCGAAGCTGCCATCGGTGAATTTGGTGAGAGGATCATTTTGACCGGCATCAGGCGGCAGCCAGCAGACCGGAGTGCCATTGGCCTTGGCCTCCGTGCCTTCTCCCAGCCAGAAGCCCTGGGCCAGCGGATACCAGAAGCGGTATTCGAAGCGGCCCGGAACGCGATTTTTCGCACCGTCCTCGATATCGCCTGCCACCACCCACGCCACCTCATTCTTATCGTGCCAGAGCGTCTGCTGTTGGAGATCCGTAGAATCAACCTCAAACACCACGTTTCTCCCTTGGCTCTCGTTTAGGATGCGGACACCCACCGCCAGGTTCAGCGGATAGATCGGCGTGACGAGGTCGCCGGCAAATGTCACTGTGGTGAATTCATAGCGCGGATTCTCCGGCTGCGGCACAGGGTTGCCCTCCTCGTCCACCGGGAGATGCGTCCTGGGATCCCGCGCCGGGAACTCGGCGGTGCCTATACCGTTTCGGGTGGTCAACACCCGGTAGGCGATCATCCCGGGCTGGCCAGTGGTCGCGTTGGTGTATTGGCCCAGCACGAAGGGTGCCGAAGTATATTCATCGGGTTTGCTGGTTTCCGTCCGGTTGATCCATTGCTGCAGCGCGAAGAAGGCGTTCTGGCCGATGTCGGCAGCCTCGTCACCAGTCATGGCGGCGAGGTTCGATGGCGCCACAAGTGCGTGCTCTTCGTTCGGATTGAAGCCCGGCAACTCGCGGTCAGGCTGGTTATAGACAGTGAGGCCTGAATAGAGGGTCGGGTCGAAAACGAGCTGGGGCTTTGGATTATCAAGGGACTGGTTGACGCCCTCGCTGCCGAGCTGGCTCGCGATGTAGATCGCGGGGACGGAATCGTCATCATCCGAGGGGAATTCCACCTCATCGTAGTGGGTCAGCAGGTGCGGCCACCCCACAGGCGGGTGGAGCAGACTGGCAGGATCGGAGCCCGGGTTTTCGTAGTAGCCGATGCTCAGCCTCTTATCATCGGTGAAGAGCCCACCCCAGTTCACCGGATAGACCGGCCCCCACTTCCCGACGGCGGCACCGCGGTCGTAGAGGGTGGCGTTGTAATTGGAGACCTCGTTGACGAGGTAGCCGGATCCATAGCCTGCAGTGTCGTCCGCGCTGGTGATGCGCGAGGCCACGGTTTGGGCAGGGCCATTATTCTGACGGGTTTCGGGGGCGAGCGAACCGACCACGCGCACGGCGATTTTCTCGCGGTTCAAGTCGCCGGTGGCCGCGCCGGTGGTCGGGCGGTAGCTGAAGACGAGCACGGTCCGGGCGTCGGACGTGTTCTC
>NEUO01000124.1 GCA_002304315.1 Verrucomicrobiia bacterium Tous-C4TDCM
GCTGAGGGCTGACGGGCTGACGGGCTGACGGGCTGACGGGCTGACGGGCTGACGGGCTGACGGGCTGACGGGCTGACGGGCTGACGGGCTGACGGGCTGATCTTCGCTTCCGACGATCCCAGCGGGATCAAAGCCCAAGTAGCCGGGGGTTAAGCGAGGCACGAGCGATACCCCCGGATCTTGTCGCCGAAACAAGGGGCTTCCCAGCAGGGATGCCAGCCGGATTCGATTCTACCTGCGCTCTCCTTGAATGCCCACGGCTGCGATCCCTCCCGGGATCGGAAGATCTTCAGAGGGCCTGTGAATCCGGGGGTAGTCGCGGTCGCTCGACCCCCGGCTACGGGTGCTGTGATCCCTCCGGGATCGGAAGCAATACTGGTGCTGTGATCCCTCCGGGATCGGAAGCGAATCACCCGTTCACCCGATTCCTCAATTGCCGAATTCTCCAATTTCCAGATTCCCCAATCCCTCAATCCCTCAATCTCCGAATCTCCCATCTCCAATCCCCCCGCAATTTTCCCATCCCTCCCCGGCTCCTAATCTGCTAGGCATCCCTCCCGAATGCCTCGCTACCCTTCCCGCTTCCAGCTCCGCACCCTGTGGAATGCCGCCACCGGCGTCTCCATCCTCGTGCTCGGCGCACTGCTCGTCGGCCTGGTCTGGCTGATGGGCCAGATCTTCAGCTTCCTCCAGCCGGTGCTGGTCCCGCTGGCCGTCGCCGCGATCATCGCCTACCTGCTCGACCCCGTCGTCCGCATTTTCCAAAAGCGCGGCTTCTCCCGCCGCTGGTCGGTCGTCTCCACCTTCGCCGGCTTCACCCTGATCGCCGCCGGGCTGGTCGCCGTGATGATCCCGCTGGTCGGCGGACAGATCCACACCTTCCAGCAGCAGCGGGACGCGATCGCCGCCGACATGCAGGCGAACACCGCGTCGGAAGCCGCTCCCGCTGCCGGCAACACGGCGTCCCCGGACGAAACAACCTCCTTACCGGAAACCGCGACCGATACCGGCAAGGCGGCAACCACCAAGAAGGCTTTCGACGAACTCATCGTCGATATCCTGATCGGCACGCGGAACAAGAACGAGTGGGCGAAACCCTTCATCGACCCGCTGCTCGGCCCGCCCGACGATCCCAAGTCCGACGCCCCCAAGGCCACCTTGACCGCCGCCCTCGACGAAGCCGCCCGGGAAGGCGGCTCGCAACCGGATCCTCCCATCGTCCTGCAAGGCACCGAACTCTGGTCCCAGGGCAAATCCTACCTCGACGAAATCTTCGGTTGGATCAAGGGCGGCGCCGGCAAGATCCTCGGCTTCCTCGGCCTCGCGATCGGCTTCGTGATGGTGCCGATCTACCTCTACTACTTCCTCAGCGAGAGCGCCGCGATCAAGGACCACTGGCACGAGTATGTCCCGCTCAAGGCCTCGCGCTTCAAAACCGAACTCGTCGAGACCCTCACCGAGGTCAACCGCTACCTCATCTCTTTCTTCCGCGGCCAGGTGCTTGTCGCCTTCATCGACGGGATGCTGGTCGGCATCGCGCTCACCCTGTTCGACCTGCCGCTCGGCCTGCTGGTCGGCATCCTGATGGCCGTCCTCGGCATCATCCCCTACATCGGCAATATCATCACGCTGATCCCGGCCTGCGTGCTTGCCTACTTCCACTTCAGCGTGCCGGACAACCAGCACATCCTCGGCGACAACCCCTGGGCCTACGTCGGCGGCGTGGTCGCCATCTTCGTGATCGTCCAGCAGATCAACTCGCTGCTCACCGCCCCGAAGATCGTCGGAGACTCGGTCGGACTCCACCCGATGACCGTTATTTTCTCGATGCTCTTCTGGTCGCTAATCCTCGGCGGCTTCGTCGGTGCCCTGCTCGCCGTGCCCCTCACCGCCGCGGTGAAGGTGCTCTTCCGCCGCTACATCTGGGACCGCCGGATGAAGGAGGGCTACGGCGACGACAAGGACGACGACGACGGGGTCGAGGAATGGCAGCCATCCGAAGCAGAAGGAGTCTGAGCGGGCGAATCGCCCTGGACTGCGTGCAGCCCCGCCCCTCGCAGCTTCAGCGAAGTGGGGCTGCTGCCGCTTTGTTGCCACAGCCTGCTGTGGAGTCAGGGCCCGATTCGCCAGCAGGCTGGCGGACGGAAAGCGGCAGCAGGCTGCCCGCAGTCCGAAATCCATCGCCTCCACACCCGGTCTTGATTTCAGATCGAGTCCATGGCGGCATTCCGTTCGTGAAGTTATTGCTGTTCTCGCTGCTCGCGACTGTCGCTCCTGCCAAAGGCCAGATCTACGCGGACTTCACGGTCTCCCAAGGCACCACATCGCTCGGCACCTTCCGCGCCCGCCTTGACCCTGACAAGGCACCCCGCACCTGTGCCAATTTCATCGGCCTCGCCACCGGCCAGCGGCCATGGATCAAGGTGATCACCGGTCAGATCATGGAGAACCGCCCCTACTTCGACGGGCTGAAATTTCACCGGCTCATTCACAATTTCGTCATCCAGGGCGGCTCGCCGAACGGTCTCGGCACCGACGGTCCCGGTTATGTGATCCAAGACGAGTATCACGGCACCCTCCGCCATTCAGGGCGCTACATGCTTTCGATGGCGAAGGGCAGCCTCCCCTGCACCGGCGGATCCCAGTTCTTCATCACCCTGGAAGCGGCCGCCTTTCTCGACGACAAGCACTCGGTATTCGGCGAGGTGATCGACGGCAAAGCCATCATCGACAATTTCACCAACCCCGCGTTGTTCCCCACCTCCAGCGAAAAGCCATTGACCCCCATCACGATGGATTCCGTGGTCATCAGCGGACCGGATCTGGCCGCCTTCGACCTCCAAAGCCCGGCGCTGATGCTTCCCAGCGTCAGCGGCACTTCCCTGACCCCCTCCCGTAACAGCGCCGCCAGCACGTTCACGGTCACCTTCAACCGCGGCTTTCAGACCGAGCATCTTTTGAGCACCTCGCTCAACTTGGAGTCATGGACATTCAGCCAGCGTGTCCGAAGCCGGGACGCGGCCAGCGGCTTCGCGTTTACGTTCCCTGGAGTCACTTCCCAACGATTTTTCGTGTCGAGCGCGCGGGTGGACTACGGCCTCCTGCCGAATCCTGCCGCCAACTTGTTGCCGGCCGGCAAACAATTCGCTCTCAGCGATCGTTCCGGCAACACGCTGACACTCGTTTCGAACGGGGCGGGCAGCGGAACTTGGAATCATTCGAACGGCGGCAGCGGTTCGCTGACAAGTCTGGCGATCACGGATTCCACGGGAACCACCGGGTTCGTGGTCGAGTCCGCGTCGAATGCCCACTTTTTCCCGCTGACCCGAATCGTCGCCGGATTCAATGCTCCGGCAGGCCCTGGTAATTGGACTGCCATCAACGTTCTCGCATCGTTTCACGCGCCGTCATCCGGCTGGGTCGAAGGCTCCGCACAAATTTCCGGAGGCCCGGGTGCGACGAGCGTTCTTCAGGCTTTCACCATCACTCCCTGAAGCCGGCGTTTCTTCTGGATTCTTGTCTCTCCCCTCTGGTTCCTTCCCCGCATGTCCCGCACCCACCGCATCGCAGTCCTCGCCGGCGACGGCATCGGCCCGGAAGTCATGATCGAATCCCTCCGCGTGCTCGATGCCGTGGAAGCAAAGTTCGGCTTCACCACCGCCCGCGAGGAACGCCTCGTCGGCGGCGCGGCCATCGATGCCACCGGCCACCCGCTTCCCCCGGAAACCATCGCCTCCTGCGAGCAGTCCGACGCCATCCTCTTCGGCTCCGTCGGCGGCCCGAAATGGGAAAGCCTGCCGCCCGACATCCAGCCGGAGCGCGGCGCCCTGCTCCCCCTCCGCAAGCACTTCGGCCTCTTCGCCAACCTCCGCCCTGGCGTCTGCCTGCCCGCGCTGATCCACGCCTCGCCGGTTAAAAACGAGCTCATCCCGAATGGCTTCGACGTCCTCTGCGTCCGCGAGCTCACCGGCGGTGTCTATTTCGGCCAACCGAAGGGCCGCGAGATGCGCGACGGCGAACCCGTCGCCTTCGACACCATGGTCTACCGCAAAAGCGAGATCGACCGCATCCTGCGCGTCGCCTTCACCGCCGCGATGGGCCGCGGCAAGCGCCTGGTTTCCGTCGACAAGGCCAACGTCCTCGCCACCTCCGTCCTCTGGCGCGAGACCGCCAACGAGGTCGCCAAGGACTTCCCGGAAGTCGCGATAAGCCACCTCTACGTCGACAACGCCGCGATGCAGCTCGTCAAGCGCCCCGACTCCTTCGACGTGCTGGTCACCGAGAACCTCTTCGGCGACATCCTGTCGGATGAAATGGCAATGATCTCCGGCTCCCTCGGTATGCTCCCCTCCGCCTCGCTCGGCAAGCAGAACGACGACGGCCTCTACTTCGGCATGTACGAGCCGTCCGGCGGCTCCGCTCCCGACATCGCCGGCCAGGGCATCGCCAACCCGATCGCCCAGATCCTCTCCGTCGCGATGATGCTCCGCTTCTCGCTCGGCGAAAACGAAGCCGCCACCGCCATCGAAGCCGCCGTCGCCAAAGCCATCGACGACCACTACCGCACCGGTGACATCGCCACCGGCGCCGCCACCGAGATCAAGGTCGGCACCGCCGGCATGGCCGACGCGGTCCTCGCGCGGCTGTAGTCGGGAAGCCCGCCAGTCCTTCAAAAGGACGGTAAGCCTCCAGCTTGCCGTCCTTCTAGTTTCAGGTTAGGGTTCTCCAGTGCCACGGAAGATCCGCCAACTGATCGCCGATCTGGAGAAAGCCGGATTCGTCAACCGCGGCGGCAAGGGCAGTCATCGGAACTTCCTCCACCTGGCATCCAACCAACGAATCACCCTCTCCGGCCAAGAAGGTGCCGATGCCCAGCCCTATCAAGAAAAGGAAGTCAGGGTTAAAATCGAACTCTCGAAAGGATCATGAGGAAGAATACGGACATTTACCTCCGCTGGGTTGCATGGTCGGAGGAAGACCAGACCTACATCGGCCGTTGCCCCGATCTCTTCGGCGGAGGAGTGCATGGAGACGATCCCGTCGAAGTGGCCAGGGAACTGCAAACCGTGATCGACGAGTGGCAGGAGATCCACGAGCAAGACAACCGCCCGCTTCCGCCGGTCCGCGTCCGGCCAAGCGTCGAGTTCGCCTGACTCCGCTTCCCGCTTGCCACTGCAAGGCGCGCTTCCCAAAGTCCGCCCGCCCATGAGCGACGAAACTTCTTCCCAGCACCAGGTCTGCATCGCCGGCACCGGCAGCTACCTCCCGGAAAGAGTCCTCACCAACGCCGACCTCGAGAAGATCGTCGAGACCTCCGACGAGTGGATCTTCAGCCGCACCGGCATCCGCGAGCGCCGCATCGCCGCCGAGGGCGAATTTACCTCCCACATGGCCTCCAAGGCCGGCGCGAAGGCCCTCGAACAGGCCGGCATCACCGCCGATCAGGTCGAGCTGATCATCGTCGCCACCATCACCCCGGACACCCTCACCCCCGCCACCGCCTGTTACGTCCAGCAGCAGCTCGGGGCCTTCGGCGCCGTCGCCTTCGACATCTCCGCCGCCTGCTCCGGCTTCCTTTACGCAATGAAGCTCGCCAAGCGCCTGATCTCCGACGGCGCGTTCTCCAACGCGCTGATCATCGGCGCGGAAAAGCTGTCGACCTTCATCAACTGGGAAGACCGCAATACCTGCGTGCTCTTCGGCGACGGTGCCGGTGCCGCCGTGCTGCGCCGAGCCGCCCCGGAAGAAGGCTCGATCCTCGCCACCGAAATGGGCACCGACGGCAGGCTCTGCCATCTGATCCAGATTCCCGGCGGCGGCTCCGCCCTGCCCATCACCCCGGAAAACATCGGCCAGCACCTCGCCAGCCTGACCATGATGGGCAAGGAGGTCTTCAAGCACGCCGTCAACCGCATGAAGGAGTCCGCCGAAAAGGTCATCGAGCGCGCCGGCCTCAAGCCGGAGGACATCGCCCTCGTCGTCCCCCACCAGGCGAACCTCCGCATCATCGACGCCATCGCCGAGCGACTCTCCGTCCCGCCCGAGCGGGTCTTCGTCAACCTCCAGAAATACGGCAACACCTCTGCCGCCGCCGTGGCCATCGCCCTCGACGAGGCGAACCGCAGCGGCGCGATCAAGCGCGGCGAGCACGTCGTGATGGTCGTGTTCGGCGCCGGTCTGACCTGGGCCGCCGCCGCGGTGCGATGGTGAGTGAGACGCAAGACTTGGAGACACAAGACGCAAGATCTCAACCTCTCGACCTGCGTCTCCATTTCCAGCAAATTGCCGGACTTTACGGCGTGTCGCCTGCTTCCTATACTCACGCCAAATCGACAGACACCCTTCCCGTCTTGGCTCTCGTGTCTACAAGTCTTGCGTCTCATCCCATGTCCTACCGCACTTCCCCCGCCGACCTCGAAGGGCAACCACCCGGCATCCCGCACATCATCGGCAACGAGGCCGCGGAACGGTTCTCGTTCTACGGGATGAAGGCCGTGCTCGCCGTGTTCATGGTCGAGTATCTCCACCTGATGGACGCGCAGGAAGGCATCGCGATGAGCGAGGCCGCCGCCGCGGAAAAGGTCCACCTCTTCAACACCGCGGTCTATGCGACCCCGCTGATCGGAGCGCTTCTCGCAGACATTTTTCTCGGCAAATACCGGACCATCATCGCCCTCTCGATCGTTTACTGCGGTGGTCACGCCGCTCTGGCCGTGATGGGAATGCACGGCCAGTCCCCGATGTGGCTGCTCGCCGGCCTGGCGCTGATCGCCCTCGGTTCCGGCGGGATCAAGCCCTGCGTCTCCGCCCATGTCGGCGACCAGTTCGGCGCGCGGAACTCCCACCTGCTGCCAAAGGTCTTCAACTGGTTCTATTTTTCGATCAACATCGGTGCCTTCGTATCGATGCTGCTCACCCCGTGGTTGCTTCAATGGTATGGACCCCATTGGGCCTTCGGCGTTCCCGGATTACTGATGCTTCTAGCCACCCTCCTCTTCTGGATGGGGCGGCACCGCTTCATCCACGTGCCTGCTGGAGGCAAAGCCTTCGTGCGGGAGTGCTTCAGCCGCCAAGGCATGAACGTGCTGCTGAAACTGCTGCCGCTCTACCTGTTCGTCGCGATGTTCTGGGCCTTGTTCGACCAGACGAGTTCCACCTGGATCTTCCAATCCCGCGACATGGACCTCCGCTTCCTCGGCATGGAGTGGCTGCCCTCGCAGATCCAATCGCTGAACTCCGTCTTCGTCCTGACTTTCATTCCGCTCTTCTCATACGTGGTCTATCCGCTGATCAACCGCGTGTGGACCCTGACTCCCCTCCGCAAGGTCGGCCTCGGGCTGTTCATCATGGTGAGTTCGTTCGCACTCGTGGCCGTGATCCAGTCGTGGATCGATGCCGGAGAGAAGCCATCGATCTCCTGGCAGATCCTCGCCTTCGCGCTGCTGACCGTCGCGGAGGTCATGGTCTCCATCGTCGCGCTGGAGTTCGCCTACACCCAGGCCCCGAAGACCATGAAGTCGCTGCTCATGTGCTACTACCTCGGAGCGGTATCCCTAGGGAATCTCCTCGTGGCGCAGGTCAATCACTTCATCCAAATCCCGAGCGCCGCGGCCGAGCAATTCGAAGCGCAGGTGAAAACCCTGGAGTCCGATTGGCGCGACTCGCCCCGCACCGTGGTCCTCGCCGGCTACGACGGCGTCACCGGACGCGGAGACGACGACTTCATCCAGAAAGCGGAAGAGGGTCGCCTGACCACAGTGACTATTCCCGGTCAAGCTGCCTACGAAAGCGCCGTGACGAAGATCGTTGAAGCCGCTCGCAAGACCAACGACCGGCTTCCTCCCGCGACGTCGATGACCGAACTCGGCAGCGATCCGTGGGGCTCTCCCATTCGCTACGAAATTCTCAACTCCTCCAGTTTCCGGGTGATCAGCGATGGCCCCGACCGCAAGGCTCTCACCCGTTGGGACCAGGGCATCCTGGTAGAGGTGAAGAAGCCGGAAGCGGCGGGCGGTAAATCTTGGTTCGACCGCTTTCGCCCGGAAGAACCGTGGCTCGACAAGCGCAAGAAAGCTCTCGGGGTCCAGGAAGTCAACGCACCCACCACGGCGACCGGCACCCAGTATCAGAGCACCGCGTTCTCGGGTGGCCAGACCAAGCTCCGCGGCGCGGCGTATTTCAACTTCTTCACCTGGCTCATGCTCGGCACCGCGGCGCTCTTCATTCCCTTCGCCCTCGTTTACCGGCCGAAGACCTTCTTGCAGGACTGACCACCGGGCGCTTTCTTCCGCAACGTGCTCACCGATTCCCACTGCCACCTCGCCAGCCATCGCTTCCATGTGGATGAAGTCCCCGGCCTGATCGAACGCGCGCGGCAAGCTGGCGTATCCCGGATGGTGAGCCTGGTCACCGGACTGGACGACCTCGCCGCGAACCTCGACATCGCCGCGGCCCATCCCGAGGTCTCCATCTGCATCGGCATCCATCCCTGCAACGTCCACGAAGCACCCGACGATGCCATCAAGCACCTCCGCATTCACGTTTCCGATCCGCGCGTCTGCGGCATCGGCGAGACCGGCCTCGACTACTACCATCCCGCGCCCGACGGCTGGGATGAAGCTGCGTTCCGCCAACGCCAGCGCGACTTCCTCGACGCGCACTTCCAACTCGCGGCCGATGCCGGCTTGAATGTCGTCATCCACACCCGCGACACCCAGAAAGATGCTTCCTTCCATGATGCGCTTGCCATCTACCGCAAGCACGCCGCCAAGGTCCGCGCGGTCTTCCACTGCTTCATCGGCCCGGAGCACCATGCCCGCGAAGTGATCGACCTCGGTGGACTGGTTTCCTTCGGCGGCGTCGCGACCTTCAAGAATGCCGCCGACGTGCTCACCACCGCCATCGCGCTGCCCGCCGGTAGCTTCATGCTGGAGACCGATTCGCCTTACCTCGCGCCGGTTCCCTTCCGCGGCAAACGCAACGAACCCTCATACGTCCGGCACGTGGCGGAGCACCTTGCCGCAAGCCGCGCCGAACCCCTTGAAGAACTCGCTTCCGAAACCAGCGCCGCGGCATCCCGCTTCTTCCGACTCGACCGATGACCCGCGCATCGGTCACCATTTGAACGAACCGAACAAACCGCCTCGTTTTCCAAACAACGTGTCGGCTCTTTCCAAGCCGGCATCCTCTTGTTAATCCACGCCACATCGAATCCATGAGCTGCTCACACTACCTCGCCCTGGCCGCGGCCGCCGTCATCCTTCCTTCCTGCTCGCTCTTTAATAAGGGAGAGGAAGACTACGACACCGTCGATGGTGCCGGTGATGCCGGTTACGACACTTCCAATCCGTACGGCGTCCCCGACGGGAACGCCGCCGACTCCGTGCCCTACCAGCCGGTGAATCCTCCCGCCGACAATCCGACCTACTCGCCTGCCGCGTATGAAGACAACACGGCAAGCACTCCCGCACCCGCGGCTGCGCCGACGGCGGCCGCTGCGGCAAGCACCACTCATACCGTCGCTCGCGGCGACACGCTCGGCGGCATCGCCCACCGCTATGGCGCGAGCAGCGCCGCGATCAAACAAGCCAACGGCATGACCAGCGATACCGTCGTGCTCGGCAAGCAACTCGTCATCCCCGGCTCGTCCGGACCAATCGCATCCGCTCCCGCCGCATCCGGAGGAAAGGTCCACACCGTGGTCAAGGGAGACAGCCTGGGCCGCATTGGAAGCAAGTATGGCGTGAGCATCGACGCGCTCAAGAAAGCCAACGGTTTGAAGTCCGACACCGTGGTGCTTGGCTCCAAGCTCCGCATTCCCTGAACCCCGCTCCTCATGATCCTCCTCCGCAGAACCACGACCCTCGTTTGCCTCTTGGCCGCGGCATGTTGCCTCGCCCAAGAACTCGAGCCGGAGGAGGATCCCTACGCCGGCCTTCCACCGAAACGCGCCGCGCTCGAGCGCATGCTCTCGGAGCGCGGCACACCGGAAATTTTCGAAGCAGCGACCAAGAAGGCGCGTGAACAAGGAGTCGGCGAGCAGCCCATCCTCGAAGCCACCTTTCTCTACTACGTCGACCGCCACGAGGACGATAAGATCGCCGCAATGATGCCTGAGTTCCTCAAGCGGAATGACAGCTTCAAGCTGGAGGAGTCCGAGATCTTCGCCGTCCGCGAGGACTGGCTTGCCGTGGTTGAATACGTGCAAGCCATCGCCGCGCTGAAGAAGAACGACCGCGTCGGCTTCAAAAAGCACATCACCGAGGCCTTCTGGCTCAGCCCCAAACAAGGAAGCGCATTCGCGCCCCACATCGACCGCATGCGACTCGACGAAGCGATGCGCGACGTGAAGATCGATCCCTCGGTCGGCTTGGACCAAATGTTTGCCGACGGAAAAATCGCGCTGTCGTCCTTGCTGAAGGACCGCAAGGCGCTGCTGCTCCACTTCTGGTCGCCATGGAGCCGCGAGTGCGAAGAGAGCATGGGCGATTTCAAGGTCACCGCACTCGAATTCCAGAAGAATGGCATCGCTGTCGCTTCATTGCTTTCCGAAGCCACGGCCGATGCACTCGGCGACGCGAAGACGATCGTCAACGCACTCGGATCCCCGCCTCCAGGCGCCTGGCTTGTCGATCGTGAGAAGGACTCGCTGCACCGCATGCTCCGCATCCAGAGCGTGCCTTCGATGGTTCTAGTATCTCCCGAAGGCCGCGTGATTTTCAACGGACACCCCTCGGAAGACCGCTTGTGGACGGCTCTCGCGGCGCTCAGTCCGGGGATCCGGAGACCTGCTCTTAAAGAGGATTGAGCGCTGGCTATCTACGATGTTCATCGTAGATAGAAAAGACGACCACAAGCGGCTCTGAAATTTCCGTTAACATTCCCTTAAAATCGGAGAGTTTGAACTTGACGGATTTCCGAACTACTAGCTGTATGGTGCCACGAACCCGGTGATCAAACGCTAATGGCACGAGTCACACACCCCTCCAATCTGGAACTCCAAGCACTGTCCGTTTTGTGGCACGGCGGACCATCTACGGTAACCACCGTACTTGATACCCTCCCCGATGGGAAAGACCGGGCCTACACCACGGTGCTCTCGGTCCTGCAGAGCCTCGAACGCAAGAAGCTCGTGAAGCGCACCCGCGACGGTCGCGCCCATGTTTACGAAGCCGCCTTTTCAAAGGACGCTATAGTCCGTCGTGCATCGCACGACTTTCTTACCAACGCTTTCGGGGGTCGTCTCGGTGAGGCGATCCTCGCACTCCTCTCCGCTGGCACATTAACGCCGGATGAGAAAACCAACATCGAACGCGAACTCAAACGACACAAAGCTATGGCTGCAAAAAAAACAGCGAAGAAGGCCGCTAAGAAAGCACCGGCCAAAAAGGCCGCGGTGAAGAAAGCTGCACCCGCCAAGAAAGCACCCGCCAAGAAGGCCGCTGCAAAGCCGGCAAAGAAGGCGGCCAAGAAGGCCCCTGCAAAGAAGGCCCCTGCCAAAAAGGCTGCCAAAAAGGCGGCCAAGAAGCCTGCGAACTCCGCCAAGAAGGCCGCCAAAAAGGTAGCGAAAAAGACCGTCGCCAAGAAGGCTGCTCCGGCGAAGAAGGCCGCTCCTGCCAAGAAGGCTGCTCCTGCCAAGAAGGCTGCTCCTGCCAAGAAGGCTGCTCCTGCCAAGAAGGCTGCTCCTGCCAAGAAAGCTGCCAAGCCTGCGAAGAAGGCCGCTCCGGCCAAGAAGGCTGCCAAGAAGGCTGCCAAAAAGGCTGCCAACAAGCCCTGATATCACATCCGCGGCAGCCTCCTTCGGGAAATCTGCCGCGTTGAGTCGATTGCCTCAAACGGCGGGGAGCTCCGGCTCCCCGCCCTTTTTTCGCCCTTCGAAAAAGTACCCGGCTCCCTCAAAAAAGGCTTTGCAAGTCCCGGGACCCAACCTCATTCTCGAGCGCCCTTTCGGGGGTAAACACGCGCGGTTAGCTCAGTGGTAGAGCACCTCCCTGACACGGAGGGGGTCACTGGTTCGAACCCAGTATCGCGCACCATCTTCAAAACCAACGAGTTAGGTTTTATGCAGGTGGCCAAGTGTCCACTAAACTGCCCCCTGAAATTTTAAGGGTGCTTCCCGGTGCCGCCGATCAGCACGAGAAAGGCCGCCGGAGCCTGATCTTCTCCGGCGGCCTCGCGTTGCCGCAGCCGGTGCATCACGCCGGCCTCCCTATGGATCGGGTTACTCACCCGAAAGCTTTGACTGCGGCCTTGTGAACCGCTCGGAGTCCGTCGATGCCGTCGCGGATCGCCTTCACGTTGGAGTCGAAGGACTGGACGATCAGAGCCGCTTCGGTGGCCACGTGCCCGGTACCCCAGCTCGTGTTGGACGCGGTGCGGATTTTGTCGGCCAGCACGGACGCGGGCCACACTGCCGGGAAAAATTGCTCCACCATGCACCTGCCCGTATCGCGCTCATGGCCGGCGCTCGTGTCGCCACGGACGGCCTGAGCAGCGGCGTCAACGAGCACGCCCGAAAGAGCATCCGCAGCGGTGGCGGCATCGGCCACGAGCACGTCAACATTGGCGGCTAGATCGGCCAGCACGGACAGCGCAACCTTCACTTCAGCGGCCAGCGCATCGTCGAGTGCCCGGAGCCGGCGAGTGGCGGTGACCTCGCCGAGCCGGTGCCGCTCGGATAGCTGGAGGAGTTCGACTGCGCCTTCGTCGGTTAGATCGCCACTGGCTGCCTGGAACTTCAATTCAGAGACACGGGCCGCCAATTCGGCGTGGGCGTCGATTGGTGCACGAGCTGCGGCTGTCGCGGCGGAGGCTTCAGTGAGACGCTCGTGATGGGTGGCGGCGGCGGTAGGTAGTTCGGCGGTAGTCATGGTGTATGGGTGAGGAGATTCGGCTGCCGGACGCGGGCCTGCGCATCGGCGATGAGTCGTTCGAGCGCATCTTCCTGAGCGGGTGCCAACTGGATCAGCGGCGGCGTGGTGGCCAATGGCTTGCCATCTGGGCCAGAGACTTCGGTTCTACTGACATCGCGCCACTCGGCCGGCTGACGATTTCGCAACCAGAATATCGCAGCGGTCGGGTGACTCGGAATGTGGGTGCCGTCGGGTGCTTCGTAGCCGGTCGCACGCTCGAACAAGGCATTGACGACAGCGGCGTCGGCGGTCGATTTGGCGGCCTTTAGGGTGGCCGCAAACTCGGCGTCTTGGCGCTTCCACTCTGACAAGGTCGAGCGACTTACCCCTAAGGCGGCGGCGAGTCGTTCATCACTGAACCCAATCTTCGCAAGAGTCGCGGCGGTCGCGGCGGTCTCCGATGTCAGCTTTGAAGGTCTTCCCACGGGCGAAAGACTGCGGGAATAACCGGACATTGTCAAAGCATCCTTAGCAACTTACTAAGGATTGCCGGCCGGGTGTTTCAAAACGGGCAGATTGCGCCGTCGATGATCGGATACCCGGTTTCAACATCGATCTCAACCATTCGCGGAGGTTGATCGTATTCGATGACGCGGAGGCCATAGACGCGGGTTCCGGACGGCCCGGACGGGTGTTTCAACATCCTTGGCGTATGCGGGATTCCTTTTTCTCCCATCACGTAAGGGTTTGATTTACCCGTCCGGCCCGTCCGGGAGTGCAACTTTATTGCGATATCGGAGGGAATCACCCGCTCCGTCGTCTCGCCCGCCAATTCGAAGATGCGCTTCCGGTGGTCGGCTCCGGCGTCGCCCTCGTTGGCAATACACCCGAACTTGCCGCTCGGCATGATGACAAGGTGCTCGCCCTTGTTGTCCCTGCCTTCCTCGGCACAAGCGGGACACCGTGCGATGATCTTCCCGCTTTGCCGGTGCTTCACCTGCTCCAGCCTGCTGATGATGATGCTCATGGGATGAAGGCGACGTTGTGGAATCCTCTCCGCGATTTCTCGTTTCGCCGGATGTCGTTCGACTTGGAGGTGCGGAACAACTCCAGCATCAGGGAAGGAAGATCCCGCTGGATCTCCGTAACCGGCGCCGGGTTCCATCCCATATCCGGGCAGTAGGCCGCATATGCCTCCACGATCTCCTCAATCGCGAGGTCCGATCCGTAATCGGTCTTCACCCTGCTTTCGAGGAAGTGGCGGAGGCTGTCGGATTCGGCCAGCAGAGCGTCCACGACGTTCTTCTGCCGATCGGTTAGGACGAGGTCGCCGGAATTGCCGTTGATGTCCTCCATGAGCATCAGCAGCCCTTCCAGCGCCCAATTCAAGATCCCGCTGCCTTCCTCCAGAATCAGCAGTTCCGCGAACTCCGGAATCTTTCTGGCGGGCGGCGGTCCCTCGTATCGAACGATCAGCAGGCGGCGACGCCATGCGCTGATGTCACCCTCCAGCCTCACCTTGAGTCGGGCGTTGGATGTGACAAACGCGTTGAACGTCCCTTGCAGTTTGAACGCTCCATTCCCGCCCTTTTGCTCGGCATTGAACCAGTCGCCACCCACAAGTCCCTTGAGAACGGAAGCGCCCTCGGTGCTGAGGAAGTCGGGCTTCACGTCCACGCCGGTCAACAGCGTCCGACTACGGAGCCTGTAGAGTTCGAAGCGGTCGCCGAGGAACTTTGTGCGCAGCTCGGTGAAGTTGTGCTGTCCGACAAGGTGCTGGATCACACCGAGCAACTGGGTTTTCCCTCGGCCTCCGAGGCCGTCGAGGATGACGAGACGTTGAACAAGGTTCCGTCCGAGCAATGCCTGTCCGATCATCTTCTGAAGCAGCACCACGTCGTCAGGATGCACGGCGGGAATCACGAGTTCGTTCAAGAACCGAGGACACTTTGCGGCCGGATCGTAGATGATTGGCGAGCGGTTGCGGCTACGGAATGAAGGTGAGAACGGGTGACGCTCGAGCCGGTCGCCGGTGAGTCGAAGCACGCAGTTGGCGAGGTGCACGGCTTTCGGCCTGCCGTCGAAGGCGTCGTGCTGCTCGGTGATTCCTCGGAGCTGTGCGACGATGGCGTTGAGCTTGGAATCCTTGCGGAACGAAACCAGCTCCGGGATGTTGTCATCCCGTGATGCCTCCAGCATCCTCGCGCTGATGTCGGTCTTGATCTTGTCGGAAGTCTCCACACCGAACAAGCCGGTGCGGCCCTCGTATCGGTAGAATGCCCGTTCATCCGGATCGTGGAGGACGATGTTTTCCCGGTCATAGAGTCCCGCCCAATACCCTTCGTTGATGTCGGTAACGACGTCGCCCTTCTTCATGGACTCGGTGAAAACCGGCGGCCCGTAGATGTCGGAAAGCGACTTCTCCCACGGTAGCTTGAGGGAGTCCGGCCAAACGATGTCCGCGAAGTGAATCCGGATCGGCTTGGCTTCCACCTCCAGGCGGTAGTCCATCCCGTCCGGGTGCTTGCCGTGGATCGTCGTCTGATTGCCGGTCGAGCGCCATTCTCCCCAGGCGCCTCCGTCGTGGGTTTTGAGCGTCGCCGTTCTCGGGTAGTCGTCGATCATTTGCACCCAGATGTTGCACCCTCTCCGGCCCTTGCTGCGGAGCGTGCCGGCCAGCATCGGGTTGATGTCGAGGAAAGGCTGGACGTGCTCGTCAACGTCGATGT
>NEUO01000125.1 GCA_002304315.1 Verrucomicrobiia bacterium Tous-C4TDCM
CTACGAGGGGCTCGGTCTGTCGCAGCCGACCGTCGGCCTGCGCAAGGACGAGCCCTACACACCGTCCAACAAAAACAGCAAAGATTTTCCGCCGCCACCCGCGCCGATCACGGATTTTGAGGCGGGCACCGTCGGTAAGAGCGCCCTCAACAACGGCGTCTACCAAAAGGCTCTCGCGGTCGGTCACAAACTCGGCGTTTTCGCCTCGAGCGATCACATTTCGACCCATACCTCCTTCGGCGGCGTCTACGTTGAGGAGTTCACCCGCGAAGGCATCATCAATGGCTTCAAGGCACGACGCACCGTCGCGGCGACGGACAAGATCTTCATCGAACTGAGCAGCGGAGAGCATCTCATGGGAGAAGTCTTCGAGACCACGGGAAAGCCCGTCCTGAGCTATCGTGTCCTCGGCACCGCTCCGTTGAAAAGGGTCACGATCGTGCGCAACGAGGTCGATCTCCACATCACCGATCCGAATGGAAAAGAAGTCGCGGGCGACTGGACTGATGTCTCTCCGCTCGCCGGCGAAAACCGCTATTACCTCCGCATCGAACAAACCGACGGCAACATGGCCTGGTCGTCGCCGATGTGGGTGACCGTGAAATGAAATTGCGGATTTCGGATTTCGGATTGTGGATTGCGGATCGCCGACCTCCGAATTGACTTCGCTACGCTCCATCGATCCGCTTCGCGTCTTCCGACCTCTGAATGAAACTCCTCTTCACCCTTCTCTGTGTCCTCGGTGCCCTCAGTGGTGATCTCTTGGCCGCCGACTCTCGCCCCAACGTGATCCTCATTTACACCGACGACCACGGATACTCCGACCTCGGGATCCACGGGCTCCAGTCCGATCTCAAAACCCCTCACCTCGACGCCCTCGCCCGCAGCGGGGTGGTCGCGAAGAACGGCTACAGCACCGCGCCTCAGTGCGTCCCTTCGCGCGGCGGATTGCTCACCGGAAGTTTCCAGGGACGCTTCGGGCTCGACAGCAACCAATCGTCCCTCGACGGCTTCAATCAACAAACGACCATCGCCGAGCGTCTCGGCGAGGCGGGATATGCGACCGCCCAGTTCGGAAAGTGGCACCTCGGACCGACCACGGAGATCACGAGGCACGGTTTCCAACACGTCTTTTCGCAGAGCGGGCAGCGGCCCTTCTCCGCGAACATCGACCTCGAGGGGCGGGATCGTCCCATGGGCGATCTTCCACCCGAAGGCTATCATCTCGATACCTGCTCGCAGGCCGCCGCCGCGATGATCGAGCGCTATCACGATCAGCCCTTCTTTCTCTACCTTGCCTTTCGCGCCCCGCACACTCCCCTCGATGCACCGCAGTCCTACAAGGCCCGCTTTCCCGGAGAGATGCCCGAGCGCCGCCGCGCCGCTCTCGGCATGCTCGCGGCGGTCGATGACGGAGTCGGGCTCATTACGGGCACCTTGGCGAAACACGGACTCACCGAGAAGACCCTCATCTTCTTCATCGGCGACAATGGCGCCCCGCTGAAGATCCACAAGATCGATTCACCCCTCGAGGGCGACCCCGGTGGATGGGACGGCAGTCTCAATGATCCCCTTAATGGTGAAAAGGGCATGCTCGCCGAAGGCGGCATGCACGTGCCCTTTCTCATCGCCTGGCCCGGCACGATTCCCGGGGGGCAGGTCTACGACTACCCCGTGAGCGCCCTCGATGTCGCGGCAACCGCGTTGGATATCGCGAAGGTCGAAGTGAAGCCGGGTGAACTCGACGGCACGAACCTCATTCCCTACCTGAAAGGCGAAGCGAAGGGGGCTCCCCACGAGGCACTCCACTGGCGCTGGATGGCCCAGAGCGCGATCCGCGAAGGCAACTGGAAGCTCCTGCGCGGCGGCGAACGCGAATACCTCTACGATCTAGCCACCGATCCGGGAGAGAAACACAATCTCGCCCCCGAAAACCCTGACAAAGCCACAATGTTACGCAAAAAACTCACCGCCTGGTGCGCCGAGCTCGATCCGCCCGGTCTCGCCCTCGGGCTGATGGCTCCGACCTGGAACGACTATTTCGACCATTATCTCGAGGGCAAGACCGTCGCGCCCCCGGCCGCGAAGGAGGTTCCCTTGTCGAACGCGGTGAAAGGCTGGGAGGCCCGGGGCGGCGCGCTCACCGAGATGGATGGGGTCATCGTCTTCACGCCGGAGAAAAAAGGAAAGGGCGGCTTCCTCACCCGAACCCGCACGAAGCTCGCGGGTCCGGTGCAGGTCCGGCTCGAACTCAAGGCCTCGCCCGGCAGCGGTTCGGTGAGCTGGCGGGTCGAGGGCGACAAGGATTTCCTTCCGGCGAACCGGGTCCCCTTCACGATCGCGGAGTCCCGCGACTGGCAGGTGCACGAGTTCGTCCTGCCGGCGAGCGCGCCGGTGATTCATCTCCGGGTCCAGGCGTCGCCGGGGGAGGCGAGTTTCCGCGAGCTCGAGTTCAAGCCCGCCGACCGGTGAAGACGCCTCTGATGCTGGATGCCCCACGTCTCAATCTGCCGCCGCTCGTTCAATGCCATGAAACCACACGTTGTCGCCGTCCTCTCGCTCTTACCGTTCCTCCCGGCCTTCGCTGACGTCACCCTCGTTCGCGATGGTCAACCGACGGCCGTGATCATCGTTCCGGAGGGACTTTACAAGCACATTCAAAAGCCTGCGGATCAGTTGACCGGCAATGGCTCGGTGGTGCCCTTGGCGGCAGTCGAGCTGGCGGATTATCTCGGAAAGGCCGGAGGGGTGCGACCTCAGATTGCCACGGAAACGCAAGGCGGACTGCCGGAAGGACCGCGTGTCTATGTGGGAAACTGCAAGGCGAATGCCGACATCGCGCGGGAGCCGGAGGAGATCGTGGTGTTGACCCGGAACGGGAATTTGCACCTCTGCGGCGGCGATGCGGGGCCGGGCGGCATGATTTGCAAAGGCACGCTCTTTGCCGTGTATGATTTCATCGAGGGGGAACTCGGGGTGCGCTGGCTCTTCCCCGGCGAGCATGGCGAAGTGGTGCCGAAGCGTAGCACGATCACGATTCCGGAGTTGGATCGCCGCGAGCAGCCGCGCATCGCCAAGCGCAAGCTGCGCAACGTCGCGGTGTCACGTGAAGAGACCTTTGCGCCGGTCTTGGAGAAGTGGGGCGTTTCGCCGGAGGCTTGGAAAGCGGCGCAGGGCGAGGCGGCGACGGGTCCGTGGCATCGACGGATGCGGCTGGGGCAGCGCATCGAGATCAATGGCGGCCATGCCTTCGCCGGTTGGTGGGAACGGCATGGCGGGGAGCATCCCGAGTGGTTTGCGCTGCAACCCGACGGCACCCGCACGCAGGTGCCGGAGCGGGAGAGGCTTTGCAAATCGAACGACGCGCTGTGGGATGAGATCGCTCGCGTGAAGATCGCCGAGTTCAAGGCTGATCCCTCGCTGCTCACGGCCTCCATCTCGCCGAATGACGGCGGCAAAAACAAGTTCTGCATGTGCGAGGCTTGTCGTGCCCTCGATCCGGCGGATGCCCCGAAGATTCTTGGCGATTCGCAACTCATGGATCCCGCCACGAAACTGCCCTTTGCCGAATACCCTTCGCTGAGCGACCGCACCTTCACCTTCTTCAACGAGATCGCCGCGCGGGTGGGCCGCGAGATGCCGGACCGCGACCTCGTGGCCTATGCGTATTCTGTGTATCGCACCGTGCCCACGAAGGTGAAGCAGCTCGAGCCGAACCTCATCGTCGGTTATGTCGGCATGAACCTCAATGAGATCGAAGCCTGGGCGAGGATCGCGCCGAAGCTCTTCATTCGACCGAACGATCTCGGTCCCGCCATCGACCTCGGCCTGCCACGTAACAACGCCGCGTGGTTCGCGGAGGCCGTGAAGTTCGGTGTCGAGCACAAGGCCATCGGCTTTGACTTTGACAACGGCCACGGCAACTGGAGCGCCCACGGGCTCGATTACTACGTGCTGTGCAAAGCCCTGTGGCATCCCGATCTCGATGTCGCCGCCACCATCGACGACTACTGCCGCGCCGCCTATGGTCCAGCTGCCGACGTGATGCGGCAGTATCACGATGCCCTTGCCAAGATCAGCGACCAGGTCCGCGCCGACCCCGACCTCGGCCCGCGCAAGCCTCATGCCGCCCGCTTGCGCCGCCACTACTCCGGGGAGTCCCTGAAAAACCTCGAATCCCTCATCCAACGCGCCGAGGCCCTGCAAGGTGATGACCCCGGCGTGAAGGCCCGCCTTCAAATGGCCGCCGACTCCCTGACCTATGCCCAGCTCGTCACCTCGCTGCTTGAAATCGCCCACGAAAAGAAATCCCCAATCTACGACGAGCGCCTGACCGCCGTGGAGTCACTCCTCAAGGCGAAAGTTCTCACCCCCGAGCTTGCCCCGCTCCACAGCCATCGCTACCTGCGCATGGCCCTTGCGTATGCGGAGCGGGAGGTGGAATGACTCCGGCCGGAAACTCACCTTTGTCGCTGCTAAGCTGCCGTTCCCGTGAACCCGGGCTTGATCGCGCATTGGAGTTCCGCAACTTTCCTTTCTATTTTGGGTTTGTTTCCCTCAGGTCCGCCCACCACGATGAATCGTCGTCAATCCCTCCACACTCTCGCCGCCGGATTCGGAGCCGCCGTTGGCTCGTCGATGTTTCCAGCGATCGGCCGCGCCGCATCGTCCGTCTCCGGAGGACCGAAACGCATCATCTTTTTCCTCCAAAATCAGGGCTTCGATCCGGCGACTTGCATTCCGGCGGGGATGAAACACAGCGGTTCCCTCGCCGGGGCAAAACTGCCCGAGCCGATCGCGGCGCTCGAGCCGTTCAAGGAGCGCCTTCACCTCATCAACGGACTCCACGGACTCCACACGAGTCCCTCGCACAGCGCCTTCTTTGGCGCCCTCGGCGGCTACCGCGGCAGCGACGGGGTGCCGCCGAGCGGGCCGACGATCGATTACGAGTTGAGCAAGGTGCTTCCCGAGACCCTGCTGCCGCATCTCTGCATCGGGATGGACTCGATGGAGAACATGAAGGCCAAGCCCACCGTCGCGAATCTTTCGGCGAGCGGCGCGGGCCAGCCCATCTTCATGCATTCGAATCCGAACCACCTCTACGAGATGCTCTATGGCGGCATCTCCGCGGGAAATATCCGTGCGCAGCACGAGGCGCGTTCGGGCATGTTTGATCGCATCGAGCAACTCGCCGCCGCGAAAGGCGAGTCCCTGCCGGTCGCAGACCAGCAGCGCTACAGCCGGTTCGTTGGCGGCTTCGAAGACATCAACGGACTCAGGGAACGCCTCGGAGGCGTCTCGGAACATTTGCGAAAATTCGCTCCCGCCGTGGACGAGCGCTACACCGCACCGGAGTTTGAAACCGATTGGCACGACGTCCTCCTCGATCTCGGCATCTCGGCGCTGAAGTCCGGCATCACCAGCGTGCTCACGATCGGCTCCGGCCGCGGCGAGATCTTCGGCGCGTGGAAAGGACTTGGCGTTCAGGAACAGGGTCACAATCTCGGGCACATGCCGCAGCCCGACAATCCGATCTGGATCAAGATCCGCCAATACAACACCCGCATGCTCGTGAAGCTGATGGAGGAACTCGAGAGCGTGCCCGAGGGCAGTGGCACGATGATGGACCACACCCTCATCGTCTACACCAGCAACAACGCCGACCAGCAGCACACCAGCGGAGCGACCTGGCCGATGATGCTGCTGGGCAATTGCGGCGGCATCTTCAAAACGGGCTGCTTTACGCAGATGGACGGCAAACGTCCCATCAACGCGCTTTACACGACTCTCCTGCAGGCCGCCGGGGTGGCTTCGGACCGCTTCAACATGAGCGAGAAGATGGCCGCCAAATTCGACTCCGGCACCGGACCGATCAGAGAGCTCTTGGCATGAGAAAGGGCGGTCTCGTCGTCCTCGCGGCGACCTTTTTCCTCAGCGGGACGGTGGTCCTCGCAGATGGGACCTACACGCCCGGTGATCCGGTCGACGAACCCTTCGCGGGACTGGCGCAGCCCTTTCTCGACAAACACTGTCTCGAGTGTCACGACGACACCACCGCCGAGGCCGGCCTCAACCTGCTCGACCTCGGACCCGTCGATGAGACGAACGCCGCCCTCTGGAAGTCGGTCTGGGCGCAGATCGCGCTCGGGGAAATGCCGCCGAAGAAAAAGGAGCGGCCCGGGGTCGTCGAGCGGCTCCGGTTCTCCGACTGGATCGTCGGCGAGTTGCAGACGGCGATGGAGG
Organism: Verrucomicrobiia bacterium Tous-C4TDCM; assembly: GCA_002304315.1. Taxonomy (GTDB): domain Bacteria; phylum Verrucomicrobiota; class Verrucomicrobiia; order Verrucomicrobiales; family Akkermansiaceae; genus Haloferula. The sequence continues at coordinate 6,244 of NEUO01000125.1, forward strand.
ACAAAGGGGGCTTCCATGCCCATCTCGATCCGAAGAAGGGCAACTTCGTTGACCACGATCTCCTCTTCGGCGAACTGCCCGAGGGCATCACTCTCGAGCCGACCTCGTCTCCCGCGCGGATCTGGCGCGTCACCCCACAGGAGCACATCACTCGGCTCAACGAACTCATCAACACCGAGCCGGCTTTCGATCCTGCCAAGCCTGGGCTCCGCACCCATGGCGACGTCGTTCCCACCAACCACGGCGGCGAGTTGAAACTCTACTTCGGCATCGACCGGATCATCCGTTGGGACGGCGGCACCGTCGCCTATGCCACGGCGGTGAAGAGCGTGCCCGTCGTCCTCTCATCCGCTCGCAAACACGGCCTGAAGAACTACCCTGATTTCTACACCGTCAACAGTGCCGAAGCGACGCAGATCCTCGGCAAGGCCGAAGATATCCTCCAATACATGGCCTACGGACCGCTTAGTCTTGTCGGCATGCCCGAACAGATCACAGACGATCCGAAGACCTACGACCTGGTCAAACCCAAGGGCGATCTCCGCGGCCTGCCCACCGCCATCGTTTACAACACGAAAGTGGTCCGTCCCCTCACTCCCGTCCTCGACCTGATGGAAAAGCCCGAGGTCACCGACGAAGGTCTCCGCGCCGCCGTCGATTACCTGTTCGAGGCCCTCACCTTCCGCCCGCCGACGGAGAAAGAGTCCGGCGATTACGTGCAGATCGTGAAGGACAGCATCGCCAAGGTCGGCAAGGAAGACGGTGTCTTCATGGGCCTCTCGGCCCTCTTTCTCGATCGCGACGCCCTCTTCCGGCCCGAGCTCGCGGCATCGGGCGAGCCCGACGCGCACGGACGCGTTTTGTTGCAGGATTGGGAACTCGGTCTCGCCGTGAACCACGCCCTGCGCTACCTCAAGCCCGACGAAACTCTTCGTCAGGCGATCCTCGACGGGCGCATGCGGACTCGTGAAGACGTTCAGCGCGAGGCCACCCGCATGCTCGACGACGACCGCATCCGTAAGCCGCGGGTGCTGCAATTCTTCCGCGACTACTTCGACTACGACCTTGGCGGTTATATCTGCAAGGACACCCGCGCCCTCGCCGCGACCGGCGTTTCGAACCGCGGGACCGATCACTACAGCGTCATGTTTGACGCCACCGCGAGCACCGACCGGCTCATCGAAATCATCCTCGAAGAAGACAAGGACGTCCTCAAGGAACTGCTCACCACCGACCGCGTCGTAGCCGGTCCGAAGGACAAGACCTACTTCGGCAGAAAACACACGAAGGAAGAGCAGGCCCTTGCTGTTGCCGCGAAGAAACAGGCCCAGAAAGAGCAGGAACAGAAAGAAGCCGCCGAACTCGCCTCACTGAAGGAAGAGTTGGCCCGGCTCGAAGCCAAAGCAAAAACCAGTCCCGACGACAAGCAGGTGCTGAGGTCCCTCGATCGTCAGAAGAAAACGCTCGCGGCGGCAGAGAAGCGGGCCGATGCGGCGCAAAAAGAGCGGAAGCGCGGAGGCGGTGACAACGTCGAGGTGGCCGAGGCGAATCTGACCGGCCCGGCGGATTATGCCCGCGTCAGCCGGCCCACCTTCGGAGCCGGTTCGATGAAACCCGAGCGTATCCTCGCGACCGTTCCTGCGGGTCAACGCCTCGGGATCCTCACCCATCCTACCTGGCTTGTCTCGCACTCTGACGCGATGGACAACCACGCCATCCACCGGGGCATCTGGATTCGCGAGCGTCTCCTCGGCGGCGGCATCCCCGACGTGCCCATCACCGTCGATGCCCAGCTTCCCGACGAGCCGCACCACACCCTGCGCGAGCGGATGCGGGTGACGCGCGAGAAATACTGCTGGTCCTGCCATGAAAAGATGGACCCGCTCGGGCTGCCCTTTGAGATGTACAACCACGCCGGCCTCTACCGCACCACCGAGCTCGACCAGCCCGTCGACACCAGCGGCGAGATCACCGAATCGGGCGACCCCGCTCTCGACGGTCCCGTCAAAGACGCCATCGAGATGATCGAAAAGCTCGCCGCGAGCGAGCGCGTCGAGCAGGTCTTCGTCCGCCACGCCTTCCGCTTCTGGATGGGCCGGAATGAAACCCTCCACGACGCCCCCGTCCTCCGGGCCGCCCACCGCGCTTACCGCGACAATGGCGGTAGCATGAAGGCGCTGATCACTTCGCTCGTGTGCTCGGATGCCTTTCTCTATCGCAAGGTCGAGAGGTGAACGAAGAATCCGATGAGGCAGGGCAGACAGTCTAGAGTTCCCAGAGTTTGGACAAGGCTACCGCGTGGATGTCAGCTTCTTGATGGAGGGGAAAGGTTGCTTCCCCATCGTAGAAAACGATTCCCGCTTGAAAGCTTTTACCAGCGATTCCAGCCAGTTTGAGCAGTCCCTTGGCATCGTCCCGGTTGGCGCTTGCACCGGCCTTGATCTCGACACCCCAGATCTTCTGTCTGGACTCGATCACGATGTCGACCTCGATCTTGTCACGATCCCGATAGTGGTAAAAGAGTGGCGGGTGCAGCATGCAGTCGGCCATCGCGATGAGTTGCTGGAGCACGAAAGACTCCAGTAGGTGCCCGAAGCGCGACCTCTCCGCGTTCCAACTCGCCGGTTCCAGTTCACCGAGGGTAGCCGCCAGCCCGCTATCGACGAAATGAATCTTCGGTGTCTTGACCAAACGTTTGCTGCGGTTGCTGTGCCACGCCGGGAGCAGCCGGATGAGAAAGAGGCGCTCCAGCAGCGTGAGGTAGCGATCAATCGTCGCCCGGGAGTGTCCGAGAGCTTGCGAAATGGCGCTTTGATTGAGGAGCTGTGCGCTACGGGTTTCCAGAAAGGCGAGAAGGCGGGTGAGATCGCTGGCATCCTTGACTTCGGCGATGTCTCGGATGTCGCGCTCGACGACGGATCGAAGGTAATTTCGCCGCCAGCGATCCGCTCTTTCGAGATCGCGGGTTATGGACTCCGGGTAGCCACCTGCCACGAGCAAGGAGGGCAGTTCCGATGGTCTCGGGGTGCCTGATTCCGTGATTTCCGGTTTCAAATTTCCCGCCATGAACTCTGTCAGAAACCTCCCCGGAGAGCGGCGGATTTCGGACACGGTAAGGGGATGCAAAGAGAGGCATTCCATTCTGCCCGCCAGAGAATCCGCCAGCCGAGGCAGTTGCAATAGGTTGGCCGATCCTGTCAGCAGAAAACGGCCCGGCTTTCGGTTGGCATCTACACTGCGCTTGATCGCCAGCGTGAGCTCGGGCGCGCGCTGCACCTCGTCGATCGCCACCTGCTCCGGCAAGTTGCCTATGAAGCCCTGCGGATCGGCGAGGGCAAGATCCAGATAAGCTTTGTCATCCAGGCTGACATAGTGCCGTCCGCGCTCGCAATGCCGCGACAGGGTGGACTTCCCGCACTGCCGGGGTCCCAGCAAGCAGACCACTGGAGTATCGGCCAACGCCGCTTCCAAAGCCCCACTCAGATGGCGTGGCAGATAGCCCTTCTCTGGAACTGGATCAGTCACTTTCGGCTGATTGCTACGTCAGATTGCGGCTAATTGCAACATGAAGCAGCGGCTGATTGCTATACGGAGACGCGGCGAATTGTAACTTTTCCTCTTGGATGCGCGCTATAGGGAACAGGGTAGGGGAGGCAAGGTGACCCTGTCGGATGGGAAATTTGCCCGCCTCACCGCACGCGGAAGGTCTTCGGCTCGCGCTCCATCTCGGCTTCCCATGCGGCGAGGCGTTCCTTGAGGTCGGCGACGATTTCGGGATGGGTGTAGTGGAGATTGTGCCGCTCGCCGAGGTCGGTGTCGAGGTCGAAGAGCAAGTCCATCGTGCCGCCGTCGTCGAGGTATTTCCATTTTCCGTGGCGCACCACGCGCATCTTGCGATTCGAGCGGTCGATGCGCCAGAAGAGCGTGCGATCGGCGGGCGGAGCTTCGCCGGAGAGAATGGGGACGAGGTCGATGCCGTCGAAGACATGGCCTTCGGGTGGTGTTACCCCGGCGGCGGCGGCGAAGGTGGCGGTGAGGTCCATCGTGATTCCGAGCTGGGCGCTTTCTTTTCCCTTTGGCAGGCGGGCCGGCCAGCGCATCAGGCAGGGGACGCGGATGCCGCCTTCCCAGAGCGTCGCCTTGTGATGAAAGAGCGGTCGGTTGTCGGACCAGCGTTCGCCCCCGTTGTCACTCGAGAACACGATCAGGGTGTTCTCCGCGACGCCGGCGGCCTCGAGTTCGGTGAGGATCATGCCGACACCCTCATCGATCTTTTCGACCATCGCCGCGTAGATGGCGCGGCTGCCGTCATACATGTTCGCCTTGGTCACGGCGGGCTCCGGTCGTCCCGGCGGTTGGAAGGGCGCGTGCACCGCTAGATGCGGCACGTAGCAGAAAAAGGGTCGCTTGGCGGTGACCTGTTTTTTCACGAAGGCAGCGGCACGTTCGTTGATGAGGTCGGTGAGGTAGCCTTCCTTCTTCACCGGATCGAGTCCGTCGCGGAGAGCGTGGGTGCCGTCGTAGTAGTCGTGCCGGTAGTAGTCGGCATGACCAAGCAACTCGCCGAAGTATTCATCAAAGCCGTGGTGGAGCGGATTGTATTCGTCCGCGAATCCGAGGTGCCACTTTCCGAAGGCCCCCGTCGCATAGCCGCCCGAGCGCAGCATCTTCGCGATGCCGGGCGTGGTGGCCGGCAGTCCGATCGCGCCGTGCATGTCGGTGGGCTTGATCCACTTGCCGTCCACGAGCTTCTCCGATTCGGCGGAGAAGCCGAGGGCCCATTCGAAGCCGACGCGTTGCTGCCAGCGGCCGGTGATGAAGCCGCAGCGCGTCGGCGAACAGACCGGGGCGTTCGAGTGGAAGTCGGTGAGCTTGACACCCTCGGCGGCGAGACGGTCGAGGTTCGGAGTGGCGATGTCCTTCGCCCCCATAGCCCCGATGTCGGCATAGCCGAGGTCATCGGCGAGAATGAAAACAATGTTAGGCTTTTCGGAGGCGGAGGCGGAGGCGGGGACGGCGGCGACGGAGCAAAGGCCGGCGAGGAGGAAGAGCAGGAGACGGGATTTCATGGGCGGTCGGGACGGCGGGGGAATGGAGGGCAGTCTACGGGAGGCCTTGGGGCCTTGGCAAGACTTCCGCGTTGCCTGAAATCGAACGATGGCGGCAGTGGGATCAACCTGAGGCCGCTTCCCTCCCTTTCCGCTAACAACCTGCCGGGGCCGGTAATCGTTGCAAACGGCCGGGAAAACCGCCACAAAAGCAAACTTCAAACCTGTGCCGGAGTTTCGTCTGTCGACTCGATCTTGGAGAAGCCTTGAACGCCATGCCCCCATTTTTCTGCCGTTTCTTTCTCACCGCCCTGCTCTTCACCCCGCTCGCGGCTCTGCACGCCGCCGAAAAACCCGAAGGCACGCTCTCCTCTGGCGAGTATTTCATCCGGCAATCCTGGTCGCAGGAGCAGGACTTTCCGCGTCCCTACCACGTGCACGTTCCGCCGAATCCGGATCGGCGGAAGCTGCCCGTCTTCGTCTTTCTCCACGGCAACGGCGGCAACGCCCGGGCCTCGCTGCCCGCCTTCCTCCGGCAGCACCCGGTGATGGCGGAGCGCTACGTGATGGTGTTCCCGGACGGTTACCGAAACAGTTGGAACATCTCGGTCGAACGGTCGCAGGCGGACGACCGGCTTTTCGTCGAAGCGATCGTCGAGACGCTCGCCGCATGCGACAACGTCGAGCCCGATCAATTCACAGTGATGGGGGTCTCGAACGGCGCGGCTCTCGCGAATCAATTGGCCATGGAGAGCCGTCTGCCGAATTTTCGCCTCTACGTCACCGCCGTCAGTCCGCTCAACGTCCTCCAGCACGACGGACGGAATTTCAAAGCCAAGGGCGACGAAAACGACTACGAGACCATCGCAACACCCCGGGTCGGAGCACGAATCCTGAACCTCTCCGGAACCGAGGATCACCTCGTCCCGTATCACGGCGGGCTTTCTCCGGTGATACCCGCGAAGAACGGCAAGCTCGGTTTCGTCGCCGCGGAGGAGTCCGTGTTCCTCTGGGCCAAAGCGATGGGATACCGGGGCGCGAAGCTGGAGAAGCCAAGCCGCATCGATGGCAAGCTCGAGTTCTTCAGCTACCTGAATGGCGCTGTCGTTCACTGCAAGGTCGTGGGCGAAGGTCACGGCGCGGCCGGCGCGATCGATGAGGCCACCCTGCTGCGATTTCTGGAACACCAGCCTTGAGCTGGATCAGCCACCCCCCCTCCGTTACCATGAGACACCATTTCTTTGCCCTCGTGGGCGTTTTAGCCCCGATCCAAGATTCGACCGCGGCCGACAGCTTCGATGGAGCGAAGACAGCTGTCGAAAAGCCCAACGTCCTCCTCATCATGGCGGATGATCTGCGGGACTTCGGCGGGGCGTTCACGAAGGAGGTTGTGAAGACGCCGAATCTCGATCGGCTCCGCGCGCGCGGCACGACCTTCGAACGGGCCTACGTTCAGTATCCCGTGTGCAATCCGAGCCGCAGCAGCCTGATGACGGGCCTGCGGGCCGAACAGACGGGCATCACCGGCAATGACATCCCCTTGCGGGAAAAGATGCCAGAGGTCATCACGCTGCCGCAGCTATGCAAAGAGGCAGGATGGCAGTCGCACGCTTTTGGAAAGCTCTACCATCTCGGTGGCGGCAAGGATGCGGCAGCGAGGCGGCGCTGGATGGACGAGGGGCCGTCCTGGCACACGGCCCGTTCCTTTGAAGCGACCAAGACCGGACGCAGGATGCTCGAAGGACGCGATGTTACCAACGGCGCGCTGAAATGGTGTCAGTGGGGCGCGGCGGACGGAAGCGATGACGATCAGCCGGACGGTCAGATCGCCGCCGCGACCGTGGCGATGATCGAGGAGCTCGGCGACACGCCCTGGTTCATCGGCTGCGGTTTCATGAAGCCGCATGATCCCTTCATCGCACCGAAGCAATACTTCGATCTCTACCCGCCGGACTCGTTGAGGCCCTGGAGTGATCCCGCCGACATGATGGCACTTCCCAAGGAGAGCGTGGGCTTTGGCGACTACGGAAATGCGTTTGCCAAATTTACGGAACAGGACTGGCGCGAGCTCCTCCGCGCCTATTGCGCCGGCACCAGCTTCATGGACGCCCAGCTCGGACGCGTCCTCGATGCGCTCGACCGACATCAGCTCTGGGAAAAGACGATCGTCATCTTCGTCGGCGATCACGGCTATCACACCGGCGAACGGCAATGGTGGAACAAGAACACTCTCTTCGAACGCAGTTGCCGCGCACCCCTCATCATCGCAGCTCCGGGGATGAAGGGCGGCCAGAGCACGAGGTCGCTGGTGGAGTTCGTCGACTTGTATCCCACGGTCGCCGACTTCTGCGGGTTGAAGATGCCTCATGCCACCACGGGAGCGAGTTTGCGTTCCGTTCTGTCCGATCCCACGGCCCGCATCAAGGACGCCGCCTTCACTCTCATCACCCGCAGCCCGAAACTCCACGCCCAAAGCATCCGCACGGACCGGTGGCGCTTCACCCGCTGGAGCGATGGCCGGACCGAACTCTACGACCACGAGACCGATCCCGAGGAGTTGCACGAGGTCTCCGCCCAGCATGCTGGAGTCGTCGCTGAGCTCTCCGCGAGGCTGGAAAAGCTGCCAGCGCTCACCGGGAAGTAGTGCCGCCCTGTTAACCTCTCATCCAGTTGCGGTTTCGCGGATGATCCCCCTATCGAATCCATGAAGTGTTTTATTCGGTCACTGGTTGCCTTTTCCCTGCTCTCCCTGCTGGCCAGCGCAGCCGCCAACGACTCCGTCACCCTCACCGGCGAACTCAAGCAATGGCACAAAGTCACCCTGACTCTCGACGGTCTCTTCGCAAGAGAGAGCGATACCGAACCGAACCCCTTCACCGATCTCGCCTTCGCGGTGACCTTCACCCACGAGTCGGGCGCGCCGGTTTACTCCGTGCCCGGCTACTTCGCGGCGGATGGAAATGCGGGCGAAAGCGGCGCCGACTCGGGCAAGCAATGGCGGGCGCATCTCTCGCCGGACAAGGTCGGCCGTTGGGATTACGTGATCTCCTTCACCCAGGGAGAAAACGCGGCGGTGGAGGGCGGAGGCGATAAGCTCACTCCCTACGACGGACTTACCGGCAGCTTCACCATCGCGGAGACGGACAAAACGGGACGTGACTTCCGTGCCCACGGCCGGCTCCAGTATGTCGGCAAACATCACCTCCAGTTCGCCGGATCGAAGGAGTATTTCCTGAAGGCCGGTCCCGATTCTCCCGAGACGCTGTTGGCTTACACCGATTTCGACAACACCCAAACCGGAAAGCCCGACAAAGGCCCGCTCAAAACCTGGGAGCCGCACCTCGGCGATTGGAAAGCGGGCGACCCGACCTGGCAAGGGGGGAAGGGGAAGGGACTCATCGGCGCGCTGAACTACCTCGCGGACAAGGGGCTCAACGGATTCTCCTTTCTCACCTACAACACTTCCGGCGATGGCGACAACGTCTGGCCCTTCGTCGAAAAGGATGCAAAACTTCACTACGATGGCTCGAAGCTCGATCAATGGGGCATCGTCTTCGACCACGCCACCGCGCTGGGGCTCCATCTTCATTTCAAGCTCCAGGAAAACGAGATGGACGACCACCGCTTGGGCGCGGAGCGCAAGGACCGCGACATCTCCGCCGCGCTTGATGGCGGCAAGCTCGGGATCGAACGCAAACTCTACTGTCGCGAGATGATCGCGAGGTTTGGTCACGCCCTCGCCCTCAACTGGAATATCGGTGAGGAGAACACGCAGAGCAGTGAAGAAGTCCGCGACATGGCAAAGTATCTCCACGAGACCGATCCTTACCGACATCCCATCGTCCTGCACACCTTCCCACCGGAGCAGGACCGGGTTTACAAACCGCTCCTCGGCGAAGAATCCCTGTTGACCGGAGTATCGCTTCAGAACTCCTGGAAAGTGGTCCACGAAAAGACCTTGCATTGGCTGCGCGAATCCGCGGCGGCGGGGCGGCCCTGGGTTGTGGCGAATGACGAGCAGAATCCGGCGGGTCTCGGGGTGCCGCCCGATGCCGGCTACCGGGGGCATGACGGCATCGCCGTGGAGAAGAAGAAACCCAAGGGATCGAA